>CAYTRL010000001.1:0-46365 GCA_964439795.1 uncultured Thermodesulfobacteriota bacterium
CCTTTCTCCCATTCATGCGTTGGTTCCTCCCAGATGAATGAATCCAAGTTGTTTTGACGTTACTCAATGCCTGTTACGGGAGGGAGGTATTGCAAGGCGAGTGCCAAAGTGCCAGCCTTGCCTGAAATGTGGAAAATGCCAATTTTTTCGGTTGAGCGGGGAGGGTTCTAACGAGGGAGAGAGGGTTCCCCCGCTTTCTCGGAGACAGACGTTAAAGGGGAGGCTGAATCAGTGGAATCAGCGCAACCACGCGCTCATGCAGGGAGACACAAGATGGGAGATTATGAGTATAGGCAGGAGGATCATGAAGTCATAACGAAGTGGAGGATCAGATCGGGCAGGGCCCCACCCTGCGGGGGCACATCCGGTCGTCATCCCCGTCCCCGCTTTCGTGGGGACAAGCTCCAACGCGGATCCGGGGGCTGTCGGGCGGAGGGACAAACAGCCTCCTCCTTCCCCCTGCCCCTGGATTCCGGGTCATGCCCGGAATGTCGGAAAAGTACAATGGGCTTGTCATCCCGGACTTGATCCGGGATCCACAGTTCAGAAGCACTTCTGGATGCCGGCCGGAGCTTGCCCCAGACTCCGATCCGGGGCCGGCATAACAGAAAAAGACGTTTATCGACACCCGGAAAGTGGGAATCCAGGGGAGGCAGGGCAGGGTGCCGAAGAGCCTCCTCCTCGCCCCTGCCCCTGGATTCTCCGGGTCATGCCCGGAATGACGGGTATGTACGCCTCCTTATCCGACAAGCTCCTAAGGGTGTATGCCCGTGGAGCGGGCCGCAACCAGCCCGCTGGCCGTGAAGGCGTGGGAGATCGGTTGGAGATAGAACAGCATGGGTCTCGGACCGTACATCTCCGGCTTGCACTCCCAACTCCCGTTGGCCCGCTGACGGTCCATGAGAAAGGAGACTGCCTGACGGATCACCCCCCGGTAGCGGTCCGGGTCCACGCGGCAGAGTTCGGAGACCGCGATCCCGGTGGAGCTTGCACAGGAACTGGTGCCGGGGATGATCCCCCAGCCGCCATCACTGTTTACCGCCGACATCAGCGCCGCCCGGCCCTTGATGGCCGCCTGGCTTCCGGCGGGAAGGCCCCGCAGAAGAGCGGACTGAACATAAGGGAAGTTGCGGCAGAGTCCGCCCCTCCACCCGCCGTCCAGGTCCTGGTGCTCGCCGATCCACTGCACCGCCCTCTTCATGCTGATTTCCCCATCCTGCCCACAGGCGGTGACGGCTTCCAGAATGTGCCCCAGAACCTCGGGAACCACGGCGTCTCCCGCGGACTGCCACGTGGTCCACAGGCCCATGGCCTCCTGGTTCCGGCCGAGATAAGAGAGCCCGGAGCCCAGGGCGTTCTTAATCCTTTCCGCAATCTCCGGGTCCAGCTGGATCTTTTTGGCGTCGTTCAGGGCCAGAAGTGTGTGTGCTGTGGATTCGTTGTCTGAGATGATTCCCGGCGAATAGCCCCACCCGCCGTCCTCGTTCTGGGACCGGACCAGAAAAGCCAGGGCCTGAGCCAGGGCCTGGCTCTGGAATTCTTTGTTGTCGATAAACGCGCGAACGATCATGGACGTAGCCCACATGTCCAGGTTCACGTACGACCAGAACCCCTGATCGTCCTGTGCCTGCACCAGGTACGAGGCCGCTTTCCGTGCTTCCACCGAGCGGTTGGTTTCCAGGAACGCAAGAAAGGCCATGGCCGTGGATACCGGGTTGTTCCAGATGGAGCCGTCGTTCCACTGCAACTCGGGCAGCAGACCGGCCACGGTCTTGTCGCCCAGGAGCACGCGCACGGAGAGCAGGTCGGACAGGGCCCAGGGTTTCAGGGACTTCCTTTTCTCCTCGGAATCGGTGTGGGACTGAAGCTGTTTGAGGATCTGCTCCTTGCGACGAAAGCTGCTCATGGACCGCTCGGTGGACGTGGCCAGGGCGGCCAGGATCTCGGTCTTGCGCATGTAGATCGGGTCAAACAGCAGGGGGTCGGACAGGTCGATGGCACCGAACCTCTCCATGGCAAGGGAGTACGCCATCTCTTCGTAAATCTCCGCCACCCGGTGGTGGTTCTGCACGGCCTGTCCCCGGAGCCACAGCCTCGCCTGCTGCACCGTGGCTTCGTGTTCCCCGGACCGGCCCAGGGCCACGGCCACGATGGCCGTTTCAAAGATTCTCGGGCTGGAAGAGCCGGACCATTTCCCACTGGCCTCCTGGGTGTCCAGGGCAAACCCCACCGCCTTGTTGATCGCTCTCGTCAATCCACCGTCTGGTCCCCGCAGCTCGTTCAGGGCTGCCTGCACGGCGTTGGTGGTGATCTCCCCCGTCTGCACCGCCTGGCGAACCACGTGCTGCAGTTCGTCACCCCGCGCCCCCAGGCCCAGGGCGATGCTCCGGGCGTGCAGGGACATGTGTCCCCGCTGGATCCCCTCGGAGGCCAAGGCCCGTACCGCGGCCAGGTTCTGGGCGATTCCCACGGCGGCGGCGACCCGCGCGAGATCCGACGCTTTTTCGATCTTCAACATCTTCAAGCAGGCCTGCGCCACGGGGTTGATCGACACGCCCCCCCCCACGATGCCCACGGCCATGGGGAGGGTCAGCTTGCCCGCCACGAACCGGCCGCCCTCCTCGTCCTCTTCGATCCGCCACACGGACAGGGGTTTGTAGCTTCCCTCCCGGCTGGCAAATGCGTGGGCCCCGGATTCGATGCTCCTCCAGTCGTTCCCACAGGCGATGATCACGGAATCCACACCGTTCATGATCCCTTTGTTGTGTGTGGCGGCCCGGTACGGGTCGATCTCGGCGATCCGGGATGCGGCCACGATCCCCTCGGCCACCCGTTCCGCGGTGAAGTTCTTGGTGACGAACGCGTTGATAGGGATCCGCACACGGCTGGTCACGCAGCGTCGGTCCGCCAGGTTGGAAAGGATCTTGAGGCCGGGTTTTCCGCCGGTCAACTCCGCAAAGGTGCCGGCCATGGCCTCGCAGGCCGTGTTGATGAGGTTCGCGCCCATGGCGTCCCGACAGTCGAGAACGATGTGCACCACCGCGTGACCGGCCGGGGCATCCACCACCCGGAACACCACGTCTCTGGCCCCGCCGCCCCTTGCCTTGAGGCGGGGATGGATCTGGTCGATCTGGCGGATGAGTTTCTCCTTTTCCGCCTCTATCTTCTTTCCTGCCGCATCCAGATCCGGAACGCCCCGCATCTCGATCTGTCCGATCATCTCGGGCTCGTCACACTCTGTGAAGATGCCTCCCCCCTCCCGGGCGAACTTCGCACCGTTGGAGGCCGCTGCGATGACGGAAGGCTCCTCCACCGCCATGGGCACCAGGACCGTCTTCCCGTCGATGATGAAGTTGGTTCCCAGCCCCAGGGGAAGAAAGGTTACGCCGATCACGTTTTCCACGGTGGCCGAGGCAACGCGGACCCCCTCCTGAAAGGCCAGCAACAGGGAACTGTCCTTCTCGCTGAGGTCCCCGCGCTGGATCAGCAGGTCGTGCCGCTCCTCAACCGTCAGATTCCGGAACCCGGAAAGGGCTGAAGTGTCTTTCGCCATTGTTTCCTCCTCATTCACGGGATATCGATAAATGTACTGAGTTCCAAGTGAAAATGTCAACGAAGCGGCGGCTTGTCTGATGGCCCTGGATCGATTATGCTCGAAAGACGCTCCTAAGAACTCGTTGAAAAATGAGGCTTATGGAGACTGTTGAAAAAGCCAATGCCACCCCTGTACACGAGTGCAAAAAGAGGTCGCTTTTTCATATGTTCAGGGTCCCGAGCATCCCACTCCGCAGGAGAACGAACATGAACCAGACCGAGCAGCGAAAAATGGAGCACATCCGGATCTGCCTCGAAAAGAAGGTGGACACCGGAGATCCCCTCTTCGATGAGGTCACTCTGGTCCATCAGACACTCAACGATCTGGACCTCGAGGCTGTGGATTGCTCGCAGACCTTTCTGGGAAAACGGCTGGATTTTCCCTTGCTTATCGCTGGGATGACCGGGGGCTGCCGGGAAGCCAGAGAGATCAACCTGGCCCTGGCCGGGGCCGCGGAACGGAAGGGGGTGGCCTTCGGGGTGGGTTCCCAGCGTGCCATGATCGAAAACCCGGACCTCACCGATACCTTTGCCGTGCGGGAGGCGGCGCCGACGACCCCCCTTCTGGGGAACCTCGGGATTACGGCCCTGAGAAAATACCCGCTTTCCCGGGTTCACCAGGCCGTAGAGAGTATCGGAGCGGATGCCCTGTGCGTGCATATCAACCCTGCCCAGGAACTGTTTCAGCATGAGGGGGACCTGGATTTTTCCGGCTGCCCGGAGGCGCTCCGAAGGCTCTGTGAGGACGCCGGGTACCCGGTGATCGCCAAGGAGGTGGGAACCGGTACCCGCCGGGAAAGCGCCCTGCTTCCGGAACAGTGGGGGGGGCTGGCCATCGACCTGGGGGGCCTGGGGGGGACCAGCTGGGTGCTCGTGGACAGCATCCGTTCCGGAATGGATTCAAGCCGGTTCCGTGTCTGGGGAATCCCCACCGCGGCCTCCATCCTGGAGGCCGGGGTCGCGGGCGTTCCGCTGATTGCCACGGGCGGCGTACGCAACGGCCTGCACATGGCCAAGGCCGTTCTGCTCGGTGCGGATCTTTGCGGAATCGCCCTGCCGTTCATCCGGATCCTGGACCAGAAGGGGGTGGAGGGGGTGGATGGATACATCGATACCCTGAAGCGTGAGTTCCGCTATGCCCTCTACTTGACGGGCTCGGTGAACGTGGCGGATTTCCGCCGGAAGAAGCCGGTGCTGGGCGCACGCATTCTGGAATGGGTCCGGCAGCGCGAGCTTGCTCTCTAACAGGTTCGAAGGAACGCCGGGTCAGGGGCCCCGCTCACACTGATAGACGGGATGAACCAGGCTCGTCCCCGGGTGCACTACCTGCATGTCCCACACGATGTCCCCTTCCTCTGTCACCTCGATGCAACGGGCATCCGTCACGTGGGTCAACAGGGTATTTCCGTTGGGCAGCCGGTCGGCATCCCCGCCGGAAAGATCGCTCATAGTATTCCCCGGATCGGTCCAGGACCATACCTCCGTCATGGTCCCCGCGGACGGGTCCACGGTGAACTCCATCGCCCGGCTCACCAGGGGGTTCCGGTAGTGTCCGTTGTCGAAAACCATGAACCGGTTGTTATCGATCATCTCTGTTTCATGCGCCGCACTCAGAAACGGCTCCGCGGGCAGTTCTACCCGGCCGAAATCGCCGTGCTGGCCGGCCGACCAGAGGATGTCTCCGGAGGGATACTCGATCATCCAGAGCGTATCCAGGCTGCGTGAGAGCAGCAGGAGCACTTCACGGTAACTTCCGTTGAAGTAATAATTCGAATAATAGTGCACGGTGTTGCAGTGGCTCCAGTCCACGCCATACCGGGAGAACTCGTTGTGCAGGGCAGCGTCCACGTAATCGTGTATCTTCCATTCCCACAGGATGTTCTTGGTGCCCTCATCCACGATGACGATGACGTCCCCCAGCCAGCTCTTGCCGTGGCTCGTGGTGAACATCTCGTTGGACAGGTACAGGATGTCGCCCCAGGGCAGCTGTTCCACGGAGTGATGGCCCGGGTTGGGATTGTCCTGCCACTGGATCAGATTGGTGGCCGGGTCCACGATCTTTCGCACGTCCGTCCCCATGATCAGGACGTTGCCGTCCGGCAGCGGATCGAACCCCATGTTCACCCCTCCGACCCAGGGCCCCACCTCCTGGTCCTCCCACAGCACGTTTCCGTTCATGTCCACGCTGAGGTACGTCCCGGCCACGTGCAGCTGGAAATAGGTGGTTCCGTCATATGTTCTGGAGGAATCATAGGTATTTATGACGATATCGTAGGTGGGGGTGCACCCCATAAGAGCGAGTCCGATCACCATGGTTCCAAGGATGGGGAGAGCAGCCCGACGCATCATGTCCGATCCCTTTCTCAGGTGTTTTTTTTCAGTGACATTGTTTTATTATTTCCCACTCTTCCGCCGCGCGAAACAAACATATTATACATGGTATGAATATTTTGACCCTTTTTCAAGTGAATAGTTTCAACCACCGGTTGAAAACCGGGTGCCGACACCATAAAATAGCTCCCCCTAGAAACCGACAGGGAGATAATCATCTTGGCGTGCCTTTCCTTTATGCAGGTAGTGGTCCTGGTGGCGGCGGTCATTGCCTCGGTTTTTTCCATTTACACACGATACCGGAACGAACCGCTTTACACCCTTGTCAAACCGATCCCCATGTTCCTGATCATCTCCCTCTTCTTCATGAACCTGGTGTCCATATCACCCACCTCCACCTTTCCCTACCTGATCTTCCTGGGACTGATCGCCGGGGTGGGCGGGGATATCCTGCTCCTGTCTCCCAAGCGGTTCCTCGCCGGCCTCATCGCCTTCCTCCTGGGCCACATCCTCTACATCACGGGGTTCGCAACCGTGGCGATCTCCCTGCCGCCGGTCCTGATCCTGGCCCCCTTTGCCGTCACCCTCACTTTCGGCGTCATTCTGCTGGGGAAGATGGAGGAATCGGCGAGAAAGAAATACCGGATCCCCCTGCTCGTCTACATGGTCGCCATCACGTTGATGTTCATCACGGCCCTGAACTTCGACCGGAACACGGGGGCGGAATTCCCCTTCTTCACACTGGGCTCCCTGCTTTTCTGCATATCCGACGGTGTGCTGGCCTGGAACCGGTTTTACCGGCCCTTCCGGGCGGCACAGGCCATCATCCTGACGACCTACTACTCCGCACAGATCCTGATCGGTTTCAGGGCCATGTGCTTCCTCTAACCGGCCGTTGAAAAAGTGGGATCCTGTGTTTTCCGTCATTCCGGACTTGATCCGGAATCCAGCATTTTCAAGCACCGCTGGATCCCGGCCTTCACCGGGATGACTGCAAATTGGACTTTTTCAACTCCCTTGAAAAAGCGATTGGCAATATAATAGGTAGTTTTTTCATAGGATCAGACTGCCAAGCGATGTTTTTCTGGGCACTCAGTATCGTTCTGTTCTTCGGGTTCGCCTTTGCCGGGTTTGCCTTCCTTCAAACCCAGCAGGTACGGCATCACAGGCTCGACCTGTTCTTTGAAGCCCTTCCCCACGCCTTCGACGGGATGACCGTGCTCTTTCTCTCGGACCTTCACTTCGGGACCGGGGACCGGCGAAAGGTCCGAAGGCTGGCGGCCTTGAACACACCACCCGCAGACCTTTGCGTGATCACCGGCGACCTCATCGAGATGGACGACGGCATCGCATCCTGCGTGGAAGCCGTCCGGGACCTGCACAGCCGGGAGGGGACCTACTGCGTGCTTGGCAACCACGACTACTACCGGTACTCCGCCCTGGACACATTCATGAGGAAGGACATTACGGAAAAACCCAACAATGCGGAGCTACTCGTCCAGGGGCTCAGGCGAAACGGGGTCCGGATCCTGCACAACCGAAGCACAGAGATCCGACGGAACGGTGAATCGATCTGGCTGGCAGGGGTTGATGACCCCGTCACCCGGAGGGAAGACGTTTCCAGGGCACTTTCCGGGGTCCCGGAAGGGGCCTTCCACATTCTTCTCTCCCACACCCCGGACGTGCTCAAGGACCTCCCCGCTTCCGGTGAAGGGCTCGTGCTGTCGGGGCACACGCACGGAGGCCAGGTGGTGCTGCCGATCCTGGGACCGATTCTGAACCACTCCACGCTCAAGCCCGGTTTCATCTCCGGCATGGTCCGGCAGGGAAACACGCTCCTGCTGGTCACGAACGGACTCGGGGTCAACCGCTTTTTTCCGTTCCGGTTCCGCTGCAGGGCCGAAGTGCACACCCTCCGCCTCCGGAAGATTTGATTTTACATTCGTCCGGCATCGGTACATACTTTTCTTGTTTCCGATGGGCGGTCGCAAGGCGGTTTTCCCTGCCCGTGGCAACCGGACACCAACAACCCCGGAGGAATGCATGCCCGACTTTTCTCAGAAGCACCCGAAGATCACCACCCTGCCCCTGCTGGACAAGGATCCCGACCTGTTGAAGTCCCTGGAACATCACTCCCGGTGGAAAAAGCCGATGCTGGTGATCCCGTCGCTGGCCAGCGAATTCAACCGGCCGGAGTCCCGCCCCATCTTCGAGAACATCGTGAAGGAGCTGCGCGAAGCCACCTACCTGGAAAAGATCATCATCGGACTGGACCAGGCCACGGAGTCGGATGTGGAGTTGGCGCGGGACATCCTGCGAAAGCACCACGTGGAGAACTATTTCCTCCAGTGGAACGACGGCCCGGCCTTTGCGGGGCTGTACGACATGCTGGAAAGGAACGGGTTCGATCTGAGCATCCGCGGCAAGGGCCGGAACGTGTTCATGAGCTTCGGGGTGGCCCTGGCCATGGAGGCCACGGCCGTGGGCCTCGTGGACGCGGACATCCGCAGTTTCCGCCGGGAGCAGCTCGATCGGCTCTTCTTCCCGGTTCAGGTCCTGAACTACCAGTTCAGCAAGGGCTACTACGCCCGGTGGACCCATGACCGGATGTATGGAAGGGTCAAGCGGCTCCTCGTGGATCCCCTCCTCCTGGCCCTGAAACGGCGGTTCACCGACTCCAACGAAGAGAAGATGCTCAAACTGATCGATTTTCTCCTGCTGTTCAACTATCAGCTCGCCGGGGAGGTGGTGATCAGCCGGGAGCTGCTGGAGAGGATGCGCATTGCTCTGAACTGGGGCATCGAAATCTTCACCCTGATCGAGGTGTACCGGAAGGCCAACCAGAACCAGGTGGCCCAGGTGGATTTCAGCCAGGACCCGTTCGAGCACAAGCACCAGAAGGTGTCCCCGGAGAAGAGCGGCGGCTTGCAGAAGATGTCCCTGGATATCATCTACACCCTGCTGAACGCACTGATCATCGAAGAGGGACTGGAGGTCTCGCAGCACTTCTTCCGGGACCTGGCCATCACCTACGAGAGCGTGGCGCGGGACCTCATCAAGAAGTATTCCGACACGGCCCGCTTCAACAACATCGCCTACCACCGGGACACGGAGGAAGCCATGGTCACGGGTCCCCTCAAGGAGGGTATTCTGGGGGCGGCCGAGTACTTCCTGGAGCCCGGAAACCTGGCCAACCAGTTCCTCCGGTTCACCACCGCAAACCCGGAATTCAAGCCGTTCAACGAACAGGGCCTGCAGCAGACGATCCTCAAAGTGGCCGAACAGAACCGCATGCGGCCCGCCCTGCAGCCGGAAACGCCGTCCTGGGAGCGCGTCCAGGAAAAAACGCCGGACATCATTCTTCAGATGATCGATGTTATCGAATCGGAAAAGAGAAAGTGGGGGCCTCTTTTTTAGACGGGAAGGCCTCATCGAAGAAAGAGGAACAACCACGGAACATGACGTATGCCTGTTTCAGATCTATGCCATCCGAAAAAGAGAGGTCGCGGCAGCAAGAGCAAGATGCAGATCCTTTCCGCCACGGAAGGCGCGATCCGCACGGTTCTGTACCTGGCCCTTGAGGGGGACCAGCGAACGATCTCCAGCCAGGAGATCTGCCGCACCCAGGAAATCACCCCCGCGTTTCTCATCAAAGTCACCCGGCCGCTGGTGCGCAAGGGGATCCTCTGCTCCACCCGGGGGGTTGGCGGAGGGTTCGCCCTGGCGAGACCCCCGGATCATATCACCCTGCTGGAAATCGTTGAGACAATACAGGGCCCGCTGGTGTTCAACGACTGCCTTCAGAGTCCGGGGACCTGCGACCGGGACATGAACTGCCCGGTCCATCCCGTTTGGAAGCAGATCCGCAGAAACACGGAGAACATCCTGGCTGGATGGTCCCTGACCGACTTGGTCAAGGTCGCCCGCGACAGGGGCGTCCCCTGGGAAAGCATCCACCTGTAGGGAGATCAATAGGAATCCATAAGATGAAGGGCTACGTACAGGTCTACACGGGAGACGGAAAGGGCAAGACCACAGCGGCACTGGGGCTGGCCATCCGGGCGGCCGGGGCCGGGCTGCGGGTTTACATCGCCCAGTTCGTGAAAGGGATGAGGTACAGCGAGCTGGAGACCCTCGAGCGCCTCCGGGACCGGATCACGATCCGGCAGTACGGCAGAACCTGTTTTATCCGGAAAGAACCCGAACGGGAAGACGTGCTGGCGGCACGGAACGGCCTTCAGGAGGCCCGTGAGATCCTCCGCGCCGGAGCCCATCAACTGGTCATCCTGGACGAGGCCAACATCGCCGTTCACTTCAACCTGTTCTCGGCCGATGAACTGGCGGAGCTGATCTCCGAGAAACCGGAAAACGTTGAGCTGGTAATCACAGGCAGAAACGCCCACCCGAAAATCCTGGAAGCCGCGGATCTCGTTACCGAAATGAGGGAGGTAAAGCATTACTACCATGAAGGGGTTGAGGCCCGCCCGGGCATCGAGTCCTAGTCCGGCGGGCGAGAAGCACCCGTCTGCGACGTTGGGCTCGGTCCGTGTCGCTACGATGACCTTCAAGGTCTATCTCGCGACCCGGCCCTTCACCCGCCTTGCATACGAGCACTTCTTGCCCGCCGGAACAGAATAGAAAACCCTTACTATTTCCTTCCTTTTGGAAACTTCAGAACCGAAACATTGAGTTCCACGGGTGAGGGGGTAAGCCAGGCGGCCGCTGGGGAGTTCCCGGAGGACGCAGGGGCCGGTTCAGGTCTTTTGAAGGCCCCAAGGACGAGGGAAGCTCCCCCGGACGCCCCCATCTGCTGCGTTCCCCCTTGCCGCGTCGCTGCGGCGACCTACGGTCGCTCCAACGTACGAAAAGTACGCCTCCGCTCCTCGGCTGCGGGGCGCCTTGCATATGGACCTTTCTCGAAAGCCGAAGCGAAAGGGTGGGGGAAATAAGGAACACGGGTGGCACCGATCTCGTTATAGAAACCGGGTTCTTGCAGGAAAGGAATCTGATCTGGGAAGAAGCGGCGTTGGGCTCGTTCCGTATCGCTGCGACGACCTCAAAGGTCTGTCTCGCGATCCGGCCCTTCACCCGCCTTGCATCCCCGCGATTTCTGCATGCCTACAACAGGCAAGCGTTCCGTCAAGTAGTTTAAGAAATCGCGTTCTTTACAGGCACTTCTTGCCCGCTGGAATCGAATCATGAACCCTGTATTCTCAACAACCTGTCAGAGGGTGAGTTCGTTCACGAACTCGATCAGCTGCTTCAGGTTGCGGCACTCACGTACCTGGTCGCAGTTCCGGCTGTAGCGGTGCATCATGGAATCACCGAACCTCCAGAAACCGCGGCTCTCCGGGTTGAGCCAGATGACGCGCCTCGCGCGTCTCCGGATGCGGGACAGGTATTTCTCCCCCGGAAAGAAAAAGTTGTTTCTTCCGTCCCCGATGACGATCACCGTGGTCTTCCGGTTCACGGCATCCATCTGGTCCTCGCAGAACTGCTCGAACACGCTTCCGTAGTCTGTGTACCGGTTGTAGGCGATGCCGGCGTCGTTCAGGGCGGTCTCGATAGCCTCGTTCACCGGGCGGCGTTCGAAGCACTCCGTCACCTCTCCCAGTTCATCCACGAAAACGAAGCTCCGCACCTTGTCGAACTGGTCCTGAAGCGAGTAGAGCAGGTGGAGCATGAACCGGGATGCGTTCCACACGGAGCTGGACACGTCGCAGAGAGCCACGATCCGGGGCCGGGTTTTCTTTCGCTTCCGAAAAACCACCTCCAGGGGAACGCCCCCGTACCGGAGGCTTTTTCGAAGCGTGTGCTTGAGGCTGAACCGGCCCTTGCGGTTGCGGCGCTGCCGCAGAGCGGCCTCATCCCGGATCTTCTTGGCCAGTTCCTGTACGGCGTGCTGCATCGACTTGATTTCCCAGCTGTTCAAGGCCCCGAACGATTTGTCCATGAGTGCCTGGTGGGGTTCCTCTTTTTTTTGCCTGGGGAGCTGAGCCCGCGCCTGACGGTCCACGTAATCGCGGATCACTTCCTCGAACCGCTGGATCCTTTCCGACAGCTCCTGTTCCAGGAATGTACGCGTAGCTGCCGGGACTCCCTGCCGGGCCAGGGCCTCCATCAGGTTCGACAGTTCCTGCTCCCCGTTTTCCATGCCCATCGCTTTCCGGATTTTTTGCACGTAGTGGGAGGTCTGCAGCGGATACCGGATGTCCTGGATCCCCGCCCGGTTGCCTGCCTCCATCAGGTCGGCCGCCAGCACGGCCAGCCCCTCCAGGGCCAGTTTCCGCATCCAGGGGGAGAGCAGGCCGTTGGCCTGCTCCAGGATCTCCCGGAGGGAGTCCTCCATGCCGCTCTGTTCCAGTGCGGACGGCAGTTCTTCGTCGGGAATCTCCAGGGAGTGGAAGAAGAGGTCGAAGAGGTGTTCGAAGGTGGGCAGGTCCTCGGCCCGCTTGACGAGAGTGGTGCGCAGCAAGGCCCGGAAGAGGCCCCGCTCGCGGAGATCCACGTGTTCCATCCCGGTCAGGCTGTCCAGGGTCTCTTCCGGGGCGATCCGCATCCCGGAGCCGCGAAGGATGTCGGCAAACTGGAGGATCTGCTCTTTCATGGCTCACGCATCTTTCGGTTCCGCCGGCAGGACCCGTCCCAGATCCTTGAGCACCTGATCACGGTCCGCCGGGTGTTTCACCAACACGGGCAGGCCCTGGCGCACCTCGTCCGGGGAAAGCCGGTTGGCGTTGAGCAGCAGCAGGGTCCGGGCCCAGTCCAGCGCCTCCCCGATGCTGGGAGGCTTCTTCAGATCCATGTTCCGGATGGAACGGACCGCTTCGGCCACCTGCCGGAGCAGCTTCCGGTCCAGGCCCGGCACCTTGGCTTCCAGGATCCGGGCCTCCTGTTCGGGGGGTGGAAAATCCAGATAAAGGTAGAGGCATCGGCGCTTGAGACCGTCGCTCAACTCCCGGCTGTTGTTGCTGGTGAGCACCACCTGAGGGATCTGTCGAGCTTTCAGTGTCCCGATCTCCGGGATACTCACCTGAAAGTCGCTGAGCACCTCCAGCAGGAACGCCTCGAACTCGGGCTCCGCCTTGTCCACCTCGTCGATCAGGAGCACCACCGGGTCCGGGGAGCGGATGGCCTTCAGGAGAGGGCGTTCCACGATGAACCGGTCCGAGAAAAAAGCGCTTTCCTCGGAGGCGATCCGGTCCACGGCCTGGGACAGGGTGCTGCTGGATTCCAGTGTCTCAGCGATCTTGTCCTTGAGGATCTGGGTATAGAGGAGCTGCTTGGCGTACTCCCACTCGTAGAGGGCCTTGGTCTCGTCCAGCCCTTCGTAACACTGCATGCGGATGAGAGGGATCTCCTGGGACCCGGCCAGTACCTTGGCCAGGTCTGTCTTGCCCACCCCGGCGGGACCTTCCACCAGAAGGGGCTTCTGCAGCTGGAGGGCCAGGTACACCACGGTGGCGGTTTCACGGGAGCATATATACCCCTGCTTCTCCAGCCGGCTCTCGACCTCTTGGAAGGATGCAAACATATTGACTCCCCTTTTCCCGGGACGGGCGGCTGCCCGTTACCCGCCTGTTTCAATCCTCGTTGTTTCCATCGAATGTCCTGTGCCGGCAACCGGCTGAAGCAGTTCCCGGCCGATCCGCTCCATCTGTGCGCTGTACAGCTTGCGGTCGATCTGCAGCAGCCGCGCATCCTTCATGAGGATGGAGAACACGGGATCGTCGGAAAGATCCACCCCATGAAGCAGGGTCTCGAACGTTTCCCACCAATGATGAAAGGCTTGCCCGAGGAACAGGAGCCTCGCCAGGCTTTCCCGGTCCAGGTCGTTCCGCTCCAGGGCCTTCAGGGTCCACAAGCGGGTGATCTCCCTCAACCCTTCCAGGGTGACGTGTGCCGAGGCGATCCGCGGGCCTGTCTTTTCGGTTCCGGGGTCGCAACGCCGGACAACGTGCTGGATCAGTCGGTCCAGGAGGGTGCGGAAATGAACGGCCATGGCGTACAACAGGATATGTCTTTCCCAGGCGAACACGGCCCGGGAGATCCCCACGTGCCCCTGGCCGATCCTGCCCAGCAGGTTCTCCTCGGGAACATGGCAGTCGTGAAAGATCAACTCCCCGTGCGGTGAGGTGTTCAGAAAGCCGAAATCCATCACCTGGCGGACCTGGAACCCGGGGTTGGCGGTGTCCACGAGGAAAGCGGAAATCCCCTCTTTACCGGGGGCCGGGCCGGTGCGCGCCAGCACGATAACAAGATCAGCCACCGGGCCGTTGGTGATGAAGATCTTGTGTCCGCGGATCGTATAACCGCCGTTCTCCGCCGTTGCGGTGGTTTGCATCTTTTTCGGGTTTTCCCCGGTTCCCGGTTCCGATGCCGCCAGCGCCCCGATCTGATCGCCTCCGGCCAGTCGCGGGATGATTTCCTTCTTTTGGGCGGGGGTCCCGAACCGCTGGATTACGTGCGTGTGGATCATGATGTGATCCAGCCAGGACAGGCACAGCCCCATGTCGCAACCCCCGGCGAGGAAAGCGTCGATGCCGTCCAGCAGGGTCTCGGTTCCCTTGCCCGATCCCCCCAGCTCCGGGGGCACGAGAAAACCGAGCAGGCCCGCATCGGCCATCTGCTTCCAGAGTTCCCGGGAAAAGGACCGGTTCTCGTAGCGCCTGGTCAGGGAGGAAAGGACCTGTTCCCGGGCGAAGGTTCGTATGTCACTTGCTTTCATGGTGTCTCTTTTCATCCTTCCCGGTTTGCAGCTCCCGTTGGAGTTCCTCCAGCCAGCTGATCCGGTGCTCCATCTCCTCCATGCCGTACTCCAGGATGCGGATCCGGAACCGGTCCGCCCCTCGCTTCTTCATCCGGGGAAGGATCTCGCGGTACGCTGCTGTTTTCTGCTCCGCGATGGCGATCTGTCTCTGGATCTTCTCCAGGGTACCCTGATCGTCCAGGTGGTTGAGGAAGGTGCACTTGGTAAAGAACGGATATCCCTGTATGAAATCGTACAGAACCCCGTCCTCCTCGTATTGTTCGGAACGGAGCCACTCCTGAAAGGCCTCCCTCCCCCTGGGGGTGATGTGGATCAGCTTCCGAGCGGGCCCCTTTTCAGGGACCTGAACCTCGCGTTCGGTGAGCCCATCCTTCTCCATTCTGGCAAGTTCGGTGTAGAGCTGTCCTTCGTTGATGTTCCGGAAGTGACTCATGCGGTGGAGGATCTTTTTGCGGAGGCCGTACCCGTGTCCCGAATTCTCGGAGAGCAGTCCCAGCAAAACGTATCGAAGCGACAAAATATCTCCCTTCGTTTATATATACCTTACTGTTAAGGTATATTAGCGGGATCCTAGCTTCCTGTCAACCTGTTTTTGAGATTGCATGCAGAGCGAAGATGATATCAGCTGTCGGCTGTCGGCTTTCAGCATTCGGCTCCATCGCACCAGCCCCTCTCATGCAGAGAGACACAGAAGTGGAGATTGCGAGCGGAGCGTGGCAACCCCCCGGCACCCATTTCCCTTCTGCGCCAGGGGCTTGCCGCGTCGTCTACGACTCCTCGCAATGTCCCTCATGGGCATCGGTTCCGGTCACCAGGGATCCAGCACCCTATGGGAGAGCCAACGGTTTGGGTTGGCACCATCACAATGTCCCCGGCTTTGCCGGGGAACTATTGACGTATACAGGGAGGTGGATTTCGATGTTTGCAGGTCGGAAGGGAGGAAAGAAGTCCTCTGAGATACCTGTTTCCAGGTTGACCCTCAAAAAAAACGGGCCGGAGGATCGCTCCGGCCCGTTCGAGATCTCTTCTCCAGGGTCTGGCAGGGAACTGAGGGCTGAATGCTGGAAGCCCGGTGCTGCCTGTCAGTGGTGCCCGCCCCCCTTGAAGATGAAGCCCACCAGCAGGCCCGCGCCCAAGGCGATGATCACCGCGCAGAGCCCATAGATGATCGGATGTTCCTTGGAGGCGTTGGCCACGAACTTGACCAGGCCCACCTTCTCGATCTGGATGGTGTCCCGTGAGTGCCCCACCAGCTTCTTGTCCTTGATCAGGTAGGAATCCACGTTGTACGTGCCCGGCTTGGCCGCCGGGGGAAACCGGAAGGTGTGCTGGAAGCTCTTGTCATCCTTGAAGCCCAGCGTACCCGATTCGTCTATGCTGTACAGCTCTTCTTCTTCCTTCAACTGCACCAGCCCCTTGAACACGGTGTCCAGGTCGTCCGGCTCCTGGGTCCCCTTCAGGATGTGCACCTGCAGCTGATCCTTGATCACCGCGAACCCCAGGCCCAACTCCTGGGCCAGCTCCGGGGACAGGATCTTGCTCAGCGTCCCGGAGGCGCGGATCTTGTAAATAGAGGGGACGTTCTCCACCTCGTACTGGCGGGTGTTCATCCAGAAGGGACCGAACCGCCCCTTGACGTTGATCTTGACCGTTTCCGCGGGCGAGGTGAGCTTCACGATGATGGAATCCGCCTGGATGCCGTCCGTGCTGCCGAAGAAGTCGATCTGCTGGCCGTTGTAAGTGATGCCGGTTTCGATTACCGACTGGGTGGAATTCGTGGTGAATTCCCCGGTATCCTTGACGATTTCCGGGGTTTGCTCCGCTGCCGGGGCGTGATCCGCCGCATCGGACTCCGCCAGAGCAGTCGAGCCGGTCCCGCCCAGCGCTGTCACCAACAGTACAGTGAACAGGATAATTATTGGCTGTTTCATCAGTGTCCTCCGCTTGCGCCTTTGGCGAGACTCACCAGGTTGTCGGGTGTAAGAACCAGATCCAACAGGAGTTTGAACATCATGGCCAGCACGATCACGCTGAGCAGGATGCGGATCTGTTCGCCCCGCAGGTACTTGGTGGCCCGTACACCTACCTGGGCACCCAGGACCGAACCCATCAGCAGGGTGAGAGCGAGCCCGAGGTCCACGGTGTGGTTGGTGATGGCTTGCTGGAGCGTAACGTTGGCGCTGGTGAAAACGATCTGGAACAGGTCCGTGCCGATGGCCGAGATGGTGGGCATGCCGATGATGTAGATCATGGCCGGCACCATGATGAACCCGCCTCCCACTCCCAGCATGGCGGCCAAGACCCCCACAGCGGCGCCGATGGCGAACGGGAAGATGGCCGAAGTGCGCAGGTGGGACTTGGGGAAGTCCATCTGCAGGGGGAGCTTGGCAAAGAACCGGGAGAACCCGGGCTGCTTCATCTCCCCCGGGTCGTTGTCCACGGTTTCCGGCTCCGCCTGGCGCAGGGCGCGCAGGCTTTCCACGAACATGGCGCCGCCCACGGTGCCCAGCATCAGGACGTAAACCAGCTTCATGGTGAACTCGAAGTTCCCGATGGCGCGCAGGTACTTCACGAAGTGCACCCCGATGGTCCCGCCGGTGACCCCGCCCGCCAGGATGACGAGGCCCATCTTCATGTCCACGTTGCCCAGCCGCCAGTGGCCGAAGGCCGCGGAGGAGGAACTGGCCACGATCTGGTTGGAGTCGGAGGCAGCGGCCACGGCCGGGGGGATGCCGATCATCATCATCAGAGGGGTCAGCAGAAAGCCGCCCCCCACCCCGAACAGGCCGGAGAGGAACCCCACAACGGCCCCGATGCCCACCACAAGAAAGATGTTGATGCTCATGTCCGCAATGGGGAGATAGATGTGCATCATTCCGGATCGTCTCCTATGGTTTGAGGAACGGTTCGGTACGGGGAAGGAGCTTCCCCGCAGACGTCACGACAGGGGGATGGATAAAAACCGTAGAAAGGCAGAGGGAAAACAAAGCAAATAGGCCCGGAAGGGTACCAGGGCATCCTGCAATCGACATGGGATTGAATCCGCTTCATCTTTCACCGGGCGGGCGTCGTCGAGGTCCGGGAGCCTCGCGGCTCTATGGATTGATGAATCCGATCTTGCTGAGTAAGATATGGGTCTGGAGAACGGTTCTTCCCATGCAGAAGCCCCATGGGGAAGAAGTGTATTTAAAAAACCTTTTTATTTTCACTCAAGTTAATCTCCAAGAATATATGAAACAATATAATTTGTCCAGGAGTGCCGGAGCCGGCACGATCGTGAAATGTATCCGTTCTTCCAGCCGGGCCCTTGTGACGGGCCTCGGTCCGGGTCCGGGAGCCGCGCGGTGACGAACCTTTTCAAGTTTTTTCGGCGCAGCAGCAGGAAGCAGACGCCCGAGCTGAGCGAGCTGAAGAGGAGGCACTTCGCCTTCAAGGAGCTGCTGCACGCCAACAACGAGGCGCTTCACATCCTCGCGGACCTGGAAGGCAAGGCGGCGGATCCCAAGAACGTGACCACCAGCTACATGCGCTCGCAGGTGGTGGGGCTCACGGTGAACGTCATCAAGATCGTGAGGAACCTGGAAACCGTGGCGGGAAAGGAGTACCCGACCCTCCACCATACCCTGCAGCGACGGGTCCGGGCCCTGGAGAGCAAGCTGACACAGACCCGAAGCGAGGAAGCGCGCGCCTTTACCCTCCCTCTCGCCAGGATTCGGCCGGACATGCGGAACGCGGTTGGGGAGAAGACGGCGAACCTGGCGGAGATGAGGCACACGCTCGGCCTTTCCGTCCCCAGAGGGTTTGTCCTGACCACCCGGGCGTATCAGCGGTTCTGTGAGCACAACCAGCTGGAAACCGGAATCAATACCCTCCGGATGGATTTCAACGTGCACGACCCGGAGTCCGTGAAGAGAACGAGCCGGCGGATTCAGGACCTGATCCTGGCCGGGACGTTCCCGCCGGACCTGTTGGAGGTGTTCCTCGCTTCGTACGAGGAACTCAAACGTAGGTGCGGCCCGGATCTTCGGTTGGCGGTCCGCAGCAGCGCCATCGGCGAGGACAGCGTGCAGTCGTCGTTCGCGGGTCTGTACGAGAGCTACCTCAACGTAACCGGAGAGGGGCTGCTCAACGCGTACAAGCAGGTGCTGGCCAGCAAGTACACCACCCGGGCCCTCTACTACAAGGCGAACAAGGGCCTGGTGGATGACGATATCCCCATGTGCGTGTGCTGCATCCAGATGGTGGATGCGGTGGTCAGCGGGGTGATGTACACCCAGGATCCGTTCGACCGCGACAGGGTCCACATCTCCGCGGGCTGGGGGCTGGGGCCCGGCATCGTCTCCGGTGAGATCAGTCCGGACATTTTTTCCCTGGACAAAAAGACCGGGCGGATCGTGGAAAAGAAGGTGTCCGATCAGCCGATGATGCTGGTGTCCGAATCCGGAAAGGGAACCTGCGAGGTACCCGTGCCCCGGCTGCACGCGGACGAAGCCTGCCTCACCGACGAGGAGGTGGCGGGCCTCTTCCAGGTGGCCGGCGTGCTGGAAAAATACTATCAGGGGCCCCAGGACGTGGAGTTCAGCATCGATGAAGAGGGGAGGCTCTTTGTGCTGCAGACCCGGGCCCTGGACTGCAGCACGGTGGAACCGTCCCGGGCGCCCTCCGGGGAAGGGGAGGCCCCGGAAGCGGAGGTCCTTTTTTCCTGCCCGGAAGCCCAGGTGGCCTGTATGGGGGCCGGTGCCGGGGTGACCCATGTGGTCCGGGATCCTCGGGACATGGACAGGTTTCCCCCGGCCGGAGTGCTCGTGGTCCGCACCCTGATGCCGGACTGGATGGAACTGGTGGGACGGGTCAAGGCCATCATCGCGGAACTGGGCAGCCCCACGGGGCACATGGCTTCCATCGCCCGTGAGTTCAAGGTGCCCATGCTGGTGAACGTGAAGGACGCCACGGAGCGGGTGCCGGAGGGAGAGTGGGTGACCCTGGACGCTGCCGGCCGGGTGCTCTACCGGGGGCGGGTGGAACCCCTTTTGTGCAACGACAGTGAACTTTCCGAAATGATCCTCGAGAGCCCCGTGTACAAGACCCTGGAGGCGGTGCTCGCCAGCGTTTCCCCGCTGAACCTGACCAACCCCCGGGACCGCAACTTCCGCCCGGCCGGCTGCCGGACCCTGCACGACATCATGCGCTACTGCCACGAGGAGTCGATCAACGCCATGTTTTCCTTCAGCGACTCCCAGGCGTTCCACAGGGGAAAGGTCTTCCAGCTCTCCATCCCCGTGCCGTTGCGCATCTTCGTGGTGGACCTGGGGAGAGGGCTGAAAAGCGTGGATCCGGGTCAGAGGGAAATCCCGGCGGAGTACGTGGAGTCGGTGCCGCTCCGGGCGCTCATCGACGGGATGACCACCCCCGGGGTCCGGTGGGCCGGACACGTCCCCCTGGGCTTCAAGAGCCTGGTGTCCGTGTTCGCCAACACCCTCTACGACCCCATGAAGCATGAGCGGGAGCTGGGGGCCCGGAGCTATGCCATGGTTTCCAGGAAATACGTGAACTTCAGTTCCCGCCTGGGATATCACTTTTCCACCCTGGACGCCTTCTGCGGTGAAGAGCCGAACTCCAATTACATCTCGTTCCGGTTCAAGGGCGGTGCGGCCTCCGTGGACAAGCGTACGCGCCGGGCCGAGTTCATCGCACGGATCCTGGTGGCCAACGGGTTCTGGATGGACCAGAAAGAGGACCTGGTGAACGCACACTTCAAGAATTTTCCCATGAAAGCCACCCTGGACCGCCTGGTCATGCTGGGAAGGCTCATGGGGTGCGCCCGGCAGCTGGACGTGGCCATGGAGTCGCCCGAGCATGTCTCGTACTTTGTGGACCTTTTTCTCAATGGAACGTACAATTTCTTTTCCATTTCCAGCAGTACCGAAAAGCAGGACGGGGATCCCGATGGATGACATGGGCCGGGTGCTTCTCGTGGACGATGATGAACCTTTCCGGACGGCCCTTTCCGCCAGGTTGAAGGCCATGGGGTTCCCCCTGGAATCGGTTGATCGGGGCGAGGAAGCCCTGGACGTCCTGCGCCGCGAGACGTTCTGCGTGGTCATCCTGGATCTGCTCATGCCCGGGATGGGCGGCATGGAAACCCTGCGGCAGATCAAGATCCAGCACCCCGCCGTGGAGGTCATCCTGCTCACCGGGGCGGGCTCCGTGGAGACCGCCCTGGAAGGGATGAACAAAGGTGCGTTCGATTACCTGATGAAACCCTGCGATCCGGAGCATCTGCGGGGCAGGATCCAGAGGGCCTGGGAAAAGCGGGAAGTAGAACGGATGGCGGAAGAGTGATCCGGAGGAACCCGCGAGACGGAAAACCCGGCCCACAAGAGAAAAAGGGGGAAGGATGAAACGCAAAGCCCTGACGATTGTCTGGATGGCTCTGTTTTTTCTGGGCGGATGCATCATGGGAAAACCCTCGACTCTCTATCAGGGGGAGGTCCCGGGGCAGCCGGTGACCCAGGCGGTGACGGTGGTCCGCGATGCGCAGGGGGTCCCGCACATCTTCGCGGAGGACCCGGGGGACCTCTTCTTTGCCCTGGGGTACACCATGGCGCAGGACCGGCTGTTCCAGATGGATATGTACCGGCACGTGGCCAGGGGACGGCTCTGTGAGTGGTTCGGAAACCTCCCCCTGGGCAAGGGGATGCGACTGGTGCAGATGGACATGCTCATGAAGTGCTTCGAACTGGGGGAGCGGGCCCAGGGGGCTCTGCCGGGCATGCCCCCGGACAGCCGCCGTCTGTTGGATCGGTTCACGGAGGGCATCAACCAGTTTGTCTCGGAGAGCCGGGACAACCGGCCCGTGGAGTACAGGCTCCTGTGCATCGAGCCGGGGCCATGGACCGCTGCGGACGTCATGAGCATCCCCGAACTGTTCGGCGTGGGCCTGAGCCTGATCGGTATCGGTTCGGAGATTCTGCACGAGGCCATGGAACAGACGATGGGACCCCGGCTGACCCGGGATTTCTACCGCAGGTACACAGGCCTTCCCCTGCCCGATCCGGAGGGTCCGGTCCCGGGCGGGACGGCGGCGGAGGCCCGGTGGTTCGGCAACCTGTTGCTGGCAGGGAACGTCCTGCGCCTGGGTGTTCCCCAGGGAAGCAACAACTGGGCGGTCTCCGGGAGCCGTTCCGAGAACGGTAAACCCCTGCTGGGCAACGATCCACACGTGCCCCTGGGGCCGGCGCCCAGCTTCTGGTACCACGCCCACATTCAGGGGGGCGGTTTCTCGGTGGAGGGGCTCCTGTACCCGGGGCATCCCACCTTCGGGGCCGCCTGGAACGGGAACGTGGCCTGGGGCGTGACCAACATGATGGCGGACCAGACCGACCTGTTTCGAGAACGGCTGGACCCCGGGGACCCGGATCGTTACGAGACCCCGGACGGGTGGAAACGTTTCGAGACGCGACCGGTGAAGTGCACGGTCCGCCTGGGCCGGGACCGGACCTTTGTCCTGAAAAAAGGGACCCACGGGTTTCTCGTTCCCCGGGAGGCCCTGGATAGCCGTTACGCGAGGAAGTACCCCTGGCTGCTCGATCCTGTCTCTCTCCAGTACGTGGCCACGGACCCGGGAGCCTATTTTCACGGGCAGGTTCTGCTCATGAAGGCCCGCGACAGCGCGCAGGTGAAGGCGGCCCTGGAGCAGATCGGCCGGGGGCCCACCGCCTATAATTACGTGTGGGCGTGCCGGGACGGGGACATCGGGTACCATGCGGCAGGCATTATTCCGATCCGCGGGGCCGGGCAGGGTTTCTCGGTGAAGGACGGCTGGAAGCCCGGAGTGGGCTGGCGCGGGACCGTCCCGTTCCAGAAACTGCCTGCCCGGGAAAATCCACCGGACGGTATCCTCGCCACGGCCAACGAGAAGATCGCTCCCCCGGACTACCCCTGGTACATCGCGGTGGAGTATGCGGCACCGTACCGGGTCGACCGGATCCGGCAGCTTCTGGGGAAGAAGGAACTGTGTTCCGCCGAGGGGTTCCAGAAGATCCAGGCCGACGTTTACAACCTGGCGGCCGCCCCGTACCTGCGCATCTTGAAGGAGGTGTATTCCGGGTCGGGGGAGCGGGACGCGTTGACCGACCCGGAACGACGGGCCCTGGACAGCCTGCTGTCCTGGGACCGGCAAACCGCCGCGGACTCCAGGGGGGCGGCCCTCTTCGAGGTGTTCCTCCAGCACCTGCTGGAGGAAACCTTTGCCGATGAGATGGGCAAGGAGCTGGCCGGCCCGGCCCTGGCGACCAACTTCATGGCCGCCAAGGTGATGAAAAGCCTCCTGAAAGACCCGGACAACCCCTGGTTCGACCGTCAGGGCACCGACGGGGTGGAGGGCCGCGACCGGATCTTCCGGGAGTCGTTCCGGAAGACGGTGAAGGTGTGCCGGAAAGAGATGGGCAAAAACCAGGAGGACTGGTCCTGGGGAAAGATACATACCCTGAAGATGGGACACCCGTTCGGTCTCATGCCCCTCACGAGCCGTTCCTTCCGGATCGGGACCTATCCCTACCCGGGGGACAACGACACGGTCAACGGCGGGTACTTCATGTTCGACGAGGAGCGGTATCCCGTGGTGGCCGGGGCCGCCTCCCGGTTCGTGGTGGACCTGGCCCGCCCGTCGGGCGCGTGGTTCAACTGCTCCACCGGTATGGCGGGGGAGCCCTCCTCACCGTACTTCAAAAACCTCACCGCGGGCTGGATTCATGATCAGTATTTCTGGACACCGCTGGCCCCGCGGCCGGAGGAGATCCCTTCCGGGAAGAGCCTCATGCTGCAGCCCTGAGTACACGGTGCAAGTCTTGAAAGAAAAAACAATAAAGCGAAGACGACAGAGAGCGGCAACGTAAAAGGAGAAAAGGATGACCCCCGGCGATTTCAAGGACAACAGCTACTGGATGACTACGCGGGATTACACCCCGAACGCGCCGCTGAAGGGACGGAAAAAAGTGGACGTGGCCATTGTTGGAGGCGGGTTCACCGGGCTTTCAACGGCCCACTTCCTGAAGAAGGCCTCTCCCGGCATGGACGTGGCCCTGCTGGAGGGACAAGTGATCGGCCATGGGGCCAGCGGACGCAACGGGGGTTTTTCCATGACGCTCTTCGGGCTGACCCTCTCTCTCACCGCCCTGCGGTTCGGAAAAGCCCGGGCCCGGGAGGGCCACCTCTATATGGAACGGGCCGTGGACCTTCTGCGGGATCTCGTGTCCGACCTGGGCCTGGACTGCGACTATGAGCACCCCGGGTTTCTCCGGGTGGCCACGTCCGAGAAGTACCGGAAGCGGATCCTGCACGAGATCGAGCTGGTGGACTCCCTGGGGCTCAAGGGGATCGAGTGGATGGAAAAGGACCGGTTGGCAGAGGAGCTGCGCAGCCCGCTCTACCTGGGGGCCTGGTGGGAACCCCGCTGCGGCATTCTCAACCCCGCCAAGCTGGCCTGGGAGTGGAAACGGGTGGTGGAGCAGCAGGGTGTGGAGGTGTATGAGCACGCCCCGGTCACGGAGATCCTGCGGGAAAAGGGAAGGGTCCTCCTGAACCTTCCCTGGGGCCAGGTGGAGGCGGACAAGGTGGTGCTCGCCACCAACGCCTACTCTCACCTTCTCCCCCTGCTGAAGCGGAAGCAGGTGCCGATATGGACCCACATCGTCATGACCGAACCCCTGAAAGATGAGCAATTCCGGGAGATCGGGTGGCAGGGCCGTCAGGGGATCGAGGACGCCCGGAACCTGGTGCACTACTACAGGCTTACCGCGGACAACCGGCTGGTCATGGGGGGGCGGGACGTTTCCCTGGCCTACGGCGACGAGATGGACCGGGACCGGAACGAGCGGACCTTTCTGGAACTGGAGCAGGACGTGCGGGACATCTTCCCCGTGCTCAAAGACGTAGCGTTCACCCACCGGTGGGGCGGGCCGGTCTCGGTGCCCGTGGACATGACCCCGGCCATGGGGTACGCCGGGGACAAGAACATCGTGTACAGCCTCGGTTGCGTGGGGCACGGGGTGTCCATGACCCAGTTGAACGGGCAGACCGTGGCGGACCTGGTGCGGGAGGTGAAGTCGGATCTGACCGATGTGTTCTTCGTCAACCGGACCACCATCCCCTGGCCCCCCGAGCCGTTCCGCTACCTGGCGAGCAAGGCGATCCTTGGGTACATGCACTTGGAGGACCGGCGTTTCGACCGGACCTAGTCGGTGCCCGGAGGAAACAAATGTCCGGAAAGCAAGAACCCGCGGAAGGGGCGGAGCAACCCAGGGCCGTGGTTCTCCTGAGCGGGGGCCTGGACTCCACCACCTGTCTGGCCGTTGCCCGGCAGCAGGGCTATTCGCTCTGCGCCCTGAGCTTCCGGTACGGGCAGCGGCACCTGCGTGAACTGGACATGGCCCGGAGTTCGACTGCGCTCTTCGGTGTGAAAAAACACATCGTGGTGGATTTCGACATGCGCACGATCGGGGGATCGGTCCTGACAGGGGAGGGGGAGGTGCCCCGGGACGTACCCGAGGAGGAGATCGGGCGTTCCATCCCCCCGACCTATGTGCCTGCCCGGAACACGATCTTCCTCTCGTTTTCACTGGCCTGGGCCGAGGTGCTCGGAGCCCGGGACATCTTCATCGGGATCAACGCCCAGGACTACTCCGGATACCCGGACTGCCGGCCGGAATACATCCGGGCCTTCGAGCGCATGGCGGCGCTGGGGACCCGCGCCGGCGTGGAGGGCCGGCCCGTCCGGATCCATACCCCGCTGGCCGGGCTTACCAAGGCGGAAATCGTCCGCAGGGGGGCGTCCCTGGGCGTGGATTTTTCCCTGACCCACAGCTGTTACGATCCCCCCCCGGGACGGGCGGCCTGCGGCAGGTGCGAGAGCTGCCTGCTCCGGCGCAAGGGGTTCCGGGAGGCGGGCATGAACGATCCGCTGGAGGGCGAAGGACCATGAAGCGCAACAAACGGAACATCGAACCGGAAGTTCGGACTGTTTTCCCGGAAACGGCCCTGAAGAAGATCAAGCCCGGCATGAGCATCTTCGTGGGGACCGGCGTAGCGGAGCCGCGGACCCTGGTCAAGCACCTGCTGACCGCGGAGGCAGGCAACCTGCAGGACCTGGAGCTGATCCAGATCGTGAGCCTGGGCGATGCCATCAACATGGAGGACTCACTGCACCGGCGGTACCGGCTCAAGACCTTCTTCTCCGGATGGGTGGCCAGCGAGGCCATCACGGCCGGCCGCGTGGACCTGATCCCGAGCCGCTTTTCCGGGATTCCCCGCATGATCGAGTCGGGACGGATGTCCATCGACGCCGCTTTCGTCCAGGTGACGCCCCCCAACGAGGCGGGCTACTGCAGCCTGGGCAGCGCGGTGGACGCCGCCAGGCAGGCCATGGAGAGGGCCTCCCTGGTCGTGGGCGAGATCAACCATCAGGCGCCCCGCACCTTTGGCGACACCTACGTGCCGGTGTCGGACTTTGATTTCCTCGTGGAGTCCTCGGATCCGCCCATCTACTTTGACCGGTGGCATGTGGATGACGTGTTCGACCAGGTGGCGGCCAACACGGCGTCGGTGATCGACGACCGGAGCTGCATCGGGTTTTCCATCGGGCCCCTGTTCGAGGCCCTGTCCCGGCACCTGGTGAACAAGCGAGACCTGGGTATCCACTCGCCGTTCATCACCGACGCCCTCATGGACCTGATCAAGAGCGGGGCGGTGAGCAACCGCTACAAGGAGAACTTCCGGGGCAAGTCGCTGGCTTCCTATGCCTTCGGCTCCCAGGACCTGATGCAGTGGCTGGACCGGAACCCCATGGTGGAGTTCCAGGGGATCGACAAGGTATTCAGTCCCACCCTGATCGGCCACAACCCCCGGTTCGTGGCGATCTTCCCGGCGCGGAAGGTGGATCTGTCCGGGCGGATCGCGCTTCATTTCGGAAAGGGCAACGTGGCGGCCGGGCCCGGGGAGGTCATGGACTTTTTCAACGGGGCCGAACTGTCCGCGGCGGGACGGACCCTGTTCGCCCTTCCCAGCCGCAACCGGCAGGGGGAGGCCAACATCCGGGTCTCCGTGGCGGAGTTTCCCAACCTGTTCGGCCTCCGGGAATCCGTGGACATGATCATCACGGAGTACGGGGTGGCCCACCTGTACGGCCGCACCGTGCGGGAGCGGGCGCAGGCCCTGATCGACGTGGCCCACCCGGAAGACCGGCCAGGTCTCGTGGAAGAGGCCAAGCAGAGCCGGATTCTTTACAAGGACCAGATCTACCTGCCGGAGTCCGCCCACCTCTATCCCGTGGAGGTGGCCACCAGGGAGACGTTCAAGAACGGGGTGGAGGTGAGCTTCCGGGCGATCAAGCCCTCGGACGAGGAGGAGATGCGCCACCTGTTCTACCGTTTTTCCGACGAGGCGGTCTACTACCGCTATTTCAGCCCGGTGAAGACCATGCCCCACTCCAAGATGCAGGGCTACGTAAACGTGGACTACAGCAAGGTGATGTCCATCGTGGGCCTGGTGGGGGAGCACGGCAAGGGGCGGATCATCGCGGAGGCCCGGTTCGTTCGGGACCCGCACCGGCCGCACGCGGACATCGCCTTCGTGGTGGACGAGGAGTACCAGGGGCTGGGGGTCGCTACCTTTCTCTACCGCAGGCTGGTGCAGCTGGCCACGGAGCGGGGCGTGGAGGTGCTCACCGCCGATGTGCTGGCCACCAACAAGGCCATGATGAAGGTGCTGGAAAAGGGAGGATTTCCCATCCAGGCCAAGCTGGAACAGGGCGTCTATGAGCTGACCATTCCCTTGAATCAACGCCCGGAGCCGGGCCTCTGAACCGAATGCTCGTTGGATCGAATCCCGCTGGATCAACGCCCGGAACAGGGCCTCTGAGCCGCACGCGCGGCGGGGCGGCCGGTCAGAGCCAGGAAGCGTCCCGGATCTCCGGAGCCGCCTCGCACACCTTCACCACCTCTTTGAGCTTGTCGAGGTACGCGTCCCCGCCCTTTGACTGGAAGAGGTGCACCGCCTGCATGCAAGTCCATATGTTCCGGCCCAGGTCGATCACCTTCCTCATGGGCCGGGGGACGTTCTCCCCCCGGTAGGGGCTGGGGCCCGACGCCTCCAGCTTCCGGGCCACCTTTTCCAGTTCCCCCGGGATCCGGGTCACGTGGTTCACCGTGGAAAAGGTGTAGGAGAGACCGGAGAGCATGGAGTTGTCGTTGCCGTTGAACTTGGTGCGGTGGTCGTTCTTGTAGATGACCAGGGGCTTGCCCGCGGCAAATGCCACGGCGGTCTCCACCACCCCCCCCTCGTCGGGCACCCGGCCGTTCATGTTCAGCACCAGCCAGTCGCAGCCCTCCAGGATCTGAAAGATGTCCAGAGCGAAGATCGCCTTGCCCACGATCCTGTTCAGGCTCCGGAACGCCTTGTTCGTCAGGCGCGGGTCGTTCACCGCCTTCATGACAAACGGTTCCAGGCCGTCCCGGTGCGGGAGGAACGTGTCGTAGCCCGCCTCCTCCAGAACGTCGGCAATGGCGGTCATGCCCGCGATCTCCTCGGGGCAGAACAGCGGCCCGGAACAATACACGCGTGTTCGTTTTTGCTTTTCCTTCACGGTGACCTCCCTGGGTCGAGGACCGCGGCCGCGGAGATCTCCAGGGGGCGGAAGATCATGTCCACGTACCGCTGTTCGTCACCCGGCTCGAAGTCCGGATCGATGGGAAAGATATAGGTGGTGAACTCGAGCGGCTTTCCATGCTCGATCTTGTGAAAGTCCTTCACGCGGTAGCCCGTGGATGCGTAGGCCCTGAGCGGCGGGTCGTCCTTGGGTCGGAAGCCGTCCACCATGTTGTCCATGTAGTAGAGCCGGATGTCCAGCGTGCGGAACCCCTCCCCGAAGGTGAGGATGTTCATCCAGCCCCCGGGCGGTCCGTAGAGCAGGCTCCACTTGTAGAGGGCGGGGTCCATCGCCTGTTCCTGCGGGGACATCACGCCGTCCACCAGGCACGTGTCCTCCCGGTTCCGGGCGTTCATCCAGTGCATGCCCATGGTGTTACGGTTCAGGTCGGTGGTGAAGATCGACCGGGACCGTTTGCCGTACTTCACCAGCATCTTCGGAACGGTCAGCGTTCCATTGAAATAGAAGAAGTCGGGGTAGTAGAAGCTATCCGTGTCCAGGGCCGCGCCGGACAGCCTCTTTACGATGAACTCCGGGAGTGGAATGCCGGCCAGCCGTACGTTGTTCCGTATTCTCCGGACGACCCGCACGGGTCCGTCGATCTGCCCCAGCCGTTTGGGGATGATGTTTTCCAGGGTGAAGTCGAAGTGCAGGATCCCCAAACGTATGTCCACGATGGAGTGGAAGGTCCTCATGATGTTCGGCCCCTCCTTTCCTTCGTACACGATGTGCCAGCCGCTCTGGGCCACCGGCTTGTCCGGATCGGTAAACGCGGCATGGTAATGGCTGGAAACCACGTGCACCTCGGGCTTGCCGCCGTCGGCCTTCCGGACCCTGTAATCCACGAAATTCTCCGGGGAGAGGGCGGTGGGGGCTGAAAACGAAAGCAGGTAGGCCCAGGCCGAGGTTCCGTCCCGGGGGTCCAGTGCACGGATCTCCACGCCCCTGCCGGTTCCCGCCGGCCAGGTTCCGGCCGGTGCCCGGTCCCCCATGTGGCGTGCCAGCAGCACGAACTCGTCCCCGTGGCTGAACACGCCGAAGGAGGGTGCGTCCGAGTAGTTTCCTTCCTCGTCCCTCATCTTGCCCCGCAGGAGACCCTGCGTGAGGATGAGTTCCCCCAGCGGACCCCGCTCATCCACCTGAAACGGGATACCCAGGAAGCTTCCGTCCCGGTACGCCATCACCCGGAGGTCCCCCAGGGGCATCCCGTCGAATACCCCCTGCAGTTCGCGGTTGTTCACGATGACCGGGTCCGGGAACCTCCGCTGGTGCTGGGGGTCCGGCGGGGGCGTGCTGTCCCCATCGGACGAGCAGAAACCTTCGGTTCCCGCCAGAAACGCCAGGAGGATCGCCAGGAGCGCGGCCGATGCTTTTCTCATGGTTGCCAGCATGTTTCTTTTCTTCCGGCCATTCTCGTCAATCGACCCCATCCTCCGGGGGAGGGAACCGGTTCAGGAAGAAGTTGTCCTCCAGGGGCCTTCGTACCCGGGCCGACCGGGAAACTGCCTGCTGCTTTTCGTTGAGCGTGGACAGGTCCCCGGGGGCACCCACGGCGATCAGGATCATCACCGTGAAATCCTCCGGGATCTGGAAGGATTTTCGGATCAGGTCCGGCTGAAACCCGGCCATGGGACGGGCCACCAGGCCCAGTTCCGTGGCCTGGAGCAGGATGTTCTGCACCGCCATGCCCAGGTCGAACAGGTAATATTCCCTGCCGTCTCCCATGTGGCAGTCCAGGTCCTTCCTGGAGAAACCGATGATGAGAAGGGGGGCGGTCCGGGCCCAGTCGTTCCCCGGGGCAAGCGCCTCCCGTCCTTTTTCCAGTGCCTCCGGGTCATCCAGCACCAGGAAGCGCCACGGCTGGTGGTTCATGCAGGATGCGGAGAGCTGTGCGGCCTCCATGAGCGCCTTCTTGTGCGCTTGTTCCAGCGGTTCCGGGGAAATCGCCCGGAAGGCGGACCGTTTTTTCAACAGATCCAGAAATTGGGTTTCCATGGAACGAGCCCTCCCTTTTGTAGTCGGGGTCAGGTCTTCATTCTACATTTTTCGTCTATCCGAACAAGTTCTCCAGCGCGGCACCCACGAGAAAAATGTAGAATGAAGACCTGACCCCACCGTTTCACTTCACCGATCGAGCGATGAAGAAGGTTCCCTGATTGTACCGTTCCACGGTCACGTTTCCGAACAGTCTTTCCATCTGTCCGGGGATGTCACGGAAAGGGTCCCATGCGGCATATTTTCGGTAGAGGATTTCCACCAGGGGGTTCAGGACGCGCAACGGCCCGTGGAACAGGGAGGCATCACACACCGAGAGCACGCCCCCGGGGCGGAGGAGTTCCCTGCTGCGTTCAAGCGCCCGTTTCCATTCGGGGATGGCGCTCACCGCAAGTACGCTCAATACGCCGTCGAAGTCGGTCTCTCCGGTCTCCAGTCGAGCGGCGTCGCCCTGCACGAGCGTCACATTGTGCCATCCCTTTTTCCGGCACAGGGCCCCCGCCGCCGACAGCACGTCCGTTGAATAGTCGAAGGCCACGATACGGCCCGCGGACCCCACGCGGTTTTCCAGGTGCACCAGGTTTCGGCCCGTGCCGCAGCCCATCTCCAGGATCCTGCCCCCGGCAGAGACGCCCAGGGCGTCCGCGGCCCGGCCCCGGATCAATCCCGGTCGGCCCAGAAAGGTCAGATAGTCCGAGGCCGCATACAGCAGGGGATGATGACCCCAGAATCGGTAGACCTTGAGGACGGTTTCAAGCTTTGCAGGCAGGGCTGTATCGGCTTTCCCGGACGGATTGAGATCCTTTTCCATTCAGCCCCCCCATTCCCGTGTGCGAAGGTGTCGATCCATTGCGATTACCGGGTTTTCCCCTGGCGAATGGCACGGTTTCAGAGCAGGTCCCCGATCTCTTCGATCCGGTCCAGGGGGTGCACACACGTATCCAGGCACGAACCCGGCAAGGGCGGCAGGCCACGGACCAGGAGGTCCAGGGGGTGGCCCTCACCGAACAGGTTGGCGATCATGTGGTTCAGGTTGCCCATGCAGAAGCAGTCGTCCTCCCGGATGGCCTGGAACTCTTCCCGCCTCCAGTAGTAGCAGTCGCTCGTGGTGTAGAGGTAGCCGTACTCATAACTGGTGGGGGTTTCCCGATGGCGGGCGATCCGCTCCGCCGGCCATCGGTAATCCCCCTCCTGCTCCGCGATGATCGCTTCCGCGGAGCGGCGGATGTCCAGGGCCTCCCGGAACACGGTCAACGCCCGTTCCTCCCCCTGGGGGTCCAGGCCCAGCCGGTGCTTTCGGCGGAGCACCGTTCCCTCGTTCAGGCGGCGTACGTGCTGCACCCGGAGTGCGGTCACCTGGATGCCCCGCTTCACCTCCCGGTACCACCTGTGAACCCGTTCCGGAATGAGGGGCTCGACGGCCTCGACGCGTTCCGTGAACGCGTCGTACGTTTCCTCCAGGAGACGGAGCTTCTGAAAGTCGGTGGCCTCGAACGATGCAAGCTCTTCCGGGGTCATGGCACGGATCTCCTGGAACAGGACCCTGCGCGGCTGGAAGTTGATCCCCGCCAGAAGCTCCCCGAAGTCGTCGGCCGAGTCCCAGCCGATCAGGTAGGCGATGAGGTTCTCCTCCAGGAGGTCCCGGCCCTGCTCTTCAACGAGGTCCACCAGCAGCCGGTGCATGGGATCGGCCCCCTGCCCGAAGATCCGTGTGAAGCGGCCGAGAACCTCCTGCCAGGGGGTCTCCGGCTCGTAAGCGAAGCCCAGCGTGGCCCAGTCGTTCAGCCAGTATCCCCACTCGAACCCGCTGGCGAAGAGCACCTGCCCGTCCATGCCGCTTCCGGCCAGGCGGTTCAGGTCGTTCCAGCGCGAGAAGACGTAGTGGGGCAGGTAGATGGGAATGTCCACGTCAAAGCTCACCCAGTAAGCGGTTTCCGGGTAGTACAGCACGGTTCTCTCGCCGATTTCCCCGAGGAGGAACTCCCGCATGTCGTGGAAGTTCTCCTGCCCGTAGGTGGGGGCCTTGCGGTAGAGGTCGTAGAACTGCACCGAGTGCGGCATGACTCCCACGCGCGGGTCCGCGATGCCCGGGAGAAAGTTGAAGTTGATGTCGCCGAAGTGCGGGGCCGTCTGGTCGGTGGTGCAGTGCACCTTGGTGATCAGGTCAACGCCGTAAACCGTGTCCAGGTGCTCCGCGGTAAAGTTGAGCATGTCCATGGTGCGTACGTCGTCCACCGGGATCGCCTCGGCGGCTCCCAGTTCCACGTTGATGACGTCAAAAGGGGCCTGGAGGATCCGGGCCAGGTTTTCCGTGATCTGGGGCTGAAACGGGGCGGTGGGGTCCGGCGCCAGGGCGTACGAATTCTGCTGGATGAACTCCAGGGGGGCATCGATCCCCACCCTCAGGCCCCGGGCGTGGGCGTAGTCGATGATCTGTGCGGCGTGCGGAACCCACGCCTCCATGGAGACGGTGTCCTGCAGCACCCACTGGAAATAGTTCTGCCGGTTGGCCACCAGCCAGTCCACGTAACGTTCCGCTTCCCGCAGGTGATCCGCCGAGGGGACGAGAAGGGAGTCCATGAGCTCCACCGGGTGCATGGTGTGCACCGAGGTGCCCCGCCAGGGGTACCCGGGGTTCCGGGTCTTGTCCAGGGTCGGAGGAAGGGAGAGAGCGTCCGGAACATAGGGGTCTTCCGGGTGGTAGAAGCCGAACCCCAACTGCTCCAGCAGGGCATAGACCGCGTACTGGTTGCCCAGGTCGTCCGGTCCGGCGCCGGCAAGGACCGACAAACCGTTACTCGTTCCCCGGCGAAGGATGTACCCGCCGGGTTCCAGTGTCGCGATCTCCGTTTCCGGGATCAGGGAAAGGCCCGGGTCGCCGGGATTCAGGGCCAGGACCAGGTCGCCGGGACCGGTCCCGGAGACGTCCGCGGCGGACAGCCGGATGACGGTAAGGCCGGGGACCCTCCGGAGCAGCGCCAGGCACTGGTCCAGGGCGATCCGCAGTCCGGTTTCCGGGGCTTCCGGTCCGACAACCGCGACCGAGGTGACGGGTTCACCGGGGCCGAGGTCCGTGAGCGCCGGGTCCGGGTCCGAGGAGCAGGCCGGGATCGAGAGGACGAGGAGGGCACCCATGGCAGCGGATCGGAGAAGGCCTCTTTTGCAGGGGCTGGAGAGTCGTGACGGTTGATCGGCTCGTATCTTCATGGATGCAGGCTCCTTGCAGGAAGAGAAAGAAAGACATCCTATTTTATCAGACAGTCCGAGTGGCTGTACACAGCATGCCGGGAACACTGTCACGCCTTTATCCCGATGGATGAAAGATTTTCAGGAAAAACGTAGCATGGAGTACCCACATCGGAACCGGAAGGTGGAAAGGAGAGGAGATGAGACGAATAAAGGACGCTGGTCCCGACCGCCCGTTGCGGACCGGAGAGCGGGTTCCGGATCCGCTCGGGTTCGGTGGACGAAGTTCCATGATGCTGATGATGGCGGTGCTGGCTGTTTTCCTGTGGGTCTCCGGATGCGGATTGTTCGTGAAACCTGAAGGGGAACTGATCCCGATCCGTGAAAAGGCCCCCGAGTTTTCCCTCCGGGACCAGAACGAGGAAATGGTGTCCCTCCAGGGGATGCTGGACCGGGGACCCGTTCTGCTGGTCTTCTACCGGGGGCACTGGTGACTGTTCTGCCGGAACCAGCTCGGGAAGCTGGCCAGGAACGAAGAAGCCTTCCAGCAGCGAAACGTGGGAATCGTTGCCGTAAGCGTGGACACCCCGGAGGATTTACGGAAACTGGCGGAGAATCAGGGGATCCTTTATCCCCTGCTGTCCGACCCGGACCGGGAGGTCATCCGTCGCTACGGGGTGGCGGACCATGACGAACCCATTGCCGTGCCTGCCATCTTCCTCGTGGGGAGGGACGGGACGATCCTGTGGCGGCAGGTGGGCGAGTTCATCGGAAAGCGGCCCCGGCCTTCCTCCCTGCTGGAGGTGATCGACGAGCAGACCGGCGCGGTCCCCCCTGGTTGACCTCGTGTGGCGAACCGGAGGATCGAGATCCGGTTGCGGCCGGTGGAGGTGCTCGAATCGTGGAGCAGACGGGGGACCTCGCAGCGGATTGAAGTGCGATAAGGAAATATCTATCATGATAGTTTCTCACGGCGCCCCGCCGCCGTCCCAGGTGGCCTGTCATCAGGCCGGGAGGACCCCATGAAGATTGCTTTGCTCCCCCTCATTCCGCTGGCGTTCACGGCCTTCTGCCTGATCCGTGCGGAGTTTGCCGACGACCGGCGGCGGATCTATCTTTGGAAACCCCTCTCCACCTCCCTGGTGATCCTGACGGCCCTGCTCTCGCTGTGGGACGGCGGGACCCCGAACCTCACCTACACCGCCGGGGTTCTGGTGGGCCTGGCGCTGTGCATGGCCGGGGACATGATGCTCATGTTCCCGCAGAACCGGAAGGCGTTTCTGGCAGGACTCATCTTTTTCCTTCTGGGACATGTGGCCTACGCGGTCACCTTCGCCGTCCTGGGCGGGTTCCACGGTGAGGATTGGGTTTCCGGACTGCTTCTTCTCGTGGTCGGGGTGGCCTTCTTTCTCTACCTGCGGCCTTCCCTGGGGACGATGAAGGGCCCGGTGATCGTGTATATCCTGGTGATATCGTTCATGGTCAACCGGGGGGTGGCCCTGTTCGAGAGCGAGGCGTTCACTCCGGTCCAGGCCTGGATGATCGCCCTGGGTGCGATCCTGTTCTACGTGTCCGACGTGATCCTTGCCCTGGCCCGTTACGCCAGACCGTTCCGGTACAACCGGATCAGCCTGGCCTTCTACTATGCCGGGCAGGCCCTCATCGCCCTGGCCGCGTCGTATGCCGGGTGAGGGAAATATGAACGTCCGGCTGCAGTATGGAAACGGAGATCTGGAGGTGGAGGTGCCTTCCTCCCGGGTGACCGTGCTCCGGCCGAGGTTCGTGCCGGGGCTCCCGGAGGAGGGGGCAGCCTTCCTGGATGCGGTCCGGAACCCCGTGGGGTGCGCCCCTCTCCGGGAGGTCGTGCGGGCCACCGACCGGCTGGCGGTGGTCATTCCGGATGTCACCCGGCCCTTTCCCTCGCGGCGGGTGCTGCCCTGGCTCCTGGGGGAACTGTCACACATACCCCGGCACCGCTTCACGATCATCGTGGGGGGCGGAACACACCGCGCCTGCACCCGGGAAGAACTGGCGGGCCTGGTGGGGCAGGGCGTCCTGGACTCCGTGGAGATCGTGAGCCACAGCGCCTTCGACGACCGCACCCTGGCCGCCACCGGCGCGCAAGCCGGGGACGCTCCGGTCCGGATGAACCGGCACTACGTGCACGCGGACCGGCGGATCGTGCTGGGGTTCATCGAGCCGCACTTCTTCGCCGGGTTTTCCGGCGGGTACAAGGGGGTTTTCCCGGGTGTGGCGGACATCGCGTCGATCCTGCACTACCACCGGCCCGGGGTGATCGAGGACGAGCGGAGCACCTGGGGCGTGCTGGAGAGCAACCCCACGCAGGAGCAGATCCGCACCTTCGGTTCCCGGCCTCCGATCGACTTTCTACTAAACGTCACGCTGAACAGCCGGCAGGAGATTACCGGCTTCTACTGCGGCGATCCCCTGGAGGCCCACCGGCAGGGATGCGCCTCTGTCTGGGAGAGGGCCACGGCGCCTTGCGAGGAGCCGTTTCCCCTGGTGATCACTTCCAACAGCGGGTACCCGCTGGACCAGAACCTCTACCAGTCGGTGAAGGGGATGTCGGCCGCCGTCCAGGTCCTCGATCACGGGGGCCTCATCGTGATGGCCTCCCGCTGCAACGACGGCTTTCCGGCGCACGGAAACTTCACCCGGCTTCTCCACGAATCCTCGTCTCCGGAAGACCTGCTCCGTACGATACACAACCCGGACTTCCGTGTGGACGACCAGTGGGAGGCCCAGAAACTCGCCCTGGTGCTCAAAAAGGCCCGGGTGGCCCTTTACAGCGAGCTTTCCCCGGAGAGCGTGCGGCAGGCGCACCTGGAGCCGGTTGAAGACCTGAACGCCTTTCTCGCGGAAACCCTGGCCCGTCTCGGTCCTGACACGCCCGTGGCGGTCCTGCCTGAAGGCCCCATGACCATCCCGCTCATCCGAACGTGACTCCCCCGGCGGATTTCAGGAGAAGAGGATGCCTGCTCACACCTTTGTCGTCGTTGGAAAAAAACCCGAAAAGAAAAACCAAACGTTTCCCGGAAAGTGACAGAAGGAGCCATGGCGCATCATCGGGGAGGATATCTGGAGATCCGCGGGGCGGCGGAGCACAACCTGAAAAGTATCTCTCTGCGCATCCCGAAAAACCGGCTCGTGGTCTTTGCCGGCCCCTCGGGTTCCGGGAAGTCCTCCCTGGCCTTCGACACCCTCTACGCGGAAGGACAGCGCCGGTACATCGAATCCCTTTCCTCTTATGCCCGCCAGTTTCTCGGGCAGATGGACAAGCCACGATACGACCAGATCCGCGGGTTGAGCCCCACCATCAGCATCGAGCAGAAGGCGGCCAGCAATAACCCCCGGTCCACGGTGGGAACGATCACCGAGGTGTACGACTACCTGCGGGTGCTCTATGCCCGGGTGGGCCGCCAGCACTGCCACGGCTGCGGGCGTGCCGTGGAGCCGCTGTCCGGCCAGCAGATCGTGGACCGCGTCCTGGGGCTCAAAGCCGGCACCCGGTTCCTGCTCCTGGCTCCGCTCGTGGAGAACCGGAAGGGGGCCCACCGGGAGCTGCTGGCGGATGCCGTCCGGGAGGGGTACACCCGCGTGCGGATCGACGGCGAGGTCTGTGCCGCCCAGGAGGCCCCGGCCCTGGACAAGAACCGGAAACACACCCTGGAGATCGTGGTGGACCGGCTGGTGGCCCCGGACCCCGCGGGGGAGAGCTACCGGGCGCGCCTCACGGATTCGGTGGAAATGGCCCTCCGGAAGGGGGACGGCCGGGTGATCTGCGCCCAGGTCTCCGGGGAAGAACGGCTCTACTCCAGGCACCTGCACTGTCCGCACTGTGATCTGGGCTTTCCCAACCTGACGCCCCAGAGCTTTTCCTTCAACTCGCCCCTGGGTATGTGCCCCGACTGCAACGGCCTGGGCATCAAACCCGAGATGGATCCGGACCTGGTGGTTCCCGATCCCACCCTGAGCGTCCGACAGGGGGCCGTGGAGCCCTGGGCCCGGGTGATGGAGCGTTCCGGGAGCTGGACCGGATCCCTGATCCACCGGTTTGCCACTGAATACGGGGTGGACTTGGACCGGCCCTGGAACCGGCTTCCCCGGAAGCATCGGGACCTGCTCCTGTACGGGTCCCGGGGCCGGAAGATCGCCATGACCCTGGAGTTCGCCTCCGGAAAGCTGGAATGGGCCCGGGCCTTCGAGGGCGTGCTCAACGAGTTGTACCGCCGGTTCCGGCAGACGAAGTCCGAAAGCATGCGCAAGTATTACATGCGCTATTTGTCCGAGGCCCGGTGCTCCTCCTGTCTGGGGAAGCGGCTCCGGCCCGAGTCGGTCATGGTCAAGCTGGCCGGCGTGAGTTTGCCGGAACTCACTGCCATGACCATACAGCAGACAGCGGACTTCCTGCAGCGCATGCCCCTGGACCGCACGGAGAAGAAGATCGCCGTGGAGGTTCTCAAGGAGATCCGGTCCCGGCTGGGGTTTCTCACCGGCGTGGGTCTGGGGTATCTCACCCTGGACCGTGCGGGGCCGTCCCTGTCCAGCGGGGAGGGACAGCGGATCCGGCTGGCCAGTCAGATCGGGAGTGAGCTCACCGGGGTGCTCTACATCCTGGACGAGCCCTCCATCGGGCTGCACCCGCGCGACAACGGGCGCCTGCTCCAGACCCTGGAGCAGCTGCGGGACACGGGAAATACAGTGATCGTGGTGGAGCACGACACCGAGACCGTCCGGGCCGCGGACCACGTAGTTGATTTCGGCCCGGGGGCCGGCGTGGACGGGGGGCGGGTGGTCTTCTCGGGTACGCCCGCTCAGATAGCCCGTTCCCGGCAATCGCTTACGGGAAAGTACCTTTCCGGAAGGCTCTGCATCGAGACCCCTGCCGCCAGGAGGCCGGGCTCCGGGAAACAGATCGCCGTGAAGGGGGCCGCCGAGAACAACCTGAAGGATCTCACCGTGGGGTTTCCCCTGGAAACCTTCGTGGCCGTCACGGGGGTTTCAGGCGCCGGCAAGAGCACCCTGGTGAACGCGATCCTCTATCCGGCCCTGCGGCGTTCCCTTTACGGAAGCACCGTGGCGGTGGGGGCTCACCGCAGGATTTCCGGGGCCGGCGGCATCGACAAGGTGATCGATATCGACCAGCGACCCATCGGGCGCACGCCCCGGTCCAACCCGGTGACCTATACCAAGGTGTTCGACCACATCCGCCGGGTGTTTTCCCTGACCCCCGAGTCCCGCGCCTACGGGTTCAAGCCGGGGCGCTTCTCGTTCAACGTGAAGGGGGGCCGGTGCGAGACCTGCCAGGGGGACGGGGTCCGGCGGATCGAGATGCACTTCCTGCCGGACGTGTACGTGACCTGCGAGGTCTGCGGGGGCAAGCGGTTCAACGACGCGACCCTGCGTGTGCGCTTCAAAGGGCTCAACATCGCCGAGGTGCTCGATCTCTCCGTGCGGGAGGCCATGGTGGTGTTTGCCAATCAGCCCCGGGTGATGGCGGGCCTGACCACCCTGGCCGATGTGGGGGTGGATTACCTGCGCCTGGGCCAGCCCTCACCCACCCTGTCCGGCGGGGAAGCGCAGCGGATCAAGCTGGCCCGGGAGCTTTCCCGCAGCGCCACGGGACGCACCCTGTACATCCTGGACGAGCCCACCACCGGTCTTCACCCCCACGACCTTCGCAAGCTGCTCCAGGTGCTGAACCGGCTCGTGGACGCGGGCAACTCGGTGATCGTCATCGAGCACAACCTGGACGTGATCCGGTGCGCGGACCATGTGATCGACCTGGGACCCGAGGGCGGGGACGGCGGGGGAACCGTGGTGGTCACCGGCACGCCCGAGGCGGTCTCCCGCTGCAGGCGAAGCTACACCGGCCGCTATCTCCGGGAAGTCCTGTCATAGTAGCCGGGGCCAGGTCTTCATTTTACATTTTTCTCGTAGATGCCGTGCCGGACAACTCGTTCGGATAGACGAAAAATGTAAAATGAAGACCTGACCCCATGATGTCTTCCGTCACGTTCCGACCGGTGGTTTTATCGCTTGACACACGATTCTCTCTTTCCCTATGCTGACGAACAGGGATAAGGCTCTTTTCTTTTTTTGTCTTTCTTTCTCCTTTCCCGTCTGTTGCGTGAGCCGATCAAGAACCACCCTCCGCCCTGTAGATCCGGCTGCCGATGAAGGAGGGAGCAGGGCCTCTGTGCTTTCGGAAGTACAGGGCTCCGTTTTCTGCCGATCCATGCGGATGGCGACGGGAAGGACGACACGTGTCGATGATCGACGGTCTTGCACACGGCGACCCCCTGTTCCCTCCCGGGAAGGCCACCGGAACGGAGGCGTCTCCGGATTGGGGGATCCGATGGGGGCGGAGAGGATCACCATGGATCTGAGCTCGATCTACCGAACCGTCCTGGAACATATGAATGAGCAGGTCTACGTCCGGGACCTGGACATGAACCTTCTTTATATAAATCCTGCGGCGGAATCGCTTACCGGATGGCCTGCTCAAGAGGCCATGGGAAAGAAATGCTACGAGGTGTTCGGTGACGCCGAACGGGAATGCAAAAAGGTCTGTCCCGTAGAAAAGGCGATTTCTTCGAACCAGTGCATCTTCCATCATGAGGGCAGGCTGAAAACCAGAGGCGGCCGTGTCCTGGACATGCAGGTTTCCATTTCACCGCTCCTTACCGGGGCAGAAGTGGCGGGCGCGGCCGTGGTCATGCAGGACATCACCCGCCTGAAGAAGGCCGAGGAAACCCACGTCAAGGCCCTGGCCGCCCTGGAAAAGGAGGTGGAGGAAAGCAGGAATCGATATTCGGTCTCGCTGGACGCCGTGCCGGATTTAGTGTTTGAGATCGCCCTGGACGGCACGTTTCTGTACGTGAACCGGTTCGCCGTAGAGACCCTCGGCTACTCCAGGGAAACGTTCGGCAGGCTCAACCTCGCGGATCTTCTCGACGAGGAAGCGCTGAAGGAGTGGGGGGAGCGGTACGCCCGGTTGCTCGAGACAAAGGATCTGGGGGGAGCGTACAGGCGCAATGTGCGGAAGAGCGACGGAACGTTTGTTCCCCTGGAAGCGCATGCGGTTTTTCTCGAAAGGCGCGGCCGGCAGCCCACGATCCTGGGCGTAGCGCGTCTCATCTCCGAACGGCTGGAACGGGAAGAGCGGATGGAGAAGCTGAACCGTCTCCGGGAGGAACTGCTCAAACCCGCCGGCCTTCGCGAGAAGCTCGCCATCATCTCCGAGGGGATCGTATCGGTTTTCAGGGCGGATCTGTGTCGTATATGGGTCACGAAACCCGGCGATCTCTGTGAAACAGGCTGCATTCACAGCCAGGGCGAAGAGGGCCCCCACCTTTGTCGCTCTCGGCATCTCTGTCTCCACCTCCTTGTCAGCTCCGGACGATACACGCACACCGACGGGGAAGTCCACGGTCGGGTTCCGTTCGGATGCTACAAGATCGGGAAGCTGGCTTCCGGAGAATATCAGAAATTTCTCACCAACGAGGCCGCGCAAGAGCCGGCCATCCACGATCAGGAGTGGGTAAGAGAGCGGGGCCTGGTCTCCTTCGCCGGGTACAGGCTCCTTTCCGCGCAGGAGGATGTCATCGGCGTCCTGGCCCTTTTCAGCCGGAACGCCCTTTCTCCGGAGGAGGACGCGTTGCTGGAAGGGCTTGCCGGTACCGCCTCCCAGGTCATCCAGACAGCCGAGGTGGAGGACGCCTTGCGGCAGCATGCGGAGTTGCAAAAGGTTCTTCTCCGCGAGGTCAACCACCGGGTCAAGAACAATCTGTCCGCCATCATCGGAATGCTGTACATGGAAAAAGATCATGCCGAGGGCCAGGGGGACGCGTCCTATCTGAACGTGCTTGGAGATCTGGTCGGGCGTGTGGAAGGACTTTTAACGGTCCACAGCCTGTTGTCCGCATCCGGCTGGCATCCGTTGAATTTAACTGAGCTTTGCGAACAGGTGGTCAACGGTTCGCTGCAGGGAGTGCCTTTGGACAAAACCGTTTCGGTCGACGTGAACCGGAGCACCGAAAGCATATCGAGCAATCAGGCCCATCACCTCACCCTGGTCATCAATGAGCTCGCAACCAATACGGTCAAGCATGCGCTGGCCGAAAACGATGCCGTAAAAATCCACATGGATATCTTTCGGGAGGGAGAGGATGTCCATATCGTCTTCAGAGATGACGGGCCCGGCTATCCCCGGGCCATGATGGAAGGGGATTTGCGCCGGGCGGGGGTCGGGTTCGATCTCATCGTGGGTATCGTCCGGGAAACTCTGCGGGGCAGGGTGCGGCTCGATAACGACAACGGAGCCGTGACGACCCTTGTCTTCAAACCCGGGAAAGACCAGGAACCGATGGGAGGCGGTACGTTTGAAGGGAAATGAGAACATTCGCGTCCTGATCGTGGAAGACGACTACCTCATCGGTGAAACGATAAAGCGTACGCTGAAAACGATCGGTTATGAGGTGGCCGGGAAAGCCTCCAATGGGCTTGAAGCCGTGGAGATGGCCTGTTCCCTGCGGCCGGATATCGTTCTCATGGATATCCAGATGCCGGATCTCGATGGCCTGGAAGCCACCCGCCGGATCCAGGAATGTTGCCCCGTGCCTGTCGTGGCCCTGACCGCGTACGAATCACAGGATCTCGTGAACAAAGCAGGCGAGGTGGGTGTTGCCGCCTACTTGACCAAGCCGCCAAGACGTGCCGAGATCGAAAGAGCTGTCACGATCGCCATGGCGCGACATCGGGACATGATGGAATTGCGCCGGCTCTACGGGGAACTGGAGACCCAAAAAAACGAGATCGAGAAAGCCCTGGCTGAAATCAAGATCCTTCGAGGGATTCTCCCCATTTGTTCCCGATGCAAAAATATCCGAAACGACAAAGGGTACTGGGAAGAGGTTGAAGCATATGTCGGCAGGTATTCAGAAGCTGCATTCAGCCACGGTTTATGCCCGGGTTGCATGGACAAGCTTTATGGCGATGAAGACTGGTACAAGAAAAGCCAGGGCGAAAAATAGCTTCCCGGCATTCGCTGCAACCTCCCCTGCCGTCCATGCGGAACCGCCCGGACCGGATTGACAAGGTGGATCTTCCTCCCTAAACTGCTCACAATCTGAAACCCGGAAGCGATCTCTTCGAGAGAAACGACCATGTCAATGATTCATCCCACGGCAATCGTGGACCCCACCGCGAAGATCGCGGACGGGGTGGAAATCGGGGCCTATGCCGTGATCGAGGGGAACGCGGAAATCGGGCCCGGAACGGTCATCCGTCCTCACGCCATGATCCGGCAGTTCACGACCATGGGGTCCGGCAACTTCGTGGATTCTTTTGCCGTCCTGGGCGGGAATCCCCAGGACCTGAAATTCGAACCGGAACAGCTGACCTGCCTTCGGATCGGAAACGACAATGTGTTCCGCGAGGGGGTGACCATCTCCCGGGGCACGGGGACCGGGAGCGAGACCGTGGTGGGCAACCAAACCTACTGGATGGCCAACGCCCACGCCGGCCACAACTGTGAAATCCAGGACCGGGTGATCGTGGTCAACGGGTCTCTGCTGGCCGGTCACTGCACCGTCGGGCCCGATGCCGTCCTGCCCGCGAACGGATCCGTTCACCAGTTCTGCTGGGTGGGGGAGGGAGCCTTTTTTCAGGGGGGCGCTCAGGTCAGCATGCACGTTCCGCCCTACGTGCTCTGTGCCCGGGACAACTGCGTGATGGGCCTGAACTCCGTGGGCATGCGCAGAGCCGAGGGGGTCACCCCCGGGGAGCGGAAACAGATACGGGAGGCGTTCCGGATTACCTACCAGTCCGGCCTGACCCTGCAGGAGGCGCTGGCAAGGATGGAGGGCCTCGAGGACTGGACCGGGATCGCCGTGAAGTTCCGCGATTTCATCCGAAAGATTCTCACCGCGTCGCCCCCCCACAACCGGGGGTTGTGTCCGGCGCGTAAAGACCGCGTCCCCCACTGATTCGGCTTCCGATACACGCCCTCAAAGGTCTGTCTCGCGACCCGGACCTTCACCCGCCTTGCATCCTTCCTCCCCCTTGCATACGTGCACTTCTTGTCCGCCGGAATCGAATCGAGAAAATCCGATACATTCCCGCAATCCCCATAAGGTGAATACAGGAACTGAACAATAGAGGCTCTTGAGGGAAGCGGGGAAAAGCCAGGCGGCCGCTGGGGAGTTTCCCGTAGGACGCGTTCCGTTTACAGGTCCGGTGTCCGGAAACGGAACGGCAGGTTCGTGTCCGTGTATTGTTCGCGGACCCGCCCCCCGTACATGTAGGTGTAGGTGGACCAGTCCGATACTTCGTCGCCGGTCCGGACCCTCACCGACCAGAGGTATTTGGTCCGGGGCTGGAGGGGGGTTTCCACCTTGTGGGTGGTCTCCAGGAGGCCTTCACGGTAGTACATGGCTCCCCCGGGTTTTCCCGTGTGTCCCACCCGGAACGTGGCGCCTTCCGACGGGCAGATGGCCAGATCATAGCGCGCACCCGGTTCCGGAGCCGCCTCCCAGGAAAGTACGGGCTGCAGGCTGTCCACCTTCGGGTAATGTGCGGGCCGTCTCACGGTGGGTTCCAGCGGCTTGAGCCCGTTGAACCGGGTGCAAGCGGATGCACAGAGAAGAATCCCCATCATCAGAAGCGCAACCCGGAGGGGCAAAGAGGCTTCTTTGTTCTTCGGCATGGAACGATCTCCTGTTTCAAGGGGAGACGATCAAACGCGCCCTTTCCGATATCGGTTCGTCGGATCAGGAAGACGCCGGCGGGGGAAAGTGTTTCAGGACCTTCTCGACGGCTTTATCGCAGATCTTCTTTCCCTGCTTTTCGGTCAAGTCCGGCGCCAGGCCGCCCTGGGCCTCCCCGCGCCAGACGAGCTGGTTGGTTCCGGGGTTCACGAAGTCCAGGATCAGGGTGCCCTTCTCGTACTGGGCCACCTCCACCATGCCGAACCCCTTGGGGTTGCGGTACCGTTTCCGGGCGGCGTAGCTGTACCCCCAATCGTCCACGTCGATCTTGTCTTCCCTGATTACATGGAATATCACGAGAAGATCCGGGTCGGAAGCAACCATGCGCAGTCCCTTCCGGGCAAGCTGCTCGTCCACGGCTTGCCGTATCCACTGGTCACGGGCGGATCTGCGCTCGGTTTCATCAGCCGGTTCGTCCGGGGAGGGCGCGGGAGGAGGAATCCAGGCATAGGTCCTGAGTTGTTCCAGGTCCGCCCCGGAATCGTATGCGTACCGCGTCTTGACGGAAGAGCAACCGGCAGCCAGCAGCAGGACACAAAGCCCGATAGCCGCGTATCTGGGTTTCACGTTGGGTCCCTCCCTTGCCGAACCGGAGCAACGGTCCAGTCATCGAAAAAGGTTTCGTAAACAGGCATCGCCGCGACCATCCACCGGGCGTCCGTCTGCCCGGACGATAGAAACACCAGCATTCTTGTGTTCACTTTTCCGGATCTTCGGTTTTGGGATCCCCTCCCGTGTAGCGGCATTTCTTGACCGCTTCCAGGGCATGTTCCGGTTCCGCCAAAACCGGTCTCAGGAACATGGGATCGTATCGATCCATTCGGGGCTCGAACCCTACGCCGGGGGTTAACACCATCTGCACGAAGAGCGTTTCGCCCGGCTTCAGGGAAAAGTTCTTCTTGCTCCTTTCTTCCTCGGTGTTCTTCTTCCCCTGGACCGTGGTGGTGACCAGGTGCGCCACCTCGTAGTCGCCGGCGGGACGGTCTACATAGAAAAAGCCGTTGGTCTTGGCCCGGCCCACTTCTTCCCCGTTCAGGGTGATGACCGGCTTCCACCCGGCGTGTCGGGCGCGTTTGGGAACGAAGAACACGATGCGCCCCTGGTCGCCGGTGAGTTCAGGCACCTCCGGAAGGACCTGATCAAAAGAGGGCTTGCTCGCCGCACACCCTGCAAGGCAGAGCGTCAGGGTGAGAACGGTGACGATCCTGAGGATTTTACCGGAGCAGAGAAACGGTTTCATGGTGGCTCCTAATTGTCCTTTCCGGAGGACGGTTCAAAATAGGTGCAGTTCTGTATGGTTTTCTTTGCGTCGGCAGGTTCCGTGAGGAGCAGGCGCAACCGCCGGTCGATGCCCAGAACCTCCACGTAACGGGTCTCGCGCGGGGAAAGGGTCAACACGAGTTTGTCCATGGAGATGATGCCCGTTTTTCCTCGATAGACCTGGATCGTGTATTCGCCCACCGGCCGGTCGATATAGAAGAAGCTCATGGAGGTCAGCGTTCCCACCCTTTCTTTGTTGATTTTGATCAAGGCGGTTTTCACCGGATACTCGGTGAGATAGAAGAAGATCCTGCCGCTGTCTTCACCCAGCGCTGGAATCTGGTCGACCATTTCATGGTAGGCGGGGCCTGTTACGGCGCATGCCGCCAGATTCAGGGCAAGCGCTGCAAGAACCATTGTTGTGAGCTTTTTCATCATTCTTTCTCTTCTTCCTCTGGGGGAACGTGGGGGATCGAGTCCAAGACATGTTTCCACATTCATGACATTTGTGATCCGTCAAGTCAATTCCCCTTTTGCGCTCTCGTTGGCGTAAGTTCAAGAACGCATCGTAAGGATATTGCGAGGAGCAACCGGTGGATGTGACAAAGCTCTTGGAAGACTCGGAAATTGCCAGGAACCGAAGGCGACGCGGCTATCCTCCGGGGGCAGAAGGGTGTTCAGGGGGGGGAGGTTTCCGTCGGCGGGACGTTGCCGGTTTCTTCGATCACCCGGTAACC
>CAYTRL010000002.1:0-42767 GCA_964439795.1 uncultured Thermodesulfobacteriota bacterium
TTTCCGTCATTCCGGACTTGATCCTTAGACCCCCCTGATCCGGAATCCAGGGGAGGGGGGAACGGGCGAACCTTATGCTCAAAAACACCTCTCTAACAACAGGATCTGTATCTCCTACGAAAATAATATGAAACAGGGAGGAAATGCCATGAACCGCATATATAAGACCCTGTTGATCAGCACGGTACTGCTCTTTACGGTCCCTTGCGCCGTAAACGCTCAGATCGTGCTGAACTCACCCCCCAACGGTGCCGAACTGACTGAACCGCCGAATTTCGCATGGACACCCGACATGGAATACAACGTGTTCCTGTTCTATTCGGTTTTCCACTACACGGTACCCGGCTTTGCCGGATACGTTCCCGCTTCCTTTTTAATTCTGCAGCCCGGCTTTTCCATGAATTCCGGGTGGTTCGACCTGATCAGCGAAGACAACACCTGCTACTGGATTGTGGCCGGCTTCAAAGACGGCCAACCGACGATAAGCAGCGCCAGTACCTTCACAAAGGTTAACGAGTGTACCGAAGGAAAATGCTGCGGGAGTTATGCATTCAGTTGCTGCGGCGGTTCCGGCGTTTGCTATACCGGTACGGACCAGGGAGGCTTCTGCGGACTGGATATCAGCTGCAGTGCCACAAACGCCTGTTCTTCAGACGCCGACTGCGGTGCGGGCATGCGGTGCGCGGTGTGCACCTGCTGCACAGACCCCTCGCCGCAGGTGTGCGTGCCGGTCTGCGGTGCAGAGGTTCTTGATCATGAACTCTTTGACGGTGGCCCAACAGCCGCCGGACAGTGAATCGATGCATGCAGGGGGCATTGCTTCCCTGGTGATCGGAACCGATGACCCCGTGAGGGACATTGCGAGGAGCCGGAGGCGACGCGGCAGTCTCCCGGCCGCCAGCAGGGTATTCCCCGTTGGGCCGGGGGGTTGCCGCGCTTCGCTCGCAATCTCCTCCATTGTGTTTCTGTCCATAGGGGTCCGGCGGCGGGGAGCCGAACGCTGAACGCTGAACGCTGACAGCTGGTAGCAACTTCGCTCCGCTCCCAACTTGCATTTCTGTATCGCCCGCGTAACGTAAAGGGGATAGGGATTGTTAAAGCATAGCTGAACGAGCCCACCGGCCCGTCCGGAGGGTTCTGCCTGCCGTTGAATTGAATGATGATCCGGGTCCCATGAAATACACCGGTATTATTGACAAATTCCCACCTTGCCGGTATTCTTAGCGGTTCGGCCTGCAGGCATTCTCGCCCCGGTACCGGATCAAGGAGCGGTGGACATCCCGGAGGGAAGCCCGGCGCCGGAATCCGCGGGGAGAGAAAATGGCCTGCTGTAAAAACGAAATACGTGGGGCGACCCGATACCGCCCGGCAGGATTTTCGACATGGAAGAACCGAAAACAAGAGGGAAGACCGTGACACAATCAAAAAAAATCGAAAAGATCCTCGTGGCCAACCGGGGCGAGATCGCCATCCGGCTCTGCCGGGCGATACGGGAAGAAAACCTCCGCGCCGTGGCCCTCTACGAATCCCCGGACCGGGAATCCCGGCACATCCGGGCCGCGGACGAAGCGGTCTGGATCGGCCCGGGTCCCCGCAAGGACTACCTGGACATCGAACGGGTGATCTGGGCCGCCGAAACCAGCGGCTGCCAGGCCGTGCATCCCGGATACGGCTTCCTGGCGGAAAACCCGGAGCTTTCTCAGGCCTGCGAGGACGCGGGGCTCGTCTTCATCGGTCCCTCCCCGAAGGTAATCCGGGACCTGGGGGACAAGACGGTGGCCCGCCGCCTGGCCGAGGAGGCCGGGGTCCCGCTGATCCCGGGAAGCGGGGTGCTGCCCGAAGGAGAGGAAGGCGTTCGGGCGGCCCTGGAGTTCGGCCGGAGTATAGACTACCCCCTGATGCTCAAGGCGGTGGCGGGCGGTGGCGGCCGGGGCATCCGCAGAGTGGACAACGAGGAGGAACTCCTGGAGCAGATCCCCATGGCGGCCGGGGAGGCACAGGCCGCGTTCGGAGACGGACGGCTCTACCTGGAAAAGGGGCTCATCAAACCCCGCCACGTGGAGGTGCAGATCCTGGGAGACCATCACGGGAACCTGATCCACCTGGGGACCCGGAACTGCTCCATCCAGCGCCGACATCAGAAGCTGGTGGAGATCGCGCCCGGCCTGCTGCCCGCAGAACTGGAGGAACAGGTCTGCCGTGCAGCCCTGATCCTGGCGGAGAAGTCCGGGTACCGTAACGCGGGAACGGTGGAGTTCCTGGTGGACGCGGACAACCGGTTCTACTTCCTGGAGAACAACACACGGCACCAGGTCGAGCATACCGTCACCGAGACGATTACCGGCATCGACATCGTTCGGAGACAGATCCGTATCGTGCAGGGCCTGCCGCTGGACATCTCCCAGGACGACGTCCTGTGCCGCGGGTGCGCCATCGAGATGCGGATCAACGCCGAGGACCCCAAGAGGGACTTCGCGCCGGAAAGCGGCAAGACCGTCTCGGTTTACCAGAGCCCCGGCGGCCCCGGCATCCGCCTGGACGGCTTTGTGTACCAGGGCTACGAGATCCCGGCGGTATACGACTCCCTGCTGGTCAAGCTCACCGTGTACGGCCTCACCTGGGCCGAGGCCACCAGTCGGCTCCGCCGGGCCCTGTCCACCTTCGTCATCGTGGGCCCCAAGACCACCATCCCGTTCTACCGCAAGCTCGTGGACGACCCGGAGTTCCTGGAAGGCTCGTTCGACACCGGGTACCTGGACCGGCATCCCGAACTTCTCGAGTACCGCTCCCAGGATCGGGAGGAGGCACGGATCGCGCACCTCCTGGCCGACATCCATCACCGGAAGGAAAACCCCTACGCCATTTGAGGAACCCCAATAAAGGATCAGGACCGATCATGAAATCAGCCAGCCTGGAAACAAGAATTCTCCCTGAAACATCGCCGGAAGAGGGCCTCCGCATGCTGCGGGAAGCCGACGGCTACTTCATCACGAACACGGCCCGGGACCTTTCCCAGTCGGACTTCAAGAACCGCATCCTCCCGCACACCGAGATGGAGGTGGCCGAGGAGCGGGACGCGGCGGGGTTCTTCTCCCTGGAGATCACGGGCGGGGCCAGCGTGCACGTGGACATGCTGCGCAAGCAGATCGACCCGTTCGAGCGGCTGCACCTGCTGCGGAAAAAGATGCCCCGCACCCTGTTCCAGACCCTGTGCCGGGGGGTCAACCTGTTCGGGTACCGGCCTTATCCGGAGAACGTCATCCGCCTGACGGTCCAGGCGTTCGCCGAGTATGTGGACGTGTGGCGGGTCTTCGACTACCTGAACCACATCCCGAACATGGTCGCGGTCTACGAGGAAGTGAAACGGGCCGGAAAATTCCTGGAGCCCTCGGTCTGCTTCTCCACGGGCCCGGAGCACACGGACGAGTTCTACGTGAAGAAGACCGGGGAGATCCTGGAGGTCACCGGGCCGGAGATCATCCTGGCCATCAAGAACCACTCCGGGCTGGGCACCCCCCGGCGGATCGGCCAGCTCGTCACCGCCCTGCTGGACGCCTATCCGGACCTGGTGATCCACTACCACGGCCACAACACCGACGGGAACGACACGGCCCGGATCGTGGCCGCGGTGAAGGCCGGGGCCAAGATCGTGGACGCGGGCGACCACGCCATGACAGGCTTTTTCGGGCCGCCCCCCATCCTCACGGTCCTCCACACCCTGGAAGAGGAAGGCCACCGCGCCGCGGGCATCGACCGGGACGCGATCATCGCCACCAGCGAGAAACTCAAACCGATCCGGGAGGCTTACACGGACTACGAGTCCCAGTTCAAGGGGTTCGACCCCACCGTGCATATCCACAAGCTCCCCGGCGGAGCCATGGGCTCCAGCTTCGAGCAGGCGGTCAAGGGCGGTTTTCTGGACCGCATGCCCGACATCCTCACCCAGGAGCTTCCCCGGGTTCACCGGGAGATGGGAAACTTCTGGAGCGTGACCCCCGGATCGCAAATCCTCTGGACAACGGCCGTCACGCACACACTCACCGGCATCCGGTACGAAAACGCTTCCGAGGACCTGAAGAACCTCATGCTGGGCCGCTACGGCCCGTTTCCGTTCTACCGTCCCTCGGACGACATCTACCGGACGGTCTTCGGCCCGGACTGGCAGAAGGTCCTGGAGGATGAGGGAGGACCGGAAGACTGCCCCCCCATGGACGTGGATGCCGAGCGGGCCAAGCTGGAGGAAGCCGTCGAGCGGCCGGCCACAACCCGGGAACTGGTCCTGTACCTCCAGCACCCCCGGGACGCGGTGGACTTCTTCAAGTTCGAGGAAGAGTTCGGCAAGAGTTACGTGCTGCCTCCCGAGGTCTGGTTCCGGCGCGGCGGCTTCCAGCCCGGGGAGACGGTGACCTACCAGGACCACACCGGCAAGCACCACCAGGTGATATTCGGCCCCAGCAACCCCACCGCGGAGGGAGGGATCCTTACCTATCTCATGGTGGATCATCATCCTGAACCGTTCCTCTACCAGCCCGAGGTGGAAAACGGCGCCGCCGTGAAGAGCGAGCTGACCCCCGACGAGATCACCGCCCTGGCGGAAATGGGAGAGATCCGCGCACTGACCACCGGGGTGGTGGCCGAACTCAAGGCCTCCGCGGGAACCCGTGTGGCCGAGGGCGATGTCCTCCTTGTCATGGAGGCCATGAAGATGCTAAACCGCATCTTGAGCCCCATCGCGGGGACGGTGAAGGAGGTCGCCGTAAAGGAGGGTCAGCAGGTGGCCCAGGGAGACCTGCTCCTCAAGGTGCGGCCGCGCAGGGAGAAAGAGGAAGAGGGCACCTGACGATCAAACACAAGGAGAAAATGGAGAAAATGGGGACGGGCACCGATTTCCCCATTTCCGGGGGGACGAAAATCGGTGCCTGTCCCCGTTTTTTCCGGTCCCCGTTTTCCGTTGCTGACGATCAAACACATGGAGCGCGAAATGAAAAAAGCCCTGACCGCCGTCCTGGCCGCCGCCTGCCTGGCCGTGTTCGCGATTCCCGGATGGGCCAAGGATCCGGCACCGTTCAATCCGGCGGAACTGAACAAATTCATCTCCGATTATCCCGGGTTCGTCTCTTTCATGAAAACCCAGGAGAAGGCCATTGAAGATGCGGGCAACCCGGACGCCTGGCAAAGCATGCAGGCATCCAACCGCATGGCCTCTTATCTCAACAAGAAAGGGTGGAAGCCGGAACGGTTCTTCTATGTGCTTTCCCATGCCAACGCCGGCCTGGCGGCGGTCACCCTGGAAGAGCAGGCGCCCCAGATTCAAAGCCAGTTTTCCGAATCCCGCAAGGCCATCCAGAACAACCCCATGTTTTCCGCGGAGATGAAACAGCAGCTTCTGGCCCAGATGCAGCAGGGAGAGGCCCAGGCCAAAAAGATGGACCAGATGGGCAAGGACCTGCCCCCGTTGGAACTCAAGCTGATCCGGAAAAATAAAGACCGGTTGATGCACCTCTTCGAATCACAATAGGGTGGAGCCCCTGTCCCCCCATCCGCATCGGCATAGATACACAAACGCAACGAACGGATATTGCGAGGAGCCGAAGGCGACGCGGCAATCTCCCGTAGCATGAGGCAATCCCGCTGAGCCGGGGGGTCGCTTCACTCTGTTCGGGATCTTCCCCTTGCGCCGGCTGACCTGCAGAGCCGTGAGGCCGCGTCTTGCCGTTCGCGATCTTCGACTTCGCTCGCAATCTCCAATTCTGTGTATCCCTGCATGTAAGGATTGTGGCGGGGATTTTAGCGCATCATGTTCAATTTGACCTGACCGGTTCGGGCTCGTACCCTGGAAATACGATTCGATCTCCTTCCGATTTCCAGGAGGCACGATGAAAACAAGAACCTGCCTCATCCTGATTGTTCTCGTCCTGTCCCTCCCCGGGACCGCATGCCTGCCGGACAGCAACCACAAGGGGTTCGAGACCGGCGACTTCACCGGGTGGATGCAGGAACTGGCCCGGCCCTACTCCGGCCAGGTCGTGACCGAGACCGTACGTTGCGGCGACTATGCGGCACGCTTCGAGATCCGGGAGGGAGACGTGCAACCGCTCGTCATCGGGTATCGGGCCGAGCTGCACGAGCTGCTCTTTTACGTGGCTCCCATGGGCAGCGAGCAGTGGTACGGATTCAGCACGTACATCCCGCCGGACTGGCCGGAACTGAACAACCGCACCGTGATCTCCCAGTTCCACGCCACCCCGGACCCGGGGGAGGTCTGGCGGAGCCCCCCCCTGGCCGTACGTTACACCGACGGCAACCTCACGGTGGACTGCCGTACCAGCGCCGAGCCGATCCAGGACGCAAACGACGGCCAGGTGGTGGAGCTGTACACGCATCCCGGGAGCTTTCAGAAGGGGATCTGGCACGACTGGATCTTCCACGTCCGATGGAGCTACGAGAATGTCGGGTTCGTGGAGGCTTGGCTCGACGGGGACCAGGTGATCGATTACCAGGGGCCCATCGGGTACAACGACTTCCTGGGCGTGTGGTTCAAGTGGGGCATCTACCGGGACGACCACCCGGTCACCCAGGTGCTCTACCACGACGAGTACCGCCGCGGAAACAGTTACGACGAGGTGGACCCGGGAAACTGCGAGTTGCCCTAATCCTGCCGCCGGACATTCCCCACCCCTTGTTACGGGCTTCTCATAGCCGACTTCTCTCCGGAAAACACCGGTTGCATACTCTTTCCATAAATTCCTTGTTACGTTATTTCACAGTCCCGAACCCTCCCCGCAGCGCCTTGACAGAATATGTCCAGGCGGAGAATGATGCTCGGGGGCAAAAAAGGAAGGCAGGAAAGACACTTCATCTGCGAAAGGGGAGCGAGCCATGGCGCACAAGCTGGACATGCGGGACATCCACTTCAACCTGTTCGAGATGCTGGGCGTGGAGAGCCTGTCCGAGTTCGAAGCGTTCAAGGATTTTACCGAGGAGGATTACCGGATGATCCTCTCCGAGGCGGAAAAGCTGGCGGTGAACATTATCGCCCCCACCCTGCCGGTCACGGACAAGGACGGGGCCAGGTTCGTGGACGGAAAGGTGGTGGTTCCGGAGGCGGTGCGGGAAGCGTTCCGGAAGTACAACGAGGGCGGATGGGGCGCCACCGGTGCCTCGCCGGAATTCGGCGGACAGGGGTTGCCCGGGTGCATCGCGGTGGCGGTGATGGACATCTGCGTTGCGGCCAACACCGGGTTCGGTCTGTACCAGGGCCTGACGAGCGCCACGGCGCACCTGCTCGAGGAGGAGGGGAGCGAGCACCTGAAGAACACGTACTGCGAGAAGATGTACACCGGCCAGTGGGCCGGCGTCATGGTGCTCACCGAGCCCCAGGCCGGGAGCGCCGTGGGGGACGTGAAAACCACGGCCCGGCCCGACGGGGACACGTACCAGCTCACCGGCAACAAGATCTTCATCTCCGGCGGCGATCACGACATGACGGAGAACATCCTCCACGTGCTCCTGGCCCGGATCGAGGGAGCCCCCCCGGGCATCAAGGGCCTGAGCCTGTTCGCCGCCCCCAAGTACCTGGTGAACCCGGACGGGACGCCGGGCGCGTTCAACAACATCGTGGCCACGGGCTGCGAGGAGAAGATGGGCCTGCACTCTTCGGCCACCTGTTCTCTCTCCTACGGGGACGACGGCCCCTGCAAAGGCTGGCTCATCGGCGAGGAGCACGGGGGGATCCAGATGATGTTCAAGCTGATGAACCACGCCCGGCTGGGCGCGGGCCTGCAGGGGACCTCCCAGGCATCGGCGGCCTACCATCTGGCCGTGGATTATGCCCATGAACGGATCCAGGGCGTTCGCGTCCAGGACTTCAGGGACCCTGAGGCCCCCCGGGTCCCCATCATCGACCACCCGGACATCCGTCGCATGCTGCTCACCCAGAAGGCCATCGTGGAGGCCACGCGCAGCCTGATCTACTCCTGCTCGTTCTGGCTCGAACAGGCCAGGCACACGGACGACGAGGAGCTTCGCAGCCGTCTCAACCAGACCGTGGAACTGCTCACCCCGGTGTGCAAGGCCTACTCCACAGAGAAGGGGTTCGAATCCACTTGCCTGGCCCTCCAGGTTCTGGGCGGGTACGGGTACTGCGAGGAGTACGGGGTGAGCGTACTGGTCCGGGACGCCAAGATCGGCACCATCTACGAGGGGACCACCGGCATCCAGGCCATGGACCTGCTGGGCCGGAAGGTGGCCATGAAGTCGGGGGCCCTGTTCATGAACTTCATGGGCATTCTGAACGACTTCGTGGAGAAGCACCGGGAGCATTCGGAACTGGGCAGGCACATGGGGTTGCTGGGGGAGGCCAAGGACCAGCTGGCCCAGGCCACCATGACTCTGGGCACCCGGGGGATGAGCGGAGACGTGAACTACCCGCTGCTCTACGCCACACCGTACAGCTTCATGTTCGGGCACGTGGTCTGTGCCTACTTCATCCTGAACCAGGCCCTGACCGCCCACGAGAAGCTGGAGAAGCTCTTCGGTGAAAAGGGTGCCGGCACGGACGAGGAGAAGAAAAAGCTCGTCCGGGACCATGCGGACGCCCGCTTCTACCACAACAAGATCCAGACAGCCAAGTTCTTTGCCACCAACATCCTGCCCGGGGTGTACGGAGTCGCCCGGGCCGTGGAGTCCGACGACACCAGCCCCATGGAAGTGGTGTTTTGAGGCGTACCTCGCATTTCTTGCAACAATTTGATTCAAATTGTATCATGGATGTTAAGTAATTGAGGTAGATTCGGATCTATTCGCCGGATCACCGCACCCATATTGCAACACGCAACCAGAGACGAAACACCCCCTGCCTGGACAGGTGGACCGCAAGGAGCAACAGCTTGAAACATCTTCCGGCTTCCGGTGGGAGTTTCCGTTGAAAAACGACCGCCCCTCCTGCTTCGAGGATTCACTGAGCTGCATGGAACGGGACTGCCCCGCCCCATGCAGGATGATCCTGGACAACGTGGCCGACGGCATCTTTACCGTGGACACGGAAGGGCTCATAACCTGGTTCAGCCCGTCCGCAGAGCGGATTACCGGATACAAGAAGGAAGAGGTTCTTGGCAAGCCCTGCCGGAGCATCTTCCAGACAGAGCTCTGCGGATCGGAAGCCTGCCCCTTTGAACGGACCCTCCAGGACCGGGAGTCCGTCACGAACCTGGAGGTGGTGATCCTGAACAAATGGGGCCGGCAGGTCCCGGTTTCGGTGAGCACGGCACCCATCCGCGATCGTAAGGGCAGGATCTTCGGTGCGGTGGAGACGTTCCGGGACCTGTCCATGCTCAAGGCCCACGAGCTGGAGACCCGGGAACGGTACTCCTTCAAAAACATCGTCACGAACAACGCCCGGATGCTGGCCATCCTGAAGCATTTCAAAGACCTGGCCCTGAGCGACTCCCCCATCCTCCTGAGCGGAGAGAGCGGCACGGGAAAGGAACTCCTGGCCCGGGCCGTGCACGAACTGAGCCGGCGAAAAGACGAGCCGTACATCGCCGTGAACTGCGGCGCTATCCCGGACACCCTCATGGAGTCCGAGCTGTTCGGTTATCGGAAAGGGGCGTTTACCGACGCCAAGCAGCACAAGCCCGGCCGGTTCGCCCTGGCCGAGAACGGCACCCTGTTTCTGGATGAGATCGGTGACTTGCCCCTGGAGGTGCAGGGCAAGCTGCTGCGGGTGCTGGAGGGAGGCGATTACCAGCCCCTGGGCAGCACGGAGACCCTGAAGGCCGATGTGAGGATCATCACGGCCACCAACAAGGACCTGTTTTCCCAGATCCAGGCGGGGAACTTCCGCGAGGACCTGTACTACCGGATCAACGTGGTGCAGATCGATATCCCTGCGCTTCGGCAGAGGCGCGACGACATCCCCCTGCTGATCGAGCACTTCCTGAAGCGCCTGAACCGAAAGCGAAACAAGTCCATCGCCGGCCTGTCCAGGGCGGCGGAAGAAATTCTGCTTCACTACGAATTTCCGGGCAACATCCGGGAACTGGAGAACATCCTCGACTACGCCTCCATCGTGTGCAAGAAACCCCTCATCGAGCCCGGCCACCTCCCGGCCTATCTCCTCCGCAGGGAGGAATCTCCGTCCCCGGCATTGCCCGGGAAAAAGCCGGACACCGACCTTCGCCAGATGGAAAGGGAGGAGATCGTCCGGGCGCTGAAGGCTCACCGCTGGAACCGCCAGGCCGCGGCCGACTCTCTGGGAATCAGCCGGACAACGTTGTGGAGGAAGATTCAGAAGATGCAGATCCAGGCGTAAATGATCCCCCGGCAAAGACGGGGACATTGTGATATTGCCACTCGGAAACGTTCGCGCTCCCTCAAGGGGCTGGTTCCCTGGGGACAGGAACCGATGCCCCGTGAAGGACATTGCGAGGAGCCGCAGGCGACGCGGCAAACCCCCGGCGCAGCAGAGAATCCCCCTGGACCGGGGGGTCGCGTCACTCTTTAATGATCTTCTCCGGCGCCGGATGACCTGCGGAGCCTTGAGGCCGCGTTTTGCCGTTCGCGATCTTCGACCGCGCTCCGCTCGCAATCTCCACATCTGTATCTCCCGGCATCTTTGCAGTAATCCGATCCAAACCTCCAACTCCACCCGTTACTTCAAATGCCTTGCTGCAAGGATCTACGGAAAATCCGGCTTTTTCGAACAAAATGAAACGCTTTGGTTCTGATTGTTTCATTTCGTTGCAGAACAGTTTTTCCCCTGTCTTCCAGGCATGAAACCAGGTATTGTTTCACTTTGTTGCAGAACAATCTGTTGCATTTCTTTTCTCCTGCTGACAAGAAATAACAGCAACATTCTGTTTTCATTGAATATTTTCTACTCGTTTCCTTCCTGGCATCGTAATTGCTTTTAATGCGGTCTTTTGATCCTCAATGCAACGCCCGGAAAAGACCTGACGGGCCGGACTCAAATTGTCGGTGGACCGCCTGAGATGAAAGACCCGTGGAATCCTCTGCAGATACTGGAAAACATCCCGGAAGGGGTGTTCGCCATCAACCAGGACTGCTGTATCACCTATTTCAATCAGAAGGCAGAGGAGATCACGGGCTATAGCCGGAAGCAGGCTCTTGGCAGGACATGCCACGAGGTCTTCCGGCCGGAGATCTGCCAGTCCCGGTGTTCCATCAAGGAGTCCATGTCTACCGGCAAAGAGCTGTTCGACCACCAGGTCAATGTAATGGACCGCGCCTCCAAGCCCATGTCCATCCGGATCCAGACATCGCCCCTCCGGGATGAACAGGGAGCGGTGGTGGGCGGGCTGCAGACCTTTCACGTGATCGACCGGCCCGATGACGAGGTCCAGCGGGAGCTCACCCTGTTCGAACTCCGAAAAAAACTCGGGGCGGACAGGAAGATGGCCCGGATCTACGAACTGCTGCCCGACCTGGCCAACAGCGGGGCCCCGGTGCTGCTCCAGGGGGAACCCGGAACCGGAAAACGGTTGCTGGCCGGAGCCATACACAAGCTGAGCAGGCGCCGGAACGGGCCGTTCTTTCACGTGTACTGCAAGCAAAAAAACGCGGAGACCCTCACGCGGGAACTGCTGGGGACACCCTCTGATCTGGATGGGCAAACCCGTACCCGGGAGCCGGGGATTCTGGAGAAGTCGAACCGGGGCACCCTGTTTCTCGAAAGGATCGGCGCCCTGTCGTACCCGCTCCAGGTGAGTCTCTTCAAGGCCATGGAGAAAGGGAAATACATCCCGGTGGGTTCGGGCGCCTCTGTGGAATCGGACTTCCGCCTGATCGCGTCCACGGAGACGGACCTGGAAAACAAGGTAAGGGAAGGGACCTTTCCGGAGAACCTTTTCTATTGCCTGAACGTGTTCAAGATCGCCATACCGCCGTTGCGCGAGCACCGGGAGGACATTCCGGCCCTGGCCCTGGACATCCTGTGGCGGTTGAAGCTGGAACAGGGCAAAGACGTGCACGAGTTGGACGAAGAGGCGGTCCGGGTTCTGCTGGAGTACCCCTTCCCGGGAAACCTGGCCGAACTGGAGGAGACCCTCCGGCAGGGGTTCCATACAGCGCAGGGGAACACGCTCCGGGCCGGGGACCTTCCCCATCATCTGCTCCACGCCGTGCCCGCTCTCGCAGGCCGTTCGGCGGCTGCCGGCCCGGGGGGGCTGGCGGACACGGTGGGGGAGGAGAGCAGAAAGATCCTGGCGGCGCTCATCCGCAACCACTGGAACCGGAAAAGGGCGGCCAGCGACCTGGGCATGGACCGCACCACCCTGTGGCGGAAGATGAAGCGCATGGGAATCCACTACACGAACCCGCCGCAGGAAGACGAGACGGAAAGGTAGCGGCAGGGAAGAAACAGGCCCGGAAACTGCCTGCAACGAAAGATGAAAGCGGCGGAGTTTCCGGCCCTGACGATGATATAAGACAAGTCCGGAAAAAAAAGGTACCCCATCAGAAAAAGGAGGAAGAAAAGATGCTTCTGGTTCAGATCCTGGTCTACTGTTCGGTCCTGATATTCTTGATAGCGGTAGCATCAAGATTCAGAAAATACGCGTCCGCACCGATCCACCTCAGGTGGGAGCTCTACCCCGTGGCCCACGAGGCGGAGAAAAAAGAATACGGCGGCTCGTACTATGAAGAGATGGACTGGTACAAGAAGCCGATCAAGAAGAGTCTTGTTTCGGAACTGATGGCCATGGCGGAGGAGATCCTCCTGCTCAAGGGCGTCTATGAAAACAACCGGAGCCTCTGGTACGCCTCGTACCCCTTTCACCTGGGCTTCTACATGCTGGTGGGCCTGCTGGGCCTCCTGGTGGCCGGCGCCCTGGCGATCTGGGTCGGGATCCCGGTGGCCGCGGACTCCACGTCCTGGATCGGCATGGCCCTGTTCTACGCCACCATCCTCTGCGGCTACGCCGGGCTCACCCTGGCGCTGCTGGGCTGCATCGGCCTGCTCTTGAAGAGGATCCAGGACCCGTCTCTGCGGCCCATGACCTCGCCCGCGGACTACTGCAACCTGGTCTACATCCTGGTGCTCCTGGCCACCGCGCTGGTGGCCTGGCTGTTCACGGACCAGACCTATACGGCCACACGCGAAATCGCCCTGTCGCTCATCCAGTTCAAGGGGCTCGAAAACGTTTCCGGCCCGATTGCCCTGGAGCTGGTCCTGTTCTCCCTGTTTCTTCTCTACATGCCGTACACGCGCATGACCCACATTTTCGCGAAATACTTCACGTATCACAAGGTGCGGTGGGAAGACGCCCCGAACCTCCGGGGAGGCCCCATGGAGCCAGCGATCAAGGAGGCCCTGAACTACGGCGTCAGCTGGAACGGACCGCACATTCAGACCGGTAAAAACTGGGCGCAAATCGCCACAGAGATCCCCGAGGAGGAAGGAGCATGAAGGCACAGGACGGGAAAATAAAAGACATGAGCAACTCGGAAGAGCAGATCACCCGGCTCGACCCCAAGGAGTTCATGGAGCCGCCCCAAGGAGGAAGGCGCATGAAGCCACAAGACGTGAGAATCAAAGACATGAGCAGTTCGGAAGAGCAGATCACCCGGCTCGACCCCAAGGAGTTCATGAAGCTCCCCCACCCGTACGAGGACTGGGATGACGGGGAGATGCAGGAGCTCACCGACGACCAGAAAACCCGGATCGAGCACGGCCTGGACGGGGTGTCGGCCATCGGCCTGACCAAGCCGGACAGCGAAGAGGAAAAAGCGAAACAGGTGGCCAGCTTCCTGGAAGGCCTGGCCAAGCTGTTCACCAAGGAGAACAACTGGACCTTTCTGCAGCAGCTGATGCTGAGCATGGAAAACTGCGTGAAGTGCCAGACCTGCAACGACGCCTGCCCGGTTTACACCGAGAGCGGGGGGGCGGAGATCTACCGTCCCACCTTCCGGGCGGAGACGCTGCGGGCGATCAAGAACAAGTACCTGACGCCCGGCGGCAAGGTCCTGTCCAAGTTCCGGGGGAACGACATCGACCTGACCTGGGACACCATGGCCCGGCTGGCGGAGCTCTCCTACCGGTGCACGCTTTGCCGGCGATGCGCCCAGACCTGCCCCATCGGCGTGGACAACGGCCTGATCAACCGGGAGATCCGCAAGCTCTTCAGCCAGGAGCTGGGCATCACCGTGATGGAGCTTCACTCCGGCGGGACGGTCAAGCAACTCAAGACCGGGTCCTCCACCGGCATGAACCCCACGGCCCTCATGGACATCATCGAGTTCGCCGAGGAGGACATCGAGGAGAAGACCGGCCTGCAGATCAAGATCCCTTTCGACAAGGAGGGGGCCGATTACCTGGTGATGCACAACGCCGGGGAGTTCCTTTCCTGGCCGGAGAACCTCCAGGCCTTTGCCATCCTGTTCGAGATCGCCGGCGTGAACTGGACCATGTCCAGCGAGATGGTGGGATACGATTCGGTGAACTACGGCCTTTTCTACGACGACGTCCAGCTGGCGCGCATCGCACTGAAGCAGGCCGGCATCGCCAAGGACCTCAAGGTCAAGAGCGTGCTCCAGGGCGAGTGCGGGCACGCGCACAAGGCGTTCATGCCGATCTCGGACCGCATCTTCGTGGAGGAGATGAACATCCCCCGGGAGAGCTGTTTCCCCCTGTTCGAGGACCTGGTGTGCAACGGGAAGATCAAGCTCGACCCTTCCCGGAACAACTTCCCGGTGACCCTGCATGACCCGTGCAACGTGGCTCGGAACATGGGGATCATCATGCCCCAGCGGCGCGTCATGAAGGCCATCTGCCCCCAGTTCCGTGAGATGACCCCCCACGGTGTGACCAACTACTGCTGCGGCGGGGGAAGCGGGTTCGCCATCATGCAGGGGAGCAACTTCCCGGACTGGCGGAACAAGGTCTCCGGCCGCATGAAGTTCAAGCAGTGCCTGGACGCCTTTCAGGACGATATCGCACCGGAGACCCGGAAGTACATCTGCGCCCCCTGCTCCAACTGCAAGGGCCAGTTCCGGGACCTGCTGGAGCACTTCGAAGCCTGGGACAAGACCGGCATGCATTACGGCGGCCTGGTGGAACTGATCGTCAACGCCATGGTGGACGTGAAAGAGGGCTTCCTGGAATGGCCGGATGACGACATGTAAGAGGCCGGGGAAGCGTTACGTTTCCACGGGCTGTTCCACAACATGTCCGATCCCGGGGGCGGTCCGAGACGGCCGCCCCCGGGCGAGCGCCTCCGGGGATGACCATGGCCAAACGTATTCTGATCGTTGATGACGAGAAGGACGTCCTGCTCTACCTGAAGACCCTCTTTGAGAAAAACGGCTACGAAACCGCAACGGCACGGAACGGGGAAGAGGGGTATGACAGGGCAAAGGAGTTCAAACCGGACCTGATCACGCTGGATATCCGCATGCCGAAACAGTCCGGGACCCGCCTCTACTGCGAGTTGCGGAAAGAGGAGGCGTTTCAGGGGATACCGGTCATCGTGCTCACCGGGTACAGCCGGACACAGGACTCCTATGCCGACGAGATGCCCGCTGACTGCGTGCCGGACGCCTTCGTGGAAAAACCGATCATTCCGGAACAGCTGCTGAAGATCGTGGAACGGCTCACGAGCTGACTCTCCGGCACAATGCAATGCACACTAAAAAAAAGCGGCTTCCCCCGCGGAGGGGAAAGCCGCTTTGTACTTTGTATTTTCATAGGACGTCAGCAGCCTCCCAGGCCCTTCAGCCGGATCAGTTCTGAACTCAGGCTCTTTACGTGAGCCATCTCTTCCCGAATGATCTTTTCCAGTTTTGCGGACCCCAGGTCTCCCGGAACCAGGTCCTTCATCCCCAGATAAAAAACGATGGAGTCCTTCTCGGCCTGGATCGCGGCCATGAGAATACCCTCCATGGTGGAAACATCGATCTGTTTTTCAAAGAAAACACGGGTATCCGCAAGGGCAGCCAGGTACTTTCCGGACTCACCTTCCGGATCGAACACCGTGGGCGCCTTCTCCTTTCCCTTCAACTCCTCCCGCATGGATGCGAACGTCTTCTCGTGTTCCAGTTCCATCTTGGAAAGCCCCGTGAGAAACGCCTTGTGCTTCTCATCCTCTACCCGGCCTGCCGCTTCCTGGTAAAACTTCGCACCGTTTCTTTCGAGTTGTTCGGCCATTTCAAATACATCGTCTGCGTTGAAATCGTATCGCATCTCTCGTTTTCCTTTCTTCCTGAAACCCGGAGCGTCAACGGAGGGTTCACATCCGCAAGCTGCCTGCAGGGACGCTGCAACGGAACGCGTACAACCATTTTCCCTGTTTTTTAGCATATTTTGACGCTGACTTCCAGTGCCGAGCCCCTTTCCGGGACCCGCACCCCTCCCATTGCCATGCAGGGGCTTCCGTGCGAAAATAGCGGATTCAACCTCCCAGATCCTTTCATGAAAAGATCAACGTTTATTATAGATCTTCGCAGCAGGCCACCTGGGGCCGGGGGTGGAGCTGAAAGCCGAACGCTGACAGCTGAAAGCGTACGATTTTGCCGCCTCAGGAAGAGGGGAAGCGAACGTGATCCGAAGTTGGATGGAAGTTCTGCGTTCCGGGAAACTTCCGGAGGGAACCTCCGCGGACTGGATGTGCCGATGGCTGGTCATCACCCGCTCGTCTCTTCTGCCGCTCTCTCTCTTCGCGGTGATCATCGGCGGACTGCTGGCGGCGCGCGCCGGAGTCTTTCATCCCATCCTGTGGTTCCTGGCGGCCCTCTGGCTGCTTCCTGCCCAGGCGTTGAACCAGCTGCTCAACGACCTGTTCGACAGCCTGCAGGGGATCGATACAGAAGACTATGCGCGGACACGTCACGCCCCCCACCCGCTCATCCACGGCCTTACCAGCCGCGGCGGACTGGTGATGGCCGTTTTCCTGCTGGCCCTCTGGCAAATGACGGTTCTTTACGGACTGGCGCATTTTCGAGGCCGCCCCGTCTGGGTGTTCGCAGCCGCCGTATTCTTCCTGAACCTCTGTTGCGTAGCCCCCCCCCTGAAGCTGAAACAACGCGGACTGGGCGAGCTGGCCCAGGTGTTTCTGTGGGGCCCCGGCATGACGGGGGGAACCTACTACGTGATCGCGGGGAACCTTCCCGTCTCGGTGTGGCTCGCAACCTTTCCCTACGGGATCTCCGTTGCCGCGGCCCTGCTGGGCATGTACCTGGACCGCAGGCAGATGGATGAAACCCGCTGGGTGCTCACCGTGCCGGTCCTGCTGGGGGAAAAGCGAACCCGGAACCTGCTCCAGTTCACCCTGTGGGGATATTACCTTCTGGTGGTGGGGCTGTCCGCCTCTGGCCTGCTCCCCTGGAGCACCCTGCTCGTGCTTTTTTCCCTGCCCATGGCCGTACGGTTCATCTCGGCTCTCCACAACAGGGCCCCGGAACCCCTCAAGGAAAAAGCGCCCGCTCCACGACTGGAGGGGTTCACGGAACATGTGAGGAAAAAAGGTTCCTTGGCCAAGCCGCCCGGAGGGCTGCCACCGCTTTCCGACGAGTTCCGTGGATGGGGCGGCAGATGGCTCCAGGCAGCCACCTGGACCTTCACAGCGGGGCTGGCGGCCGGGGCGGTCCTGGGGCTGTTGAGAAAGGTACTCTGATTCAGGTTCCCTCAAGAAGGAACCGGGCCAACGTACCAAAGAGAAAGAGGGGTTGTACATGGAAAAGGAGACAAAAGAATTCTGTCTGGACGAACTCCAGGAATGCGACGGAAGAAACGCATCGGAGATATACGTGGCTCATGAGGGCAAGGTATACGATGTGTCGGGAAGCAAGATGTGGAAGCAAGGCAAACACATGAGACGGCACCAGGCGGGTGCGGATCTCACCGAAGAAATCAAGGGGGCCCCGCACGGGCCCGAGGTGCTGGAACGGGTCCCTCTGGTGGGAACCCTGAAGCCGGAAAAGGATCCGATGGACGAGAACGTGCCCGAATTCCTGCTCAGGATCCTGGATAAAGTCCCCATGCTCCGGCGGCACCCCCATCCCATGACCGTGCACTTTCCCCTGGCCTTCTGCATGGTGGTCCCCCTGTTCAACCTCCTGTTCCTGATGACCGGAGCCTCCTCCCTCGAGATCACGGCTTTCTACATGCTCGCACTGTGCCTGCCCTCCGCGGTCGTGGCCATGACCACCGGGCCGTACACCTGGTGGCTCAACTACGGATCCGTTCTGAGCCGAAACATCCGGATCAAACTGATGGTTTCCCTGCTCCTTTTTCTCCTCCTGCTGGCGGGTTTTTTCTGGAGACTCGTCCAGCCCGAGCTTCTTCACACCTTGAACGGGCCGGGGTTCGGATATCTTCTGTTGACCTGCACCTATCCGGTGCTGGTCGGCGTCCTGGGCTGGTTCGGCGCGGAAATGACGTTCCCGGCATGAACCTGGACGTCCCCTGAACGAAAGGGAGGACAACCCTTGCCCGTTCACAGCTTTTTCACAACTGGCAATGTAGATATCAAGGGTCTCTCGGAATACCTGGACGGCCTGGGCCCCGGTTCCCGGGCCAGGGAGGCACGTCAGCTGACGGCACGGGAACAGGCCCTTCTGTTCGAAGCGGCCCAGGGTTTCCGACCCCTGACCGTCCACCACTTCGTCCCCGAATCCGTCCCGGCCATGAAACAGGTGATCCATTTCGGCCGGAATTCCCTTCCCATCTTCCGAATTTTCGAGAAGCGTTTCTGCCGGCCCGAGGGAGAATTCGCCTCGATTCATCTCTGGGGGTACAACGAACAACCGTTCAAACAACTCACCGGCCCCGGCTATTTCACGGCCCGGCAGGAGAACAAGCAAGAGGTGGTGATCGACTACCTCCAGGCCCCTCCCTACCGTCCGGACAGATGGCCCCCGATCCTGCCCAACTCAGCCCGTTTGAGCCGGTTCATCTATTACCAGACGCGGGACATCATGAGGGGCGTGAGCAAACACGTGTCGGTGGGCCGCGCCACCCGCAACAACAGGAACATGGACAACTGGTTTGTGCTGTGCCGCCAGGAACTGTAGGTCCCACCTTCACCGAGCCGAGGATTCGATGAAAGAGCGGTTGTTCGGGCCTCTGAGATTCATCCCGGGCAGGGACGATGGGAAGTACCCCTTCTGCCACTCGATTTACGTAGAGGAGGCGGGGATCCTCATCGATCCCGCCTCGGACCGGGAAACCCTGGAACGGATTCGAACGGGTCCGGGGGTCCGGGCCGTCTGGCTGACCCACTGGCACGAAGACCACTGGAAGCATCTGGACCTGTTCGACGACCTTCCCCTCTGGATGTCCCGGCAGGACGCTCCTCCGATGGCCGACATGGATACTCTGCTCGACTGGTACGGAGTCACGGAAGATTTCCAGGAGGGCCGGGATTACTGGCGCAACATCCTCGAAGACGATTTCTCTTTCCGCCCCCGAGAACCGGACCGGCACCTGGAGCCCGGGGAAATCCTGGACCTGGGAAGCACCTCGGTGGAGGTTTTGCACACACCGGGCCACACGCCGGGACATCTCGCGTTTTTCTTCAGGGAACCGGCCGTCCTGTTTCTGGGGGATTACGATCTGAGCCGCTTCGGCCCCTGGTACGGCGACGTGCACTCGAGCATCCCACAGACCGTGGAATCCGTGGAACGGCTGCGCAAGGTCGCTGCCGGGACATGGATCACCAGCCACGAGAAAGACGGCGTCTTCGAGCAGGACCCCGGTGAACGATGGGACCTCTACCTGGACGTCATCCGGACCCGTGAGGTAAAGCTCCTGGAACTCCTGAGGGAGCCGAAAACCATGCGGGAGATCGTGGATGCTCGTATCGTATACGGCCGCCCCCGGGAACCTCAGATGTTCTTCGATTTCAACGAGCGGTTGATCATGACCAAACACCTGGAAATCCTCGAGGACCAGGGCCGCGTACTCCGGAAAAAGGACCACTATTGCCGCCCATGACCGATCTGCCCCGAGCAGAGCGCCCCGAAAACTCACCGTTCGGGAAGGCCCTCCGCATCCTGATGTGGATCCTGGCCTTTTCAGTGGGGACCGTCCTGATGCTGACCTTCCTGCAGAAAAAGATGATCTATTTCCCCTCCCCGGATCTGGAGATCACCCCGGACCGGATGGGACTGGTGTATGAGGACGTTTTTCTAAACACATCGGACGGTGTCAGGATCCATGGCTGGTATGTGCCCGCGCCGGGGGCAAAAACCACCCTCCTCTTTCTTCATGGAAACGCGGGAAACATCAGTCACAGGCTGGACAACGTCAGGCGGTTGCACGACCAGGGGATAAACGTTTTCATCATTGATTACAGAGGGTACGGCCGATCCCGGGGCTCTCCCGGGGAACAGGGGCTCTACCGGGACGCCGGGGCGGCTCTCCGCCACCTCCAGGAAAGGGCCGACGTGAACCGGGAACGGATCGCGGTGTTCGGGCGGTCCCTGGGGGGGGCCGTGGCCGTGGACATCTGTTCCAGGGAAGATTGCATGAAACTGATCCTGGAGAGCACATTCACATCCACCGCAGACATGGCCCGGGCGATCTTCCCCTTCCTTCCGCTCGGCCCCTTTCTCACCGAACGGTTCGATTCGGAAAGCAAGATCGTAAACGTCCGGGCTCCACTGCTCCAGTTTCACGGCACGGACGACGAGGTGGTTCCTTTCCGGCTGGGGCAAAAACTGTTCCGGACAGCCCCGGGCCCGAAGAAGTTCGTTTCCATCCCCGGCGCGGGACACAACGACACTTATGAACGAGGCGGGCCGCGCTACTTCGAGACGATCCGGTCGTTTCTTGAGGAGTGACTCCGGCCGACACGGAACAACGGGCCCGGGGGAGCTTGCGGAGGTTGGCGATCAGCTGTCGGCTGTCAGCGGTCGGCTCCCCCCAATACCCGCCCAGCGGGGAGCGCGGGTCACCGGTAGGAGTTACCGGAAGGGCGATGGGGCCGGTTCTGGTCTTCTGAAGGCCCCGGAGGACATGGCAACCTCACCTAGACACTCCACAACCCCACTCGCCTGGATCCCGGATCGAGTCCGGGATGACGGTACCCCCGGTACTATGCGACCCAGGATACCAGCACACCGAGCGGCCGGCGGGAGTTCCCGAAAGGACGAGGACGCCGGTTCTGGTCTTTTGAAGGCGGACGAGGACGGGGGAACCTCCCCCGGCCGCACCTAAGTTTGCTCGTCTACTTCCTCCAGGAAGATCCTCACATCCGCAACGGTGGCCCCCTCCCCAACGGGATGCACACGGAGCGGGTTGATGTCCAGCTCCTTGATTTCCGGATGGTCGACGACCATGTCGGACAGACTCACCAGGAGCTTCTGGATACACTCCACGTCCGACTTTTTGGTCCCCCGGAAGCCGTCCAGCTTGGGGTAGGCCTTGATGTCCCGGACCATCCGCCGCGCGTTGTTCCGCCCGATGGGCGCGAAACGGAACACCACGTCCTTGAACAGTTCCACGTAGATCCCGCCCAGCCCGAACATGATCAGGGGGCCGAACACCGGGTACCGGTTCACTCCCAGGATCACCTCTTCGCCGGGGGGCGCCATCTTCTGCACCAGGACGCCGATGATCCTGGCCTTTGCCTTGTATGCTTTGGCGTTCTCCACGATCTGCTCGTATGCCCGGGCCGCCTCCTCCTCGTTTTCGAGCCCCACCTTCACCCCGCCGGCGTCCGACTTGTGCAGGATCTGGGGAGAGACGATCTTCATCACCACAGGGAACCCGATCCGGGCGGCGATCTCCGAGGCCTCCTCCGGGCTCGTGGCCAGCTCGGTGGGCAGCACCTTGAACCCGTAGCAGGCCAGGATTTCCGTTCCCTCCAGTTCCCCCAGGTAGTGCCGGCCCTCCGCCAGGCAGTTCCGGATGATCTCCGCGGCCCGGTCCCGGTCATGATGAAACTCGTACTGGGCCAGCCGCTGGCGCGTGAGCCATTGGGTGGCCATGTAGAGCTTGCCCAGCGCTTTGGCCGCGTTTTCCGGAAACTGGTACACGGGGATATGGTTCTCCTGCAGGTGCTTCACCCCCGCGGAAACGTCCACGATCCCCATGAAGCTGCAGACAACGGGCTTGGGCGATCTCCGGGCGATCTTGACGATGGACTCCGCGGTGCCGATGGCGTTGGTCATGGACTGGGGCGTGAGGATGACCAGGGCCCCGTGCACGTTCTCGTCCTTGATGACCGCCTCCAGGGCGTGCTCGTACCGGTCCTGCGCCGCGTCCCCGATGACGTCCACCGGGTTGTGTATATTGGCCGTGGCGGGCAGGTGGCTGGCCAGGGCCTCCACGGTCTCCTCGTTGAAACGAGCCAGCTTGAGGCCGGAGGACACGGTCATGTCCGTGGCTACGATGCCCGGGCCGCCCGCGTTGGTCACGATGGCGATCTGGTTGCCGCTGGGAAACTTCTTGGCCGCAAAGGCCGTGGCATAATCAAACAGCTCATTTACCGATTCCACCCGCAGGATTCCCGCTTCCTGGAAGATGGCGTCGTAGACGCCCTCCGTGCCAGCCAGGGCCCCGGTGTGGGAAGCCGCCGCCTCGGCGCCGGCCGTGGTCCTGCCTGACTTGATGACGATCACCGGAGTGGGCCGCTCGCCGGAGGTGATCCTGATGACCTCATTGATGAACTCCTGGCCTCCCCGCCGGAGTTCCTCCATGTAGATCATGATCACCTCGGTGTCCTCGTCCCGGTGGAGGTAACGAAGCAGATCCAGTTCGTCCACGTCCGCCTTGTTTCCGATGGAGATGAACTTGGAGAAGCCGAACCCCCGGTCCGCGGCAAAGTCCAGGACCGCGGTGCACAGAGCGCCGCTCTGTGAGATGAAGGAGATGTTTCCCCGGGAGGGCATGCGCGCGGAAAAGCTGGCGTTGAGCTGTACCGTATCCGCCGGGTTGATCACCCCCAGGCAGTTGGGCCCCACCAGGGGAACCCCGGCCTCCCGGCAGATGTCGATGATCCGGTTTTCAATCTCCAGACCCTCACCGCCCACCTCCCGGAAGCCCGCGGAGACGATGACGATCCCCTTCACCCCCTTTTCAACGCACTCCTGGACACTCTTCAGGGCGATGCGGGGCGGCAGGATGATCATGGCCAGGTCCACGCTGTCCGGGATCTCGGTGATCGTGGGGTAGGCCTTGATACACAGGATGGACTTGGATTTGGGGTTGACCGGATAGAGCGTGCCCTGGTAGCCCCCCCGCAGGATGTTCTCGAAGATGTCATGCCCGACCTTGCCCTGTACGGACGAGGCCCCCAGGACCGCCACCGATCTGGGCGAAAAGATTGCATCAAGCTTTTCCATGGATTTTCACTCCTCTAACTCCGTCAAAAGCGGAAAGCACAAGGTAGAAAGTATAGGAAAGCATCCCGGGGGGGTCAAACCGGTGGACGTTTCGAACCCGGATCCGTCTTGTTCCGGCGCGCGTTCCTCTGGTATCTTTCTCCCATGCAGGCGGAAAGATCGAACGGAACCCCGTGCCGGATCTGCGGCTGGAAAACACGCTCCCTGTGGGACGAACCGTGCTCCCTCTGGTATCACCGCTGCCTTTCCTGCGATTTCCTGTTCGTGGAGGAACGGGGCTTTCCCTCGCCCGAGGAGGAGAGAGCAGAGTACCTGAAACACGACAACCACATGGGGAACCCGGGATACGTCCGTTTTCTGGAATCGTTCATCCGCAAGGGCGTTCGTCCTTTCCTGGGCTCGGCCAGGACAGCGCTCGACTTCGGGTGCGGGCCGGGTCCCGTCCTCGCACACCTCCTGGAACAGTGCGGCCTGGCCGTGGATATCTACGACCCTTTCTTCTTCCCGGACAAAGTGTACCGGGGAAAACGGTACGACCTGATCACGGCCACAGAGGTCCTCGAACACATCCGGGACCCCCGGGAAAGCTTCCGGGAACTCAAGAACCATCTCGGAGAAAACGGAATTTTGTCGATCATGACCCGGTTTCACCCAATGGACGACGAGGCTTTCCTCTCCTGGTGGTACCGGCGGGAGCAATCGCACATATCGTTTTTCTCTCCTGTCACCCTCTCGTTTCTTGCACACTGTTACGCCATGGAGGTTGTCTGGACCGACGGGTGTGCCGTCTCCGTGATCAGGCCCCGGTCCCGGCTTTTCGCCCCCCGGGATCGTCGAGGCGAGTCTCCGGTTGACACGGGGTGAGGCTTACCCTATGATTTTTCAGTCAAAACAGACAAACAATAAAGGGGAAAATGACAAGAACCCGAAGCCAGGGGCCTCCGATATAACAACCTCTACAACCTGAAAAACGTTTTCAGACCGGTGGGAGGATGAGAGGGTCCAGAAAAATATCTGTAATACAGGCACCCTCACTCAATTTCTTAAACCGAAAAATCAAGTTTTTCGTGAAAATAGGTATTGACAAACCATGCCCGAATTGATTAAAAGAACTAATCTTTCAATGTGGGCGGTATTGTACTCTTCTGTCGCCAACGTTACTTACCAAATGCAAAGGAGCCGAAACATGTACAGAAGAAGCCTGATCTTCTTTTGCGCGATGTCCTTGGTGTTGTCTTTCACCATGGCAGCAAACGCAGAGGACGACGAGATGCTCTTTAAGAAGGGCTCGGTCTATCTGACGCCCACGGCGGGAGTCCTGATCTCTCTCTGGGACGACGAGCCTACCCCTGTGAAGTTTAGCGTAGCCGGCGCTGATTACGATTTCGGCCCGATCTTCGGCGCGCGCCTGGGATACTTCCTCACCGAGCATTGGGCCCTGGAGGGGGCCTTCGAATACGCATACATCACGGCCGATGTCGTACGGGACATAAATGGCGGGACGTACGATGACCACGCGAACGCGTGGCTGGGCCTGGTCAACATTCTCTACCACTTCAAGCCGATCACGGATAACCTCTCTCCCTTCCTGCTGGCCGGTGTGGGCGTGGACAGTTTTACCGCTGCCTCCGACTGGGACGTGGGCGCCGCGTTCAACTACGGGCTGGGTCTCAACTACAGAATCAACGACCTGCTGAGCGCCCGCTGGGAGATCCGGCACCTGATCACGACCGACCCGTATACCCAGGATCTGATCACGAACTTCGGTCTGGGACTCCACTTCGGCGGGGAAGGGGATGCACCTCCGCCGCCGCCGCCTCCGCCACCTCCGCCTCCGCCGGCTGACTCCGACGGTGACGGCGTTCCCGACGACATAGACGAATGCCCCGACACACCCCCTGGAACGGAAGTGGACGAGGTGGGATGTCCCAAACTGGCGGACCAGGGGATCCTCTATGAAATGCCGCTGGACGGCGCCATTCAGCAAGGCATCGTGTTCGAGCTGAACAGCTCCAAGATCCGGCCCTCCGCCTATCCCATGCTGGACGACGTGGCGGAAACCCTCAAGGCCTACCCCGACGCCAAGGTGGAGATCGCCGGTTACACCGACATCACCGGCCCGGATTCTTACAACATGAAACTCTCCCAGGCCCGGGCGGATGCGGTGAGGGATTATCTGATCTCCAAGGGCGTTCCCGAGGATCAGCTCTTTGCCAAGGGCTACGGCGAGGCGCACCCCATCGCCTCCAACGCCACCCGCGCGGGTCGGGAATTGAACCGCAGAATCGAGTTCCACCTGATGACCCCGATCGAAAAGGAAATGGTCAAGGAAGGAACCGTCCTGCACAAGCTAAGCCACGGCGGCATCGTGATCGGCGGTGACATCTTCCAGACGGGCAGCGCCACGATCAAGAAGAGCTCCTACAACCAGCTCGAGGCCATGGCCAGGACACTCCGGGCCTTTTCCAGCGTAAGGGTCGAGGCGGCGGGTTACACGGATTCCTCCGGGGCGGAGGAACTGAACCAGAAGCTGTCCCAGAAGAGAGCCAATTCCGTGAAGGAGTTCCTGGTGGACCGGGGCGTGAAAGCGGAACAGATCAATGCCGTTGGTTACGGCGAAGCCAACCCCGTCGCCTCCAATGACACACCCGAGGGGCGTGCGCAAAACCGGAGGATCCAGTTCAAGGACATCTCCGAATAAGAAAGGCTCCCGGCGGCCCGCACTGCAGGGCCGCCGATCACAACCTACCCACACAAAAAAGGAAGGGCGGATGACGCCCTTCCTTTTTTTTCGCAGATGATAGAAACACGACGTTTATCGACACGCCCCCGGGTTTACGTGGCGTCTCCCGAACGGTTCTCCTCCGGGGGGGAGGCCTCCTTCCGGTCCCCGTAATACCTCCGGTACAGATCGGTCGTGTCCGGGGGCGCTCCCTCCCAGCGGCGCCGGAAAAGGTAGCCGAGCGTGAACACCACCACGCTGCGGAGTACGCTCAGGGTCCCCTTTTCACTGTATCGCCGTGTAGAAACCCCCAGGGCGGCCGGGGTCCACACCGATCCGCCCGTGTCGTTCATCCTCACCGCCAGCTCCACATCCTCCATCAGGGGGATTTCCGGGACAGAAACCTTCCCGTTGCGGAACCACTGCCCCTGGTCCCCGAAGCTCAAACCGAACAAGAAGGCCTTGGCGTTGCTGAAGATCGAAAGCACCCGCATCCGCAGGCCCTGGGTCCCGTAGACGAGCCGGAACGCACCGCCGCAAGCCTGCGGGTATGCGGCGGATACCCTTCCCAGCATCTCCAGAAGGTTTGAGGGCACCCGGTTGTCCGCGTGCAGGATCAAGACCAGTTCCGAGTCCAGAACCCCGGCCCCACGGGCGATCTGACAGCCCCGCCCCCTGACAGGGCTATCGAGTACGAGCGCCCCCCATCTCCTTGCCACTCCCGCACTGCCGTCCGTGCTCCCTCCGTCCACCACCACCACCTGTCCGGGGGGCACCCCTGTTTTCTCAAGGGAGGCAAGGAGGCCTCCGAGGGGGCCCGCATCGTTCAGAACCGGTACCACGATCCCCACGGTCTTCTCGGCGCAACGGGAAACGGACGGCCACCGGCCGCTCATTTCCACCCACAAGATCAGCAGGAACAGGAACATGATCCCTGCGTGCCCCATCGGCTCATCCCCGAAAAAGCCCGCGATCGGAGGTATCTCCAGTTCCGGGAGGCAAGGCAGGCATAAAACGGAGAGGGCAATGAGCGCCCGGGAGTTCCACACGGAAGCCAGAGCCACAAGCGGCACCAGGTTGCCGGAGGGAAACGCCGGCCCCAGAAAAACCGCCAGCAACAGCAATGGCGGTGCCGCGTATTGGGGCCGGCTCCTCGTCAGCCACACGGCGCAGAGAACGGCCAGAAGAACCGCCCAGGCCGTTGCATGCTGGACCGCTGTACCCGGCAGGCCGGGGAGGGAAAAGGAAGAAAAAACAGACCGGAAAAAACCCGCCCCCACCACCGCACCCTCTGTTTTCCCTGACAGGAACAGCGGGAGAACCCCGGCAAGAACCAGGCCCCCGCAGAGGGGGAGGTGTTTCAGGGTCTTCCTCTCCACAAAAAACGGCAGGGCGAACAGGATCCAGCCCCGGATCAGTCCGGCCAGGGTCACCAGGAGCATGGCACTCCCCGGACGATCCCTGGCATGGAGGAGCATCCCCAGGGCCAGGAGGATTACCAGGAGAGAGTCCGGGCTTCCGGCCCGTGCTGCCGTGCCGAAAATCACGAGGGGGTTCAAGGCAAAGATCAGGAGCCTGTCCCGGGCCAGCCCCTGACTACGGATCCACAGACTGAGCGCAACCAGGGAAGCGAGATCCAGGAGCAAGCCACCTCCTCCCCGGAGGGTCCGGACCGGTTCATCCGGGAAAGGGAACAGAACCTCCAGCGCAAGGAGACGCGGCAGGACCGCCAGAAGGAGGAACACCGGAAGCCAGCCGCGCCCCTGCCACGGGAGCCCGGTGGCGAGCAGGCCCAGGTAGCCGGCCACGGCAAGAAGCCCACCCGTGACGATGAATGCGGGACGGAAGCCTGCCGCCGGGGTCCGGGCAAGAAGAAAAACCCCCAGAGGGAAAAGAAGGGAAAAGAGGATGGCGAGCGGCCGTTTCATGCGTCTTCGGTCAGGCTCAGAAAGGAGCGGATTCCCACGGCAAGAAACCCAGCGGCAAAAATCGCCAGGAAGGGCACGGCCCCGTAGGTTCCTCTGTCAAGACTCACGGCAATGGACCCCAGGGTGTAACACCCCATGAAGATCTCGAACATCCAGACGGCGCTTCCCTGAAGCCTGTATCCGGACCGCCGCCGCTCCCCCTTCTTTGGGGTCCGGACAAAGGCGCTGGATTTTCCCACGATCGCTTCGTACACGGCCACGCTGTTGGAAACAGCGATTCCGGTCCCGTAAACCACCAGCAGGGGAAGCCAGCAGAGGGAGGAGAGCTTTTTTTCCGGGGTTCGAAAGGCGGCGACAGCGTACATCGTGCTGGGGCCCAGAGTGGCCGCCACCAGGGGGAGGGCTGCCACCGCAAAGAAATGCGGGGTAAACTTCACCAGGTCCAGGGCCAACAGGGGCAGCGCGAGGACCGCCAGGATCAGCATCATGGGATGGATCAGATAGTTGGTCACATGGAGGAACGCCTCGATCTTCTGGAGAAAACTGTAGGGCCCGCGCCAGACAGCCGGCAGGACCAGGATCGCTGTCTGGACCGACCCTTTTGCCCAGCGGAACTGCTGGCTTCGCACCCCCGCCATGGTAGAGGGCAGTTCCGCGGGCACCGTCAAATCTTCCAGGAAACAGGGTTTCCAGCCGGCCAACTGCACGCGGTAGGACAGGTCCAGGTCTTCGGTCAATGTGCGGCTCGACCAGCCCCCCGCGTCCTCGATGGCGCTCCGGCGCCAGGCGCCGGCTGTCCCGTTGAAGTTCATGAACAGCCGGGCGCCGGCCCTGCCGGGCTGTTCCACCCGAAAGTGCCCATCAATCCCCAGGGACTGGCAGACCGTCAAGGCGTTGTCCCAGCGGTTTACATGCCCCCAGCAGGTCTGAACAAAGGCGATCGTCTCGTCTTCCAGGAAAGGAGGGATCGCCCTCCTGAGGAAGTCCGGCCCGGGAACGAAATCCGCATCGAACACGGCCAGGAACTCACCCCGGGCCAATTGTGTTCCATGGGCCAGCGCCCCGGCCTTGAATCCGGTTCGATCCGTCCTCCGTATCACCCGGATGTCGACGCCCTCCCCGGCAATCTCGCCGGCGATACGGTCCACGGTCTCACGGGATTCATCCGTGGAGTCGTCCAGGACCTGGATTTCCAGGAGGGCCCGGGGATAGTCCAGGGAAGCGGCCGCTCGCATGACGCGCTCGCAGACGTTTCGTTCGTTGAACATGGGAAGCTGCACGGTCACCGTGGGCCAGTCCCTGTCGTGGATCGGCTTTGCCGGCGGCGAAACAGGGAGCCTCTTCCGGCGGGCGAAACTCAAGAAGACCAGCAGGTATGCGTTGATTCCGTATACCAGCAGCATCAACGATGCCATGATATAAACCGCAACCAGCGCTGCCAGGAGAAAATGGATCATAGGTTTGTATAAACAACTTGAACGGCCAAAATCAACTGGGGAGGAAGAAGAACAGGCGGGTCTCGTACCGCTCATTGACTTCCGGGTACGGCGAAAAATACACTCAGGGAACAGGAAACTCACCCGGGCACCCTTGTGAAGGCGAGAGGAACCTGCATGATCGACAGACGAACCATCGTTGGGGTTATGGGGTCCGGGACAGCCTCGCACGAAACCCTGTCCGCCCCCCTGGGGAAACTCCTGGCCAGATCCGGGTTTCACCTTCTCACGGGAGCCGGGTACGGGGTGATGGCCGAGGTGTCCCGGGCGTTCTGCAGTATCCGGGACCGCCGGGGACTTTCCATCGGCATTCTGCTCAGCGAGGGGGAACCGATCCTGGACCCGGACACCGGAAAGCGTCCTTTCCGGTCCGGGAAAATGAACCGCTGGGTGGAGGTCCCGATCGTCACCCACCTGCCCCTCAGCGGAAACCAGGGGACGGATTTCATGAGCCGGAACCACATCAATGTTCTCACCGCGGACATCCTCATGGCCCTTCCGGGTTCAGCCGGAACCCTGTCCGAAGTCCGTTTGCGGATCCAGTACGGTCGGCCGGTGATCCTCTTTCTCGGACGGGATACCATAGACGGCAGGGATGCGGGGCAGATCCGCAGGGAAAGCCGCGATCCGGAGCTCGTCCTCTCGGCGGATACCATCGAGGCGGTTCCGGAGCGGATCCGGCAGAGCCTGGAGATCTACCGCCCGCCGGATTGACACAGAGACTTTGTTCTCCCTATACTTTTTCCACCCACAAACCGTTTTTCCCCAGCCCGGAACACCCACGGATCTTCGGCACCCATGAGACAGTGCACACGATGTATCTTGACGGACACAGGGGTCAACATCGATTTCGACAAAACAGGTGCGTGCAACTTCTGCCGTACCTACGATCGATACGGTCCCACTCTGAAAAACTTCGCAGCCCTCCACCCCCTTCTCCTGGACCGCCTTCACCGGTTCCGGAACCGGCACGAATACGATTGCATCGTGGGCCTGAGCGGGGGCAAGGACAGCTCCTACGTCGCCTATCGGATGGTAAGGGAGTATGGGCTCAGAACCCTCCTGGTGACCTACGATAACGGTTTTCTCACCGAATACGCTCGACGGAACATCCGGCTGGTGGCCAAAGCCCTGGACCAGGATCACCTGTTCCTTGCCCCCCCCCAGGAGCTGTACCGGCCTCTGTACCGTTCCAGCGTCCGGAGCTTTGCCGTACCCTGCGTGGCATGCACCTTCCCGGGGATGCTGTGGATCGTCAAGCTTGCCCTGGAAAAAAAGATCCCCCTGCTGATTCACGGCCGCTCGCGGCCACAGATGTTCAAGGATCTCACCGAGGGAACCATCGACCCGTTCCTCCAGTTGATCTGGAGCAACTTCAAACCCTATGACCTGGAGGCCAACCGGGCACGCATGCTGAACGGGATCCGCAAGATGAACCGTCTTTCCGAACGGTTCGTACCCGAACCGGAACTCAAGCCGGCCATGAGGGCAACCTTCCAGCCGGATCCGGAAGCCTTGAAAAAGGTCCCGTTCGCCCCGGAGATGATCGGCCTCTTTCTGTACGAGCCGTACGACGAGCAGAAGCAGATGGAACTCCTGGTGCGTGAGATCGGCTGGAACCCGCCGGAGAGCAGGCAGTTGCTCACCCACCAGGATTGCGTGGTTCACGAAGCGGTGGTCTACCTGTACAACCTTGCCTATGGCCACCCGATGCTTCGCCAGGAACTGAGCACCATGATCCGGGAGGGAGAGATCTCCAGGGGGGAGGCCCTCGAAAGGCTGGCTGAGGAAACCCTGGTCCGGGAGCTCTCCCGGGAATCCCTGGATGCCCTGTGCCGGATAACGGGAATGACCCCGGTGGAGGTCCTGAAAGCCGCACAGAACGTTCATCACAAGGCCAGGCTTCTCAAGATGGCCCTGAGAATCAAGCACGCGGTTCTTCCACGGGCACGGCTCCCGATTCCCCTGTGGGGCTCGTGTCCCCTCCGGGAAAGCCGTTGAAACCGAAGACCTGAAGCGACACCCTCTGTGTGCGGAACGCATGGGCCCTTCACCTGTCACAGTCCGATGCCGGCCTGACATCGTCCTGTCCCCGCAGGTGCTCGGCGCCGAGGTGCTGACCATGGCCTTGAGCGGCGAGCAGATGGACAGCGATAACTTCCTGTCCCGCATCTTTCACAACCCCGGGTAGGGTTTTTGTGTGCGTCAAAAGAAGATCGTCGCGCATCCAACAGGAAACGGCTCAACACGAAACAAACAACCCGGGGGGAAACCCGTGACTGAAAGAACCACCAGGCAGGAAGAAGGGTTTGCAGAGGTCAACGGAATCCGCCTGCATTACGTACGGCAGGGCAGCGGACCGCTGGCCCTGCTGCTGCACGGGTTCCCGGAATGCTGGTATTCCTGGAGACACCAGCTCCCGTTTCTGGCCGAGAAGTTCACCACGGTTGCGCCGGACCTCAGGGGATACAACCTTTCGGACAAACCTCCGGGCGTGTCGTCCTACTTCATGGAAAAACTCCTGGGAGACATTCAGGGACTGATCGAGTTCTTCGGCGAGAAAAAGGCCACCATCATTGCTCACGACTGGGGCGGGGTGATCGCCTGGGATCTGGCCGCCTTCCACCCCGAAGTCGTCGATCGTCTCGTCATCCTGAACGCGCCCCACCCGCTGGCCTACCTGCGTGAACTGAAGCGGAACCCCCGGCAGAAGAAGTCCAGCTGGTACATATTCATGTTTCAGCTTCCGTTCCTCCCGGAGTGGTACATGCGCCGCGGCGGGTTCCAGATGCTGGAGCGGGTGTACTCCGGTTGGGTCCTGCGGAAGGACACCTTTTCCGAAGAGGACATCCGCCTGTTCAAGGAGGCCATGGGACAGCCCGGGTGCCTCAAGGCGGCAATCAACTACTACCGGGGCCTGTTCCGCAACCCCGGGAGGTTCCGGCGGCTCAGGGAGTATCCCAGGATCCAGGTTCCTACCCAGATCATCTGGGCGGAAAACGACCGGGCCCTGACCAACGAACTCACCCGCGAACTAGACCCCTATTTCACCGTTCCACCGGAAATCCGGTACGTCCCCCGGTGCAGCCACTGGGTACAGCAGGAACAGCCGGACCGGGTCAACCAATACCTGGAAGAGTTCCTGTTCTGAGTTTCATGGGGTTCAGCCGGATCAACTCGGGGGCAGACAAGATCATGACGAAACAGAAAACAGATGCCGTTTCCGGAAAAGAGCAGTCCTGGTTGTGCAGGGAACTGTACCCGTTTGAGGGACGGTTCCAGGATATCCAGGGGTGCCGGGTTCATTATCTCGACGAGGGAACCGGGCCGGTGCTTCTCCTGCTGCACGGAAACCCCACCTGGTCCTTCCTGTACCGGGATATCATCAAGGGTTTACGGGACCGATACCGCTGCATCGTACCCGACTATCCCGGTTTCGGCCTTTCCACGGCCCCACCGGAGTACGGGTACACGCCCGAGGAACACGCCCGGATCATCGAGCAGTTGATCCTTGACCTGGACTTGAACGATACCACCCTGATGGTCCAGGACTGGGGCGGCCCCATCGGGCTCGGTGTGGCCGGCCTGCATCCGGACCGTTTCCGGGCCCTGGTGATCGGAAACACCTGGGCGTGGCGGGTCAACGGAGATCCCCATTTTGAAATGTTTTCCAGGATCTTCGGCGGACTGCCGGGCCGGTTCATGATCCCCCGGTTCAACGCCTTCGTGAACCTGCTGATCCCGGCCGGGGTGAAGCGAAAAAAGCTGCCTCCTGAAATCATGGCCGCGTACCGCGGACCGTTCAAGACCCGGGAATCGAGATGGCCCACCTTTGTTTTCCCCCGATCCATCCTGCACAGCCGGAACTATCTCGAACAAGTGAAAAACGGGCTGTCCCGGCTGAAAGAGCTGCCTGTCCTCATCCTGTGGGGAGACCGGGACATCGCCTTCCGCGAAAAGGAGCGCATCCGGTTCGAAAAGCTCTTTCCCAATCACCGCACGGTCATCCTCCGCGGTGCGGGGCACTACATCCAGGAAGACGCAGCGGATGAAATCGTCCAGGCCATTGCCCGGGAACCGGAACGCTGAATAACCCCCGGTCAGGCTGAAAAAAGGGGTTCGTATGCCTCCGTTCTTCCGTCGATCATGGATCTACGGAAGAACCCCCCTGTGCATAGGTCGAGAGAAGATATTCCTTGATATCCGCGGACTCGAACAGCTGCGTGTCCGTGTTGGCATCCACAAGCCAGGGCACCATCATCCTGCCGGACCTTTCTACAAACGCATTTCTCCCGGGACTTCCCTTGGCCACATTGTGAAGCACATAGGGGATTTCCAGGCTGCAAAGCACCTCGCGAACGATCCTGCAGTAAGGAGAGGCTTCGAAGCTGTACAGCTCCAGCATCCGCTCCGGGCTTCTGGAAGGGAGGGCCTGATTCCCGGTTCCGGGACGGAGGGAAAGGCCTATGGCTCCGGCGGCCAACGAGGTTACATCATTCTTGTACAGAAAAGGCACCGTGCCTTTTCCATACATGGAAAACAGATAGCGCACGATCTCCCCCGACTCGTACAGGGCCGTCCCCGTGTTCGGGTCCCTGAGATAGGGGAACTGCGCCTTTCCTCCCTCCTGTTCCACCACCGGGCGGAACCGGGATCCGTTCTTCGGGCAGGGGTAGACCACCGCGTCCAGGTCCAGAAAACTCAACGCCTCCCTCACCTTCCTGCAAAACGGACAGGCCTCGAACTCATAGAGTTCCAGGGGCTTTTCCGGCCGGTCGCCCAAGGGCCCCACGTTCATACCGGCTCCCAGCCGGACAACGGACAATGCGAGGGATGTGGCAACATCCAGGCTTCTTTTCATCCACAGTCTCCTTTCAGGTACGCCTCGAGAAGCAAAAGGCGGTCATTGCCCCAGAACATCTTCTTCCCCACGAAGAAGGTCGGGGCCCCGAAGGCTCCGCGGGCCACGGCTTCCCCGGAATTCATCTTGAGCGTTTCCTTGATCTCCGGGTCCTGTGTCATCCGCAGGACCGTTTCTCCGTCCAGGCCCGCGGCCCGGGCCGCCGCCTGGACGTTCTCCGGCACGCTGGGATCCGTCTCCTCCACCCAGTAGATCTTCATGATCTCCCGGGCGAAACGCACTCCCTCGCCCAACCGGTGAGCGGCCACGGCCGCCCGCATGGGCAGCAGGCTGCTCACCGGGAAGAAAGACGGAAACCGGAAAGGAACGTTGTAGAAGCGGGCCCAGGTTTCCAGATCATCGATCATATAGGACCCTTTCGCGGCCACGTCCAACGGAGGCTTGTTTCCGGTTTCCCGGAAGACGCCTCCCAGCAGAAAGGGCCTCCACTCCACGGGAACCCCGCACCTGTCGGCCACCTCTTGGACCTTCGTTGAAGCGAGATACGTGTAGGGACTGCCCGCGTCCCAGAAAAACTCGATCTTCGTTTCCATACAGTACTCTCCCGTTCGTTCCATTGGACAACAGGATCCGGGCCCGGCCTCTCTCCCGCATCCTAGACCTTTCTCTCGTTTGATGCACCTAAAGATAATAGGTTTTTCGCTCGGGACAGCGTTGACACACAGCGTCCCGTTTCCCTATGCTGACTTTATCCTGAAGCTAATCCTTTTTGATATTCTACAAAAATCTGCAGGGGGACCATCCGCCGTGAAAACCAACCACTGCATGACCGTCACGTGCCTGATCCTGTTCTCTGCCCTGCTCGGATGCGGAAAGGGAACCAGCGCCCCGGCGACAAACGGCGGTTCCGCCGCGGGCTGCGACCCCACGGCCGGGGCCTGTGCCACCCGGATAGAGTCTTCCGGGCAGCTGATCGGCGGCGGGCTTGCACAGGGACAGGTGGGAGACTTTCTGCTCGAGAACGACCGGATGCGGTTCATCGTTCAACGGCCGGTTCAGCACATCGCGGTGTCTTCCCAGTTCGGGGGAAACGTGATCGACTGCGACGTGAACCGGCCGGCCGGGAACCCTGGAGAAGATGTTTTCGGCGAGCTTGGTTTTCTCGTGAACCTGGCGGGAACGGTCCGGACCGAATCGGTGGAAGTGGAAGAGCCCGGCGGGCCGGGACGACAGGCCGTGGTCGTGACGCGCGGGGGATACGACCTGAGCGGGTACTTCATCCTGGGCATGGCCGCGAAGACCCTTGTCGGTTTTGATCCGTTCTCACTCCGGGGGGTGGACCTGGACCAGCCCTGGCCCCTCCGGTTCGAGATCCGCTACATTCTCTCACCGGGAAGCCCGGGCCTGCGGGTGGAGTTCACGGCCCGGAACACGGGGTCCGATCCGGTGCCGTTCCTCCTCGCCTACTTCGTGCAGGGGGGACAGGTCAACCTTTTCCTTCCGGGTCGATCGGCCTTCGGGTCCGGAGAGATCGATGTGGCGGATATGATCTTCTTCGACCCGGTGGAACGGGGAATCCCGGTGGGATACGGCCTCACCCCGGACGGCCGCGAAGACCGGTTCCTCCTGGCCATGCTCGGAGCCCAGGTCCTTCTGCACAAGGGAGAGGTTGCGGACATCATCCTGTTTCCGGACCGCTCTCCGGACAGCGTCCCCCCGGGCGGCTCCCTGACGTTTGGTTCGTATTTTGTTGCCGGAAAAGATGTGGACCAGGCCATCGAGAACGCCAACAAGGTCGCGGATCAGAAGGCATGCTCGCCGGTGTTGGGCCGCGTGGTCGAGGACGGATCGGGTCTCCCCATCCATGGGGCGGACGTGACCGCGCTCCGGGAGCCGGGAACAGCGCCCTGGCCCCTGGCGATCACTCATACGCGGACCGGTTCCCAGGGGCGCTTTCAGCTTTGCCTCCCTCCCGGCCCGGCGGCGCTGATCGCCGGGCAGACCGGAAGACCCTACGCAGACGGCCGTTCGGAGCCCACACCGGTGCCCCTGGAAGTACCCTTTCGCGCCGAACCCCCGGAAACTCCGGACGTGACGCTGACCCTGCCCCCCACGGCCCGTCTGCATGTGGAGGTCAAAGACTCGTTCGGCGATCGGCTTCCCGCGCGCCTGACACTGCTGGGCCTGGACCCGAGCCCGCCGGATTCAGGACTCCAGGGGGACGGGTTCGATCCGCTGGCTCCCGGTGTCCTGCGCATGGTGGACAGCATCACCGGTGAATTCGACATTTTCGTGGAACCCGGGGACATGGACCTGGTAATCACCCGGGGGGTGGAGTACTCCATGTTCCGGCAGCCGCTGGCCCTGTCGGCCAACGAAGCCCGGGAGATCCAGGTCCAGCTCCATCACGTGGTGAACACCCGGGGGTTTCTGTCCGGGGACTTTCACGTACATTCCGCTCCCGGCCCGGACTGCGTACTCTCGTACCGGAAACGGGTCGCCAACATGCTGACGGAGGGGGTGGACGTGATCGTGGCCACCGACCACGCATACGTTTCCGACTACTGGCCCACCATCCGGGAGATGGGTGTGGCGGGAAAGATCGCCACCATCGCCGGCCAGGAGATCACCACCTTTTCCACCGGTCACTTCGGCCCCTTTCCCCTGCCCCGGACCGATACCCCCAACGGCGGGGCGATCAACTGGGTGGGCAAGAGCCCGGTCCAATTGGTGGAAGAGGTCCTCGGCATCAACCCGAACGCCGTCTTCCAGATCATGCATCCCAGGGCGATTCCGGCTCCCGGAAACATATCCAACTACTTCACCCTCATCGATCTGCTGTTCGATATGAACGGCCCTTTCAACGGCCCGGACGCATTTCCACCCGGGGACAGCCGGCTTCCTCCGGACACGCAGTGGCTTTCCCCAAGGTTCAACGCCATGGAGGTCATCACCTTCGGCAACGTACAGGGGCTTTCCGACTGGTTCAACCTGCTGAACGCGGGATGGCGACTTACGGCCACGGGCAACTCGGACACGCACACGCGCTGGGTGGAGGGGAGCGGCTACGCCCGGAACCTGGTCCGGGTCGGGGAGGGGTACGACGACCTGGCGGACTTCGATGCCGAACATTTCACCCGGGCCGTCCGGGAGGGGAAGAACAGCGTCACCCTGGGCGCCTTCATCGATATGACCATACGAAACTCCCAGGGTCCCGGACAGGCCCGGGTGGGGGAACTGCTGGATGCGCCGGCCGGCACGGAAATCAAGATCGATGTGCAGGTTCAAAGCCCTTCCTGGCTCGTGGCGGACCGTCTGACCCTTTACGAGAACGGCGTCCCCTTCAGCGACATCCCGGCCCTGCCCTCTCCCGTCCCCGGCCATGCGGGCGGCACGAGGAACGAATTCCGAACGACGGTGGCCCGAACCGTCTCCGGTGACGCGCACTACACCGCTTCGGTGACGGGTTCCCAGAGCCTGTACCCCCTCCTGCCCTACAACTGGAAAAACCGGAAAGCCATCACCCTGGAACAGATCCGGTCGGGCAGCCTGCCCGGCACGATCCTGCCTTTCTCGGTGACGAACCCGGTCTGGGTGGATGCGGACGGAGACGGTTCCATCTCGCCCAACCACCGGATCGTTCCGCAGGATTGCCAGGAATACCGCAAGGACGACCGCACCAACCCCTACGTCCCGGTTCCGGCGAGGAACTGTAAGTGCGTGCTGGAAAACAAAGCCCCCGGCTGTGGAATCCGTGGGGGGGCAAATTAGGAAAGGTCTTTCATCATCACTGGATGTGGCCCAGAAGCCGCATCCGCTCTTCCTGCGCAGCCATCCGTTCCATGTCCATCTCACTCCACTGCTGCTTGAGCGTGGTAAGCCTGTCGCAGTGGTAGAGCAGTTCTTCGGCCATCTGCTGCTCCCAGAGGACTTCATCGGCCCGGTCGTTCCCTGCCGACTCTTTGCTGTCGGTCCGGGGACCGCTTCCAAGTTCCTTTTCAATGGCCCGGATACGCTTCTTGATCTTTACGGCTTTATCCCGGAGGCTTCTCATGGCCTTGAGAACGCTGAACTCCCTCTCCGTCATGAAGCGCCAGGGTCCCCCGGAGGGTTTCCCGGTTCCGCCACGGGACGACTTCTCCTCGTTTTTCGAGAAAAGGGCCGAGCAGAGGCCGCATGAGTCGATCTCCTCGGCAGGCGACTCCTTCCCTACCCCTGCCTTTTCCGGATTCGGGTCCTTTTTCATTCCGGCCATGATCGTTCTCCTCCATTGTCCGGCACACCGTTTCCCCGAAACAGGGCCCCTTTCTTTCGTGCTGCGTATCATTGATCGGACTCACCGATCCCTTCCCTCGCTCTGTCCCCTCCTTTCTTTTGATAGTCAATGAAGGGCGCACGATTCAGAAGCCTTGTGAAACCGTGAGGGCCGTCCGCTGCCATCCCGGGCGGATCGATCGGGCTGATACCGATGGATCGGGCACCATGAAAAAACACGGATATGGATGCCCCCTTCCGCAGTCATGACACAAGAAGTCGTTCAGGCACCCGTCAGCCCGAAAGGCCAGGCCCCGGAACCGCCAACCCGGAGCCGGATCCTGGACCGGATATATGGTCTTACAAAAAAAGGTACCATTAATCGACCCCCAAAGGACGTCCATTAACATGCCTATATTTAAAGCTAATTCAGACATCAAAAAACAATATAAAGATTTCTGTTGACTTTATATGTTACCTTTTATATTATTTGTATCGATAGGTAACATTCAACAAGGAGGACCGGATCATGAGTCACAGAACCAGCTTAAAGGGGCGCTCCCTGAAGGTGGCGCCCATCCGCGACCCCGAGGACGTGGCGACCATCCGCCAGCAGTTGCTGGATCAGGGGAAATTGCGGGAGGCGTTGATCTTCTGCATGGGCACGAACAACGGGTTGAGATCCAGCGACCTCCTCGACCTGCGGGTGGGAGATGTCCGCACCCTGGACGTGGGGATCCAGAAGCACCTGCGTGAGAAGAAAACCGGCAGGACGACCTTCTTTGTGCTGAACCCGCTCTGCTTCCGGATCCTGAAGGAGTATCTCGAGCAGAACCCGGAATTCCAGGACAAAGATTTCCTGTTCCCCTCTCGGAAAGGACACGGAAGGCTCAGGACACGCTCCCTGAACCGGATGGTCAAGGAGTGGTGCGAGGATGCCGGCTTGAACAGGGAAGCCTACGGGTCCCAGACCCTGAGAAAAACCTTTGGCTACATCCAGAGGACCAAGTACGGTTCGAGTTGGAAGATCCTGTGCCAGCGGTTCGGGCACACCAACCCGGAGACCACCAAGGAGTACCTGGGACTGGCCGATGAAGAAGTCACCGAAATGCTCATGAAAGAGATTTAAAAAGAAAGGAGGCACTCATGTTCTTTGATTTCGGACCCTTGATCCTTCTGGTTCTCGCGATCTATCTCGTGGCAGGCGCCTGCATCCTGGCCCTCGGTTCCCTGATGTCAGCCTTTCTGATCGTTCGGACGGTGAGGCGCTCGAGGGTGTCGCAGACTATGGGAAAGCAAAAGCCCCGCCGCCGGACTCCCTTGAAACCGCTTGCAGGCCGAGCCTACTAGAGGGGCGTGTCGGAAAACATCTTATTGCAGTCATCCCGGAGAACGCCGGGAGGTGGATTCACAAACAAAGTGCAACACCCTTATGAGGTGTTGCACTTTGTTTGTGAAATGAAGGGATGCGGCAGAGGAACTCGAGCGGAAGAGTGCTCACCAGCCGCTTGAGGTCGTATTTGATTCCCCCGGGGGCATCCGCTAGTATATTTTTTCGGCCGGGTGGAATTTTTTTTATTGATTAAACAGGTACAGCAACAAAACAAAGGGAAAACGAAATGAGCGGGCTTTTTGGTATTGTTTCATCGGGAAACTGCTCTGAGACGCTGTTCTACGGGACGGACTATCATTCCCACATGGGAACCGAAAAGGCGGGGATGGTGGTCATGGGCTCCCAGATCCACCGAAGGATACGCGATATCAGCCTGGCCCAGTTCAAGTCCAAGTTCGCGGCCGAGTACAAGACCATGCCCGGCCGGATGGGCATCGGCGTCATCAGCGACCTGGACCCCCAGCCCATGCTCATATCCACCCACTTTGGGGAGTTTGCCGTGGCCACCATGGGCCGGATCCTCAACACCAAGGAACTGGTCGAAAAACTGCACGAAAAAGGGGTCGCATTCTCGGAGATCTCCGACACGGGAATCAACCGGACGGAAATCGTTGCCCGGATGATCGCCATGGGGGAAAACCCCGAGGACGGTATTGCCAAGACGATGGAACAGATCGAAGGATCCTGCTCCCTGCTGTTGCTGACCCGAAACGCCCTCTATGCCGCACGGGACAACCTGGGCCGATCGCCTCTCATCCTGGCGAAGAACGGAGGCGACTGGGCCGTATCAACCGAGAGCTGTGCCTTTTCCAACCTGGGGTTCCGAGTGGACCGGGACCTGGAACCGGGAGAGATCATCCGGATCGAGTCAGGTGAGGTCCATAAACTGCGGCCCGGGCTTCCCCGGAAACAGGTCTGCACGTTTCTCTGGATTTACACCGGGTACCCGGCCTCACAATATGAGGGAATCTCAGTGGAAGGCGTTCGCCAGCGGTGCGGGACGTACCTGGCCCGTTCGGACTCCGTGGAGGCGGACCTGGCTGCGGGCGTCCCGGACTCCGGTACCGGCCACGCCATCGGATATGCCATGGAGGCCGGCATTCCCTACCAGCGTCCTCTGGTCAAGTACACTCCCGGATATGGAAGAAGCTACACGCCGCCCTCCCAGGAAATCCGAGACCTCGTGGCCGAAATGAAACTCATCCCCATCCGGGAGGTGATCCAGGGAAAGCGGATCGTGCTGTGCGAGGACTCCATCGTGCGGGGCACCCAGCTGAAGAACCTCACCGTCCAGAAGCTCTGGGAAAACAAGGCCAAGGAGATTCACATCCGCCCGGCGTGTCCCCCGCTCATGTTTCCGTGCATGTTCCTCCGGTCCACCCGGCACATCAACGAGTTGGCCGCCCGCAAGGCCATCCACTCCCTGGAAGGCAGGGACACGGAGGACGTGAGTGCGTATCTGGATGAATCGAGCCCACAGTACAAGGCCATGGTGGAGTGGATCCTGCGGGACCTGAACGTGACCTCGCTCCTGTACCAGCGGTTGGACGACATGGTGCAGGCCATCGGTCTCCCGCGGGAGCAGTTGTGTCTTTATTGCTGGAACGGTCAGGATTAATCAGGCGAACGATAAGCACCCGTCTGCGGCGTTGGGCTCAGTCCGTATCACTGCGACGTACTTAGTACTGTCTTGCGACCCACACCTTCGCCCGCCGTAGATACGGGCACTTCTTGTTCGCCTGAAAAAGAGGTGGGTCTTCTTTCACTGAAGTTGTTTTACGTTGCTCACGGGCAGAACTCTCGAGAGGGGTGCCCATCTTGAGAACTGCCGGGGGTCGATGCCCCTTGGTCTCCGACACAGGCCATCCCAGGGACCGGGGCGGATTCACTTCTCCGGGAGTTTGAAGTCCTTGAAAAGATCCCCCAGGGTTGCCAGGCCCCCCGGCTTGTTTCCCTGATCCCGGTACTTCTGGTACTCTCCCCGCTGTTCCCGTTCCTTCATCTTCTTGTGGGAGAGCCGAACCTTGTCTTCTCCCTCCACCGACTCCACCGCAACCTGGATCGAGGTTCCCGGAGGAAACTTCTTCTTCATATCCGTCCCACGCCCCTGAAGACCCAGCTCTTCCTGGGGGAGGTACCCCCGGACACCGGGACCTGCCTCCGGCAGGCGAAGTTGCAGGCCCCGGGACGAGACGCTTTCCACCACGCCAACGAGCTGGAGGCCCGCCTCCAGCTTCACCTTCTCCCCCTTGACGGGACTCTTCTCCCCCCCGGCGGCGGGCCGGAACGAACTCGCCTCTTTAATGGAAAGAGCGATCCTCTTCTTCTCCTCGTCGATCCGGAGGATCCGCACGTCCACTTCCTGCCCTTCGGCCAGCAGCTTTCCAGGGTGGGGGATCCTTTCGTAGGAGACTTCCGAAACGTGAACAAGCCCCTCCACTCCCGGGATCAACTCCACGAACGCACCGAAGTCCATGAGTCGCCTCACCGTCCCCTGGACGACCTCTCCCTCCCGGAAGCCCAGGCCCTTTTCCCAGGGGGTGGGTTCCAGGGCCTTCATGGAAAAGGAGATCCGCGGTCGTCCGTCCGGACCGGCCTCGACCTGTTCCACGAGCACCTTGATCTGCTGGCCCACGCTGAGGAGGTCCGAAGGGTCGTTCAGTCGATAGTGAGCCATCTGGGAAATGTGGAGCATTCCCTCCACCCCCCCGATGTCCACGAACGCTCCGTACTTCATCAACCGCGTCACGGTCCCCTCCATCACATCCCCCGCCTTCAGCTTTTCCAGGACCTGTCTGGCCAGCTTCTCGCG
>CAYTRL010000003.1:0-37947 GCA_964439795.1 uncultured Thermodesulfobacteriota bacterium
AGTCGTCGTTCCCGATCATGGGGCCCATGGGGATGATGGAACCGGCCTCGCCCCCGACGCCGTACTCCCCCGCGTATTTTCCGGACTTGATCTTCCAGTAGTGATCGCAGTGCTGAAAGCAGGTGTGACAGGCCTTGTGGGCCTCGGCCAGGTCCTCCACGAACCGGTCCACGTTGACCTTGCTGTAGTCGAACTCCCGGGCCTGCACGTTGTACTGGCAGTTCAGGGTTCCGGAGAGGGCCACGAGCCACTTGGTGCCCCGCTCGGCGAACACCTTGAAGCGCGGCTCCACGCGGTTTTTCTGGTAGATCTTGTCATAGGCCTCGAAGCTGGCCTCCGGGTCCGCCACGCGCACCCCCCGGGTGCCCAGGACCACCATGCCTTTGAGGTTCTTGGATCCCATGACGGCACCGGTGGATCCCCCGGCCGGACACCGGAAGAGGTCGGCGACCGCCATGGCGCCGTGCACCCGGTTTTCCCCGGAAGGCCCGATGAGCAGGGTTCGGTAACGGGGGTCTCCCAGCTCTTCCTTGATGCGTTTGTCGGACTCCCTCACCCGTTGGCCCCACACGCCCCCGGCGTCTCTCAGCTCCACCTCGTCATCGTGAATGCGCAGGTAAACCGGTTTCGGGGACCGGCCGTAGAAGACGACCAGGTCGTACCCCGCATATTTGAGTTCCGGCCCGAAGTGCCCCCCGCTGAATCCGTCCAGGTAGCCGCCGTAAGAGGGGCTCAGCGCAACCCCCACGCCCAGCCGCTGCGAACCGGGGGTGAAGGTGCCGGTGAGCGCGCCCGGGGCCACGGCCACGATGTTTTTCGGGCTGAAGGGATCCTTTTCCCTGAAGTCGTATTCATCAAAGATCACCTTTTGCAGAAAGCCGTGACAGCCGTACCATTTTCGTGCAAAAGCGGGATCCAGGGGTTGTTTGTCAACCGTTCCTTCCGTCAGGTTAACCCGGAGGATGTTGCCTGCCCAACCGTACATAGTGCTTCCCCTTTTACTCGAGATCGATTTTGGTAAGAAGCTCCGACAACCGTGAGGCACCCGCCTTCTTCTTCAGATAGGTCAGCTTGGAGGGCACCACGAATTGCAGGGCCTTGGTCTCGCAAAACTTGACGCAGGTGGGATCCCCGTCACAGAGCGTGCAGCGCATGACCCTGCCGGTCTGGGGGTGCACCACGAGCGCCCCGAAGGGACAGGCCGTGACGCAGGACCGGCAGCCGATGCACCCGTCGTAATCGATGTTCATGGCGCCGGTCTCCTCGTTTCGATACGTGGCTTCCACGGGGCACACGGACCGGCAGGGGGGGGTCTCACACTGCTGGCACACCATGGGCACGTCAATACCCATCCCCTCCCACTTGACCACGGTGATCCGGGACAGGGCCGGGTTGCAGATCCCCTCGTTCTTCAGGGAGCAGGCCACCTCGCATGTCCTGCACCCCGTGCATTTTTCAAAGTCGACGAAGAGAACCTTCTGGTTTTTTCCTGGAGACATGTGCTGTACCTCTTCTTTGGGAACGATGATGGGGTTGGGGCTTACTTTTCCGAGTGTTTCTCCTGCACCTCCCGCCGGTACATCTCCGGCAGCACGTCACGGCCGAAACCGGGGGGAGGGATGAGCAGGCAGTTGAGCATCGTTCGGGTTCCCACCCGAACGTGAAGGGGGTGGTCCGTCACGCGCAGGCAACGGGCCATGTCCTCTTCGGTTTCGATGGATGGGCCGTAGTGCGCCTCCATCCACACCACGTACTTTCCCCGTTTTCCGTTCGTGATGTCCCACGTCCAGTTGTAGCTTCCGAAGATCCCGGGCTCGTTCTCGGGCGGTTCCTCATGCGTGTAATCATCGATGTATCGGCCCTCGCCGAGCTTGATGTTGGAGAGCTTGAAGTTGCCTGCGTAAACCGCCTTGCCCAGGTAGGTCCCCGGATCCCCGGTCACCACCCGCCAACGGTCCGGTTTCATGTCCAGGGCCTTCTCCTGGGGGGACATGCGCCCGTCCACCACCACGGGTTCCGGGTTCTCCGAGTTCCAGAAAAGCATCCCCACGGCATTGTGGTTCAGGTCGGTCCCGATGGTAATGCGCATGGAACTGGTAAGGATCGATGGATCAAAGGGAATGGAGATCACAAGGGCCGAGGCAAAGAAATGCGGGTAATAGATCAGATCCGCATCAACGTTGGGCGAGCGAAGCCCGAGCCCCAGCTTGATGGCCATGCGCTTCTTCACCACCACGCGGATCGGTCCGTCGATGTAGGCCGGGACCCAGGACACCCAGTCATCGCTGTGGATGGTGATCTTGAGTATGGAGAAAAAAAGCTGAATCCGTGTCCAGATCTTGGCGGAGTCGAACCAGTTCACTCCCTCCCCACCGGTTTTTTCCGGCACCGTGTAATACTCCATCACCGCTTTCTGGTCGTTCTTGATCCGGGAATATCCGGCCACATAGTACTTGCTGAGGAACCGGTCGTATTCCGGGTCGTACCGGATCAGGTCCACAGGGGAAAGGGGAGGGGGGTCGGTATAGGAAAACAGGTAGAACCATCCCTGCTCGTCCGTGACGGGATCCGTCACCTCGATCTCCTCCCCGTGTACGCGGCCCGGCGGCCAATCGCGCGGGTCCGCCCGGCAACCGGCATCCCTGGCCATGAACAGGACCTCGTCCCAGGCGTCGAGCTTTCGGTTTTTCCTGTCTCGGTCGTTTTCCTTCCCCAGGGGAAAGAGATAATCTCCCTCCTCGGTCTTTTCATCGATCTGGAAGGGAACCGGGTGCCATTGACCCCGGCGCCTCACCAGGAGCCGCATGCGGGAAATGGGGTCTCCCTGGAGTTTGGAAATCCGGCTTCCCGGAAGGATGACGATGTCCGTAAATCGGTCGGAATGCATGATGCACGCGTCTTCATCGGTTTGTTGCTGTTCCGCGCCCCCGACCGTTTCCGGTTGTTGTCCCCGCGAGACCGAGGCCTTCAGGAACAGTTCCAGGACACAAACAGACAGTACGAGCGTCCGAACCTTCATGTTTGACCCTTCCCATCAGGCAAAGGCAGGATCAGGCCAGGGCTTCAAGAAACCCTTGATCCCAGAAAAGAAACCCTTCGGTGAGCCACGCCAGGCCCGCGAAGAACCCGGTTTCCGCCCCGTCCCGGACATCCCGGCAGAATTCCGGCGCCCACGCGAGAAGATGACGGTCCAGGAATTCCCGCTGGGCATGGAGGGCGGCCGCGCACCCTTTTCCGTTCTCCTTCCGGTGCGTACCGGAACACCGGTTACAGAGATGGGCCATGAATTCCAGTTCCAGACCGATGTGGTCATCCGGCTCCTGGTTCTTGTGCTCGAATACGAGTCCGAACCGCTCGTAAAAGGCCCGCACGTCCAGCGAGTAGGCGCTGAAGATGATCCTCTCCTCGGTCCGGTAGAACGATTCCCAGGGCGGTGCTTTGGGCTTGCCCGGCCCGGTGAACATCCGCATGTAGTCCCACTGAAGGCGCTCCAGATCCGGATCCGGCACGCCTTTCTTAAAAGGCGCCAGGGAGGAGGAAAGCATCCGGAGGCCTTCCGCTATCTCCCTGTTGTCTTCCGGGAAAACAGACTCGCAGAACGGATCCGTTTCCGCCATGCCCTGCAGGAACGCCCGGGAAGGCTTCCGGTAATAGGCAAGCCCCATGAGGGCGTAGAGCCGCCCTCTCCATGCGTGCACTTCCTTTTCCAGGGAGTTCATCCTGTTTATCCTCAGGGCCTTTCTCGAACCGGATCAGGTCTGCCCCTTTTTCAGGGTCGCGCGGCTCGCGGCCTCCATGTCCCAGCCCGGCCGGTATTCCAGGTCCGTCTTTTCTGCCTGGACCATTGGTGCATTCAAGGGCCATGCCCCCGAGGGAGAGGCGCGATCCTCGGTGAGCAGGTTTGCGCTTCCGGCACGATCAATTCCGTTTTCATCCAGGTCGCACCACGCCCCCTGGGGGATGGACACGACCCCCGGCACGACCCGGTCGGTGACGTAAACAGGGATGACAATGCAGCCGCGGTCGTTGAACACCCGGGTGGTGTCGCCGCTCCGAAGCCCCCGGGGTTCCGCATCCGTGGGGTTCATCATCATGTGCTGAACATAGGTTTCCCGCAGCCAGGGGTTTTCGTAGTAGATGGAATGTGTTCGAAACCGTATCTTGGGCGTGATGGCCTTGAGCGGATGCTTGTCGGATGCGGAATTGATATTGTCCCAGCCTTCCATATACGTGGGCAGGGGCGGTATGGGGCTGCCGTATTTCGAATTTTTCCAGTCCATCTCCGCCATTTCCTGAGAGTAGATTTCGATCTTTCCGGAAGGCGTGGCAAAGGGGTTGTTCTCCGGGTCCTCGATCTCGTCCTTGAAGGCGTAAATCGGGGTGTCATAGCGGAACTTGTAGAGACCCTTCTGGACAAAGTCATCGTAACGGATGTCCACCTGGAACTGGCGTGAAAGCTGGCGGATCCACTCACGGATCCAGGCCTCCCGGGTCTTTTTCGGATTGAACTGTTCCCGTATGCCCAGGCGTTCGGAAAGGTCGGTGAGGATCTCCAGGTCCCGTTTGGACTCGAACATGGGTTCCATGACCTTTGCCCGGTGGATGATGTACCGTCCGCGCACCCATATGGCGGCTCCGTCCTCTGCTTCGAAGTGCGTGGCCACGGGCAGAAGGATGTCCGCGTACTTGGCCGTGAAGTTCATCATCTGCTCGTGGAAGACAAAGAACTCCACCTTATTGATCGCTTCGATATTCTTCTTGATGTTGGAGGTCTGCTGCATGAAGTTATGCCCCGCCCCGTAGATCATCTTGATGTTGGGCGGCGGTGCATCGCCGAAGTTCCCGATGAGCTGACTGGGCGCCTTGTCCCCCAACAGGACGGCATCGGCCCACTTGCTCTCCTTGATCGTGGTTTTCACCGGGGGTTTGGTGGGGGGGAAGATTGCCGCCGTAATGGGAAGGGCGCCGCCGATGCCGCCCACGTGGCTTCCGAGCTTCCCGAAGTTTCCGGTCATGGCGGCCAGCGTGTACCCGGCCCGATGGAACTGTTCGCCCCAGGGTTGTCTGCCCGGCCCCCAGCAGTGGATCAGGGCGGTAGGGTGGGTTTTTGCGTACATCCTGGCCAGCTTGGCAATGTCGTTTGCCGGCACCCCGGTAACGGATGCCGCCCATCGTGGTGTTTTCGGGACGCCGTCGCTCACGCCCAGAACGTAGCTTTTAAAGGATGCCCCGGGCGGCGCGTTTTTCGGCATGTGCTCCTCGTCGAACCCGAGGGTATAGGCTTCCAGGAAGTTCTTGTCGCAGAGATCTTCGTCGATCATCACATAGGCCATGGCCAGCATCATGGCCACGTCGGTCCCGGGGCGTATGGGGATCCACCATGCATCGTAGGCGGCGGCGGAGTCCGTGTACCGGGGGTCGATAGACACGAATTTGCACCCCTGTTCCTTTGCGAGCTTCAGGTACCAGGGGGTGTTTGTTCCGTGAATGGAGTGGGCCGGGTTGAAACCCCAGAGGATGATCAGCCTGGAGTGAATGAAATTGTCCGCCTCACAACCGTCCAGAAGATCCCCCACCGTGTAGTTGGCCGCAAAAATGGCCCCCTCGAAACACATGGTGTCCCAGAAATGGACGGCACAGCCGAAACAGTCCAGGAAACGCCTCACGAGTGCCCAGGGCAGAAACGGGTAGAGCTCGCTCAGCAGGGAAACCGTGTCCCCGGCAAAGCACATATCCAGGATGGAGGCCGGACCGTGGGTCTCTTTGACACGAACCATTTCCTTGGCGATCGTGTCATAGGCCTCGTCCCAAGTAATCCGTTTGAATTTGCCTTCGCCCCGTTCCCCGATCCGCTTCATGGGATACTTGAGGCGGTAGGGGGAGTAGAGGCGCTTGCGGTAGGAGCGTCCCCGGAGGCAGGCCCGGATCTGCGGGACTTCCGGCGTGTCCAGTCCGTACGTGTCCAGCAGGGAGCCGTCGTCCGTGGAGATCCGTGTCACGATCCCGTCTTCCAGGTGAGCCACGAGCACGCACCGCCCGCCGCAGTCGTGGGAGCAGCTCGTCACCTTGACTTCCTTCTTCACCGCCGGGCCGGCCTCTGCGGGTCCGGCCCGCAGCAGGCCCCCTATCCCCAGCCCCTGTTGTGCCAGGCCCAGGGCGGCCCCGAGAGAGGCCGACCCCTTCAAAAAGGTACGGCGGTCCAGGGGGCGCTTGAACATCCCCGGGAGAAAGGAACCTTTGTCTCGAGAGTTTGGGTCGTTCATTCTTTCCTGGTTTCCTTATCCGGAAGCGGGTGGATTCTCCAGTTTTTCTTTCACGGCCTTCATGAGGTCCACAAAGTTGTTCCTGACCCAGGCCTGGGCCAGGAAGATCGGCACCTTCAGCTTGGGCTGAACGTACGCCAGGTAGGTCACGCGGGTTTTGTCCCCAGCAGGTTCGAACGACCAGTTTTCCGTGAGTTTTGCGTTGGGGTCCCGGAGCACTTTCATCTGGAACTTTTTTTCTTCCGGATACATTGTGTATTCCAGGTTCCCCCCCATCTCTTTTCCCATGAACAGGATGAAACGCTTCATGTACACCACGGTGCGGTTCCCCTCCGTCTCCACCACCTCGAGCTTGGTGCAGTCCGGGATAAGATTTTTTAACTGTTCGAAATCCACCAGGGTGCTGTAAACGACCTGCGGGCTGGCATCCACCTCCGCCACGAGCCGGAGCTGAAAATTTCTGCCCTTTTCCTCGAGTTCTTCGACAACCAGGCCCTCGGTGACGGCCTGCGGGGTTTGGACAGGTACTTCCGCAGGGAGGAGTTCCTGGGAGACGAGCACCTCCTTCTCCCTGGTTTTCTGCTGAAACCAGAACACGCCGGCGACGATCACCAGAACAACGACGATTCCCAAAGGGATCCAAACCTTTTTACTCATGGTTCGCTCCTTGATTCTCCAGGCTCTCGGGATGCGGTTTGAACACAACGCACGGATGGGTAAACCGGGGATCCGCAAAACCCCGGATCCGGCCCACCACACCGGGCTCCTGTTTCAACGTCTTCAACGGACCGGCCTTCAGAACACGCATGAGGCAGGCGTCCACACACGCCGGGTTGAGTCCCCGGTCCACGAGATCGTAGCAGTAGTTGCATTTCATGGTCTTCTTGCTTGCCGGGTCGTACTGGGGGGCCCGGTACGGGCAGGCCCACTCGCATCGGCGGCATCCGATGCACTTGTCCGGATAGGGGACCACGATCCCATCCTGTTTCCGCTTCACCAGGGCCTGGACGGGACACACCTTCACACAGGCAGGGTCCTCACAGTGAAAGCACGACATGCTGACCTTGTAGGACCACAGGGCAGGGGCCTTCCCGCCGTCCACCTCCACCACGCGCCGCAACCGGGGCCCCACTTCCAGGTTGTTCTTGTCCTTGCAGGCGATCTCGCAGGTCCTGCACCCGATGCAGCTGCTCAGGTCGTCGTAGAATCCGATCTGCTTCATATTACCCCCCGTGAAGGAGGAGGTTCTGTCCGAGGTCCGGCCGGCCCCCCGGATGCCTTTAACTCCCGGGTCATGAGGAAATCCGTCAGGGCGTTTACTTCCTCGTCAGTGAGGTGAAAATCGCCCATCCGGGTATCGGGCATATACCTTCGAGGAACCTTCAACCAGCGTTGCAGCCAGTCCCGCTTCACCTTGCCGCCCTCTTCGCTCAGGTCCGGCCCGATATCGTTGCCACGGCCACCCAGTTCATGGCATCCGTAGCACCCAAGGCCCATCTTCCCCACACGTTTCCCGAAGAGATAGTGGACCGGCCCATCCTCGCCGAAGAGGTTCTTCCCCTTTTCCACACTCTTGAGTTCCGGCTCCTGATCCTCGTGAAGGATGAGCGCATCCGGAGGAATCGCGGGAGGGATTCCCTCCTCCTGCTGAAGCGTGAGAAGATAGCCGGACAGGGCTGCAACCTCTGGTTCGGTAAGCGTGACGGGACGGTCATCCATCATGTTCAGGTTGTAGTTTTCCGGCGTGGCCAGCCAGCGGAGCAACCAGTCCTCACGGACCTTTTCCCCGATGCGGGACAGCTCCGGCGCGATCCGCCCGCCACGGTCGCCGATGCGATGGCAGCGGTAGCACTCCATGGACTCATAGACCTTTTTCCCCTTCAGAATCGACTCCATGGAGATGTCCAACCGCTTCCCGTCCGCACCGCCCACAAGGATGTCTTCCTCCGTGTCGCTGCGAAAACGCATGACATATTCGGCAAGCTTGAGCGCTTGTTCTTCCGTGAGGGAACCCACGGTGGGCATCTTTGTGTCCGGGTAGATCGAGGACGGGTCCTTGAGCCACTGGAACAGCCAGACCACCTTCACCTTGTTGCCGATCCCCGAGAGATCCATGGCAACGTTTTCGGTATTGGTCCCCACCAGTCCTTCCATCGAGACGTTATGGCAGCCCACGCAGTGAAGTCTTTCAAAGAGTCTTTTTCCATCGTTGTCCCCGAAATCCTCCCTGCGCCGGTACGCCCTGGAAACCCCCTCACCGGAGAAACCCAGAAGAAGTACGCTCAACGCGTCCACTTCGTCCCCGGTGAGATCGTTGCCGGGCATGGCGAGTTCGGTTTCCCGGGTTTCGAACCCCCGGGGGTCACGGATCTTGAGGCGTGTCCAGCCGCGAAGGGTGTAGGCCGCATCCTTGACGGTGCCGAAATCCAGGTCCAGGGCGTTCTTCATCCCAAAGCCGGTCAAATCCGGGGCCATGTCCTTTTTCTCGAACCCCTCCGTCTTGTGGCAGAAGAAACACCTCAACTGCTGGAACAGTTCCCGGCCCCTGGCCACCTCCGGGACGTCCTGGAGGCTTTCCGCCTGGATGGTTCCCCCTCCCTTCATGGCCATGAGAAACGTGGTCAACGCCTGCGCCTCTTCCTCCGTGAGATAGAAGTTCAACATCTTCGTCCTGGCTTGAAAGGCATAGGGGTCCTTCAGCCAACGCTTCAACCATGCCTCGTCGAGCTTGAGCCCCGCGCCCTGCAAATCCGGGCCGAACTCCCCTTGCTTCTCCTGTTCAAAGCCTTCCATCTTGTGACAGTTGTAGCAGCCCACCCGCCGGGCCACTCTCCTTCCCTTGGAAAGGGTCGGTGCTCCCGCAAGGCCCAGGGTTCCCTTGTGGCATCTGCCGCATCCCACATCCAGCCAGTCCCCTGTGAGCAGGGGCCGGTCCCAGTGCGGGACGTGCCCGTGGGCCGCATCCTTGGTCGTAGCCAGGCCCTGTCCGTCGTGGCAGAAGGTGCAGCCGAACTCGTCCAGCGAATGGTGAAGCATTTTGCGGAAACTTTCCTGTTTCGGGTGCGTGGTGAACGGCTGTGCCTGTTCGGAAAAATTCGGATTGTCCACGCCCATGTGACACGTCACGCAGCGGTCCGCGCGTCCGTCCACCCGGGTTTGAATCTGCTGGATCTCCAGCGGTGTTTCCTGGATCTGACGACGCTTGGCAGGGTCCTCCGTCATGGCGGCCGCGGCCTCATAATAGGCCCCCTGGTACGTCTTCCACTCCCGGTCCCTGTCGAGCCACACGGCCAGCAGAACCGCGCCGAGTGCCAGAAGGCACAAAGGGGTGAAGAGCTTTTTCAACCGGTCGCTGTCCATCTTCTTTTCAGGGTTTCTCCGTCATCGTTGGAATCTCGGGCCATGTTTCCCAGGGCCAGTAGAACTGCCAGTTCGGTCCACGCACATACTGGCCAACTAGGATCGGGATCACTACAGCCAGGACGAAAACGATAAACAAGATGTTTGCCTTTCTTCGAACCGGGGAAAACCAGACGCCCACACCCCGGGGGTCCCTGTCCAGGTAGGGGAGGAAGGTAAGAAGGATCATGACCACCGCGGGAAGAAGAACGCCCCCCCAGAACGCCGAATAACTCACCAGTTCCTGGATCCCCACAAAATACCAAGGCGCCTTGGCCGGGTTCGGGGGGTGGAGCGGGTTTGCCGGTTCCTCCAGCGGGGCGTTGAACAGGAGCGCCAGGCCCAGGATCAGGACAAACAGGACCAGAAAGAGCAGGAGTTCCCGCAGAACCAGGTGAGGCCAGCTCAACACGGTGTCCTCCGGGCCTTTGTCCACCTGGAAGGAGGCTCCCTCCACGACCTCCATGAGCGCGTAGGTTTTATCCGGGCCCCTGGGGAAAACCTCATCCCGCTCTGTTTGATGCATGTCAGTACTCCCGGCAACCTTCTCGATGGTTCTAACCGATCATCTCCAGTTCTTCTCGATCTTCTTCAGAAGAAGTTTCGTCATTCCCAGGGGGGCCCGCGGGAGGACGGGAGAGGCCTCCGTCCTTGCGGATCCTCCAGAAATGAACACCGATGAGAACCGCCATGAACAGCGGAAAGACCACGCAGTGAAGTACATAAAAGCGCAGAAGGGCGCTTTGCCCCACCGTGTTTCCGCCCAGGTTCAGGTAGCGGAGATCATCCCCCACCCCGGGCAGGTACGACACGATGCTGGTCCCCACCGTGATGGCCCAGAAGGCAAGCTGATCCCAGGGAAGGAGGTAGCCGGTAAAGCTCAAAAGAAGGGTAAGGATCAGCAGGCAGATCCCGATCACCCAGTTGAACTCCCGGGGGGGTTTATAAGCCCCGGTGGCAAAGACCCTCCACATGTGCAGGAACACGGTGATCACCATGGCATGCGCAGCCCACCGGTGGATGTTGCGCAGGACCTTTCCAAAGGAAACGGTGAACTCGATGTCCTTCATGCTTTGATAGGCAAGTTCCGTGGAGGGGATATAATAGAACATCAGCAGGATTCCGGAGCCCGTGAGGATAATGAACAGGTAAAAGGAGATGAGCCCCAGGCCGAATGTATACGAGAGACGAAGCGTGTTCCGATGAACCTTGACAGGGTGGAGGTGCAGAAAGAAATTGCCGTAAACGGCCTCGGAGCGTTCCTGGTCCGTAACCGGGAGGGGATGCCGGAAGATGGAACGCTTCAGGTTTCCGGGAAGGTTCCTGAGGGATTCCTTCAAGCGGGTGTCGGCTTTGTGTGCCATGGGAAAAACCTTCTCTTGTTTTTACCCGGAAATCGGCTGCCTTATCCCAGCAGAACCACTTCCGTGCCGGACTTCACTTTCCTCCTGGTGTTGACCCGGACCTCCCCGTTTTCCGCCAGGGCGACCTCAAACCAGTCCAGCGGCCGGGGGGCCGCCCCCTTGAGGACCTTGCCGTTGATGTCGAACCGGCTGCCGTGGCAGGGGCACTGGAACCCGCCTCTCGCATGTCCCACCTGACACCGCAGGTGTGTGCAGATGGAGGAGATGGCGTGGAAGGCTTTACCCTTCCGGACAATGAACACGTTTCTTTCCGGGATCAGGGTCACGCCTTCTGGAAAGTCCTCCGGAAGCCCCACCCGGAAGATCGTGGGCGGTTCGTAGAGAACATTGGGCAGCAGAAACTTGATCAGGCCCACCGCGGAAAGGCCGGTCAGGACCGCCAGTCCTGTCCACCCCACTCCCATGGACCGCAGGAACTCCCTCCGGGTCCGCACCTGTTCATCCGCCCGTTCGTGGGAGCTGTCCGGGAACTCACTCATATTCCCACTCCTCTTCCGCATGAAACGCCTCCATGGTCAGGGCGCCCGTGGGACAGCGTCGGGCACAGGCGCCGCAACGGACACACCGCTCTTCATCCTTGATGACGGCCGTCATCATCCGGTCGGACCCGGCTTGCTGGCGAAGGGTCCGGGTGACCCGGCGAAACGTTTCGTCTCCTTCCAGATCCTCCAGCCTCACCATCTTGTAGGCGTTGTGTACACAGGTATCAACGCAGGTCCCGCAGAGGATGCAGAGCCTGCGGTTGAACACGGTCTGAATATGGCACTGCCGGCACCGGGCTGCCTGCTCCCTTGCCCGGCTTTCCAGGAAGGTGAGTTCGATCTCGCTGCGGCGGTCCCGGATCCTTTCGGCCGGCGGCCTCCTGGGGGGAGCCGCGGGCTGGATCGTTTCGCAACGGGTGTTTTCGAAGCCCGGTTCCAGGGGGCGCATGAACCCTTTTTTTCTGAGCCGGAGCTTCCGCCCTTCCAGGTATTCATGAATGGCGCGAGCGGCCTTCTGGCCGTCCGCAACGGCGTTCACAACGCTTTGAGGCCCGTACGCGATATCCCCGCCCGCAAAGACCCCCGGCAGGTTGGTCTCCCCCTTTTCATCAACGCGGATCGTGCCTTCCGATGTGGTGTCCAGCGCGTCGTTTCCCTGGAAGTCCGGGAAGCCGGAGCTTTGCCCCACGGCCAGGATCACGGAGTCCGCCTTCAGCACCGTTTCCGTTTGGGGTCGGAAGACGGGGCGGAAATTTCCCCGGGGATCCCAAAGGGATTCCACCTGGAGAAACTCCACGCCTGTTACGGAACCCTCCTCTCCCAGGACCCGGTTCGGCCCGAGGGAGGGATGGAACCGGATCCCTTCCTCGGCCGCATCGTTCTTCTCGTGGGCCCGGGCCGGCATCTCCTCCCAGGATTCCAGGCAGGCCACGATCACGGTTTCCGCTCCCTGCCGGAGTGCCCGCTGGGCACAGTCGATGGCCACGCCGCCGCCGCCCACCACGAGGCAGGTTTTGCCCACAGGGATCTTCTCGTAATCACGAAGATAGGTGAGCCCGCTGGAGACCCCCTTCAAGGGACTCCCCTCCAGGTTCAGGGAACGGGAAGCATGAAGGCCCGCCGCGATGAAGATCGCCCGGAAGCCCTGCTTCCGCAGGTCGGTAAGCGTTTTTTCCTTGCCGATGGGGCTGTTCAACTCCAGTTCCACACCCACGCGGAGGATGGCATCGACTTCCTGCTGGACAAGCTCCCTTGGCAGACGAAATTCCGGGATTCCCCACCGCAGCATTCCGCCGGGCTCAGGAGCCGACTCGAAGATCCTGACCGGGTATCCGAGCAGGGCAAGGTCGTGAGCCGCTGCCAGCCCGGCAGGCCCGGATCCGATGACGGCCACGCCACGTCCCATGGCTTCCGGCGTCCCGGCGGCGCCCGCCCGGGACCTTCTCAGCCGGGCCAGCTCCAGGACGCCGCCACCGGGTACATCCAGGGCCGGCCCTCCCTTTTCGTGGAGCTCTTCCAGCATCCTTTCCACCACACGCGGCGACCGTGCGCCGTGCTGTTCACACGCAAACCGCTTCAGCGCCCGCAGGGCCACCGGTCCTTCCTTCTCCCCTTTCCCGCAGGCTTCCTCACAAGGGGCCTGGCAAACCCGGCCGCAAATGGAAACCAGGGGGTTGGTGCGCCTTGCCAGGAGAAAGGCTTTTGTGTAATCCCCTTCCGCGATGGCCCGGATGTACCCTTTGGTATCGGTTCCGAGGGGGCAGGCGTTCCGGCAGGAGGTCTGTGCCTGGTATTCCTCGACCCCCTGCAGACGGACCCGGTATTTTGAAGCAGGCTCTGTTTTTCTCATTTCGGATTATCCGGAAATCTTTTTTTTCGTCCCCGGCGAAAAACGCCGCACGGGGGTTTTTCTATTCCTGACCGTGTGGGAAGTGACATTTGAAACACATGTTTGCCGGCACCTGGGTCCGGACTCCGGTAGACGAGGTCTGGTAGGGATCCACGCTCTGGTGGCATGTGACACACGTGAAGTTCACCTTTCCCGAACGCATGTGCTGGGCGTGGATGAGCATGACCGTGGATGCCGCACCGTTTTCGGACGTTTGTGCAAGGTTTTCTTCACGCAGAATCGATGCATGGCATTCCAGGCATTTCGAATCCGGGGATCGGCTTTCCACCCAGCGGACGCATGCAAATTTTTCCTGAAAGAACTTCCCCGAGGACTCCGCCGTTTCCTCCCCCGGCATCCGCAGGGTCTCTCCGTGTCCCGCCCCCCCGCTCATTCCCAGCAGAAGAAGAAAAAGCGTCTGGACCCGAGCGATCCGGGTTGAGCGTTTACCCTTTCCCGTCAAACCGGCCTTTTTTCGGAATGCAAAGCGCACAGCAACCGCCCTTTCAAGGTTCTGTCTCGGAGGCAAGGTTGTCCATGACGAATTTCGCCAGTTGGGATTTTCGTTCCCGGATCATTTTCCTGCTCAATGCATCTTCCCCCAGCAAGAGGCTGATCATGGCGCCGTCGTTGTAGTACGACATGATCATGGTGTAGAGGCTCGTGATGAACTGTCGGGAGTTGAGGTCCCCGGGGAACAGTCCGCTCTTCTTTCCGCGGTCGGTGAATTTGATCCCTTTCCGGAAAAGCGGTTTGAAGTACTTCTGGAAGACTTCGCTGACGCCCACGTTGGTGGTATCCAGCGATTCCCGCTGCATGATCTTCAGGATGGAGTTGTTCGAAACCAGGTGTTCCAGCAGTTTTTCAAACGTACGTTCCATCTCCTTCATGGACACGAGTTCCTGGGGAAAAAGTTCGTCGATGAACCGGGTCATGCTGGAAAAGGACCGTTCGATTACGGCGAGGTAGAGGGTTTCCTTGTTTCGGAAGTGATAGTAGATGGCGTACTTGTCCATGCCCGCCAGACGGGCGACTTCTCTTGTGCCGGTGCCGGCGAAGCCCCGCTCGGAAAAGACCTGCTCCGCGGCATCCAGGATCTTGGCCCGTGTCTCGTTGCCGGCTGCTCGCTTTTTCATAAGGCCCCGGGAACAAAAAGAAAACCGATCGGTTTCCAAACCACCTGGTTTAATAGTAGGAAAGACGGACCGGCAAAGTCAAGAAGAAAGTTCTGGTGTGGGGTCCGTTCAAGGAAGGTTGGTTCTTCAGGCAGGGGGAACCTCCGCATCCCTCCTCGTTCCACCCATTTGCCCTGTCGCACCTTCCAGCGTGTGGGTACGGAGGCCGCAAGTGGATTTCATTCCAGGCATGTTTTCGCAAACATTCCCGGGAGAGATACCGATAGCCCGTCTTTTCGTTTCCCCTTGGGAATCGATGAAGAAAAAAGTTATTTCTGCGGCTCGATGATGATCTTCATGGACTCCTGTTCCGTGGGGTGGGTGAGCAGGTGGAACCCCTGGACCGCGTCTGCAAGGGGCAACCGGTGCGTGATCATGTCAGTGACAGGCACCCTTTTGGACCGGATGAAGTTGAGTGCGGCCACGGAATCCCCGGGGGGGCCGGCGTAGGAACTCGTCAGGGTGATCTCGGTGCGCCAGAACAGCTCGTTGATGGGGATGGGGATCTTGTCCTCTTCGCGGGCGCCTGCAAAGAAAAGGGCCGTACCGCCGCGTTCCACGGATTGGAGCGCCTGGGGAACCCACTTGCCACGGCAGATGACCACAAGGTCTGCCAGCATGCCGTCGTTGAGCTCCCTCACCTGTTCCGGCACATGATCGTCTGTGGAGATGACAGCATCGGCGCCGAACTTCCGGGCCATCTCGAGACGGAAAGGGATGGTGTCCATGACGATAATGCGTCCCGCGCCCATGGTGCGCGCCGTCATGGTGTGAAGCTGGCCCGAGATACCGCAGCCCACGATGAGTACCGTGTTACCCGGCCTCAGCCGTGCAAATTTCTGACCCCGGACCACGCAGGCCAGGGGTTCCACAAAGGTGGCGTCCTCGTAGGAGACCTCCTCGCCGAATTTGAACACACCCCGGTCCACGTTGATGGCCGGCACCCGGACATACTCGCAGAAGCCGCCGGGGTCGAAGTTGGTGGACTGCAAGGTCTTGCAGGCGCTGTAGTGGCCGTTGAGGCAGTAGTGGCAGGTGTTGCAGGGAACGTGATGCGCCACGGAAACCCGGTCGCCCGGTTGGAACGTCTCCACGTCCTTTCCCACCTCCACCACCTCGCCCGCCACCTCGTGGCCCAGCACGAGCGGGGCCTTGTGCAGGCGGTACCACTCCATGCCGTCGCTTCCGCAGAGGCCGCTGGCCTCGATGCGCACAAGGATTTCCCCGGGACCGATCTTGGGAACGGGCATCTTTTCAACGCGCACGTCCCTGTTGTTATACCACATGGAGACTCGCATGGATTCTCTCCTTACTTTTTTCGGTGTCCGGTTCAGCAGGGGACTCAAGAGATCCCTCTTCTCAAAAAAAATGTAAAGTGAATCCGCTTGGTGCCGCCGTCAGCCCCGATGGATCTCCTTGCCGGTGTGGCTGTTGTCATCTCCTTGAAATTTTCGATTCGAACTATTTCTTTTTCTTCTTTTTTGCCTTTTTCTTGCCTTTCTCTTTCAGGTCCTTGTAAAGCTCCAGCGCCTGCTTGGGCTTCATCTTCTCGTGCACCACCTTGTGCACAGCCTGGAGCATGGCGGTGGGCGCGTCGGACTGGAAGATGTTGCGGCCCATGTCCACGCCGGAAGCCCCCTGGTCCACTGCGTTGTAGGCCATGGTGAGCGCGTCCAGCTCCGGGAGCTTCTTGCCGCCCGCCATCACGATCGGTACCGGGCAGGAAGAGGTGACCGTGTCGAAACCGTCCGCAATGTAATAAGACTTTACAAAATGTGCTCCCAACTCGGCGCACATCCTTGTTGCAAGGCGGAAGTACCGCGCATCCCGGGCCATGTCCTTGCCAACGGCCGTGACCGCCAGCACAGGGATGCCGTATTGGTTTCCCAGGTCCACGAGCTGGGTCATGTTCTCAATAGACTGGGTTTCATATTCGCCCCCAATGAATACCTGCACGGCCAGGGCCGCCACGTTGAGCCTTGTGGCGTCTTCCATGTCCACGGCCAGCTTTTCATTGGAGAGCTCCTTGAGGATGCTCGGGCCCCCGCTGGCCCGGAGCACGACGGCCTTGGTGAAGGAGGAGGGGATCACCGTGCGCAGGATGCCGCGGGTGAGCATGAGCGCATCGCAATAGGGAAGCAGGGGAACGATGTTCAGATCGATCCTTTCGAGCCCGGTGGTGGGGCCCTGGAAGTACCCGTGATCCACGGCCAGCATGACCGTCCGGCCGGATTTGGGATTGAAGATGCGTGCCAGCCGGTTCTGCATTCCCCAATCCAGGGAGCCGGAGCCCTTCAGAAAGAAGCCCGGAGTCTTCTGGGGTGTATCCGTGTAAAAGTCTTTTGCCACTTTCCCTTTGTCTTCTTCCGGCATAATTTTCTCTCCTTTCAAATCCTGGGATTATTATGGTTCGATGTTCCCATAGCAGCTTTTTAAAAATTCGGCAGCCCATTCTTGATAAAGGATTTCATACGTTATGCCATGATTCGGGCCGGGCGGCAAGGCCCTTTTTCCGTTCCATCCGCACATCGATGTTCTGAATAATCGCCTGGTTTTTCAGAAGTTCATAAGCGTTTATAATGACCTCGTTGACATTCAACTTCTTATTGATATAGGCGGCGACCATGGTCACGATGACGGCCAAGGCGATGATGGAATCCGTGAACTTGAAGGTAACGAACCGATACCGGGAAAAGCGTCTCATGGTTCCTCCGCATCCGGAAGTGACAGGGGTTCTCCCGGATCTTGAAAAAGGGGATCCGTTCAGGTATAGGAGGATAAGCGTTCTGTGGAGGCCATGAGGCTCGGCGCAATCGATTACATCAGGAAGCCGTTCACCAACAAGGAACTGTCCGATAAGATCCTCCAGGTGCTGGAAAAAAAAGGTCCGCCCAAATAGGGACTCGAGTTCCATGCACGTTAAAGTCTACCTTCGCAGCCCGCCCGACGTCCTCGCTCCAGGGATCTCCCCGGACCTGAAACGCAACCTTCCCGACGTGGAGCTTCCCCAAGGATCCACCGTGGGATCGCTGCTGGATGTTCTGGGTGTGGGAAAGGCCCGGCCGCACGTCCTGGTGAACAAGGTCCGCCAGCTAGAAGACGCGGGCCTTGCCGACGGGGATCGTGTGGACCTGGTTCTTCCTCTCGCCGGGGGGTAGATCCGCCTCCCTTCATTCCATCAGGGATGCGATCCGCGGAACAGCCACACCAACGGTCCGGGCCAGGTCGATCAGACGCTCACGCCGTGCGGCCGCTGACCGCCCCAGGCATTTGTGGCCGGGATCCCCGTTGACCGCTTTTTCGAAAGCCTTCAATACCCGGTCCGCGGGGAGGGTCATCCCGGTCAGCCGGTTCTGCACCTCCAGGACTTCCTTTGCGACGGTTTCCGCCAGATCCCGATGGCGGGTCCAGAGATCGCCGGTGGCCCCCCCCACGAGAAGCCCGGCAATATTGATCGTGTAGACAAACACGTTCTTGACCACCAGGTGGAAAACCAGCTCTCCCTCCTCGGTGAGGACGGTACACGGGATCGGGAGGGTGGCAAGCGCGTCGGCCACCAGCTGCGCGGCCACACCGTACACCACGGTCGGAAGGAGTATGTTGATGTCCTGTCCCGGTTTTTTTTCGAACCACACGGACAGGACGGTGGAGGGTTCGAGGCCGTGGGCCTGCCAGTCATTGGGCAACAGTTCGTTCTGAAGCAGGCCGACGCACGGTTTCCATTCGGCGGGAATCGCGGACAGGATCTCCGGCAGCTCTTTTTCCCCCACCGCCACCAGAACCAGGGCAGGGCAGGGCGCCTGATCCAGGGGGTCGGAGATTGCCATCTTCCGGGTTACGGGGACCACCGGGTGACCGCTGCGCAAAAACGCTTTGGCAAACACACCGCCCAGTTCGCCGATGCCGATGATGACCACGGGGGCTTTCACGGGTTCAGGCTCCCTTAATTTCAAACCGGTGTCCATCGTCATCCGATACGAAGGTGATGACCTTGTCCCCCTTGGGAACCTCGGTGATAGTGAAGTCCTGCCGGCGGCATCTTTCCAGAAAGGCCTGCAGGTCGTCCACCGCCACGCAGACATGATCGAACGACGCGCCCGGCCGGATTTCAGGATGGATGAAGATTTCAAAGTGCGTGTCGCCCCGGTGATAATTGCGCATGGGAATGTCGGCGTCCACGCCGAACAGCCCCCGGGCCAGGGACGCCGGCAGGGTCTTGGGTTCCTGTGGTTCCAGGCCGAGGACCTCCAGCAGGAATGCGTCGGCCCGGGCCTGGGAGCTGTAGGTCAGCGCGACATGTTTCAGGATTGTGGTCGGCAAGGTTTCTTCCTCTCCTTTGAATTCAACAGTTACCGGGAGGCCAGCTTTCGGCCGGCGTCGTTCCCCTCGCGGATGGCGCTGTCCGTGAACCGGGGCGCTACGCAATCGCCCACGGCGTATATCTCCGCCACGGTCCCGTTCTCCTTCAGCGCACGAAACAGCGCATTGTCCGCCACACCGGCGTGGGAGACCACAACGGTGTCTGCCTGGATCCGGAACTCCTGGAAGCTGAAATAGCGCATCGCCGTGAGCACCCCGTCCTCCCAGCCCATGACATCGCACATGGGGTGGAACACAACATCCTTCGAGAGGATGTTCATGTAGGCGGGCAGGAGGCTCATAAAGTTCACGTTCCAGCCCACGTAGAAGACGGGGGTGAGGATTTCCACATGTTTGTCCATCTCCGCCAGGTGGCTGGCCGCGCCCAGGCAGCGGCTGGATCCGTCCCGGTCGATGATCACCACCCGCTCCCCCACGTCCGCCTTCCCCAACAACACATCCCGGATGTGCACGGCGTTCTCCGGGAGGATGCCGGGGATGCCGTCCGGGATGGCCGGCAGGGATCCCGTGGCCACGATGACCGCATCGGGGGCTTCTCCGGCCACCGCCTCCGGGGTCATGGCGGTGCCGAGCCGCACCTCCACGCCGAGCCGGTGGATCTCCTTCCCGAGATAACGGGTCACGTCCCCGAACTCTTCGTGCTCCTTCACGCGGGTCAGGATATTGATCTGTCCCCCCAGCGTCTCCTCTTTTTCGCAGAGGACCACCTGGAACCCCCGTTCGGCCGCCACCCGGGCCGCTTCCATGCCCGCGGGCCCGCCCCCGATCACCAGCACCTTCTTCGGCGCCGGTGCGGGCCGGATCGTCCCGATCCCCCGTTCCCGCTCGAAGCCGGCTGACGGGTTCTGAATACAGCCCACCGGAATGCCCTGCATATTGTTGCCGATGCAGTTCTGGTTGCAGGCGATGCAGTAGCGGATTTCGTCCAGGCATCCTTCTTCCGCCTTGCGCGGGAGTTCCGGGTCGCAGATGGCGGCCCTTGCCATGCCGATCAGGTCGGCCTGGCCGTCCGCCAGGATCTTTTCCGCCTGGACCGGGTCCTTGATCCTGTGTGCCGCAACCACCGGCAGATCCCCCACCGACTCCTTGATCCCGGCGGCCAGGTACACGTGTACGCCCAGGGGAAAGGACATGTCGCCCACGATCATGAACGGCGTCTGTCCGGAACCCGCGCTCACCGAGAGATAGTCGAGCAGGCCTGTTTCCGCGAGTTGCTCGGCGATCTCCTGGGCGTCCTCCTGGGTGAGCCCCGCGGGCATGAACTCGTCCCCGCAGAGGCGCAACCCCAGCACGAACTCTTTTCCCACCGTCTCCCGCACCTTTTCCAGCACCTCCATGCAGAACCGCATGCGGTTCTCCAGGTCCCCCCCGTATTCGTCCTCTCTCAGGTTGGTCATGGGGGAGAAGAACTGCTGGATGAGGTACCCATGGGTGGCGATGATCTCCACCCCGTCAAAACCCCCGTCCCGCACGTGGCCGGCCACACGGCCGAAATCCTCCACCAGGGCATGGATTTCCTCTCGCTCCAGCACGTGGATCTCTTCTCCCACGGGCGAAACCTTCACAGGGGAGGGCGCCACAATGGGTCTGCGGGTGATCTTGCTGTGGGGCATGTTCCGGCCCCCGTGCCCGATCTGGCAGAAGATCCGGGCCCCGCCTTCATGAACCGCGTCCGTGAGTTCCCGGTAACGGGGGACGATCTCCGGGTTGAAGGCATGACATTCATTGAGCAGGGGTTCCGTATCCGGTGAGACCGACTGCCGCTCCACGATGATGAGCCCGAACCCGCCTCTTGCCCGTTCGGTGTAATAGGCGATGTGCCGGTCGTTGATCAGATGGTCGTTGGCAAAGGAGGTGTTGTGCGGGAGCATCACCAGCCGGTTCTTGAGCGTGACGTTTCCAAGGGTGATGGGCGAGAACAGATAGGGAAAAGCATCACTCATGGGAAGCCTCCGGCTTGGGGGAAAACGGAATCAAGGCGCACACCCTTAACTGGCCGTTGAAAGAATCCAATGAGTTGTCATCCCGGCGAACGCCGGGATCCAGGGGCGGCCAAGGGGGGAATGACACAGGACCCCCATCCCCTCTCCCCTGGATTCCGGATCAAGTCCGGAATGACGGAAAACATGGAACCGTTTTTAACGGGCTGTCAGGCCTTGCTGTAACGCATATCATGTTCACATGCTTTCGTCGTTCTTCCTGCTGGCAGAGGATGACTCCTCTCCCGTTTGAGATCTCTTCGAAAGGGACCCGGGCCCATACACTTCCCTTTTCGGCCGGAACAGGGATCACAGCTGCCGAGCCAGGTAGGCACCCTGTTCGGTAGCGTGCCCGATACTCTTCACCTGCCTGCAATCTCCGATCTTGTAGACGAGCCCGGGCATGGAGGCCCAGAGGTCTTTTGCCAGGCTGTCATCCGTCCTCCGCGGCAGGGCCCACACCACGGTGTCCGCTTCCAGGACCTGTTCCTTGCCGCTCACGTTCAGTTTGACCGAGCCCTCGGTGATTTCCACCGCCTCGGCATTGATGATCACATCGATGGAATGCTCCAGCTTCTCGTCCAGGATAAATTCCTGCAGCCTCATCTGCCGGGCAAAGTCATGGCAGTAAACCGGCTTGCCGATCTCGTTAGACCCTTCCACGATGGTTACCTGCTTTCCGTACCGGGCCAGGCTCACCGCGGTTTCCGCCCCTTCGTGTCCGCCCAGGACCGCAACTTTCTGGCCCACGTCCGGTATCCGCTTGAGACATTCTTCATTGGTCAATACATGGGGAAGATCGCCTCCCGGGAGACCCGCTGGAAGCGAATCCAGGCTGCCGGTGGCGCAGACCACGATGTCCGGCTTTTCCTGTTCCACGATCTCCGTGGTGACCTCGGTCTCAAAGACAACCGGGATACCCAGCCGTTCCATCTCTCTCTTGTGCCACTGTACTATGTGGATCAGATCCCGGGTGGGCACTCTCGGGATGGAGGAGCCTACATGGACCATGCCGCCCAGCCGGTCCGTCTTTTCATACAGCGTGACGTTGTGCCCCCGCTGGTGCGCGGTGATGGCGAACTCACAACCCGCAGGCCCTCCCCCGGCCACCAGGATTTTCTTCGGCTCGTCCGCCTTGCGAAGGGGAAGCCAGGTGATCTCCCTGCCGTAGGACGGGTTGGCCGCGCACCGCAGACCGCCGCCCCGATCCTCGGAACCCACGCACATGCACATGTTGCACGACAGGCACTTGCGCACTTCCTTGTCCCGTCCGAGGATCGTTTTTTTTATGTAGTTCGTGTCCGCCATCATGGGACGGCAGACCGCCGCCATATCCGCCCACTCTCTTTCGACCACCGTGCGGCACAGCTTCGGCTCGAAAAGTTTTCCCACGGTAATCACGGGAATATTGACATGCTTTTTGATCTCCCTGGCCATATCCAGCATGCACCCGTGGGGAAAGTACACGGGCGGTCCGATGCACCAGAAGGACTCTCTCAGCACCCGTCCGCCGGAAACATCGATACAGTCCGCCCCGGCCTGCTCGAATGCAGGCGCAATGTACCGGCACATGTCATCAAGCGTGAACCCCTCTTCCGGCCCGAGCAGTTCGTCTCCGGATACCCGAACGATAATGGGGAAATCCGGTCCGACCAGCTCCCGTGTCCGGCGGAGCGTCTCGATGGGAAACAGCAGGGGGTTGTCCCCCCACTCCTCTTTTCGCTCACCCCACCTGTCCTCCCGGCTGTTCAGACCCCTGGAAAAGAACTGTGTGACCAGGGAGCCGTGGCAGAAGTGCATGTTTACGGCGTCATAACCAGCTTCCTTGGCACGGAACGCAGCTTTTGCGTACTCCAGGGTCATCTGTTCGGCTTCTTCATCGGTCAGCGCGTGGGTCATTTCCAACCCTTCGAAGAAGCAGGGACGTTCCTCCGAACTCACCGGCGGGGGTGCATTTTCCATTCCCGGAACGGATATGGCCCCCGCATGGAACAGCTGCACCGCACACTTGGCACCGGCCAGGTGGATCGTGTGCACGAGCCTGCCTTGTTCATGGATCATCCGTTCGTCCTGCAGGCTCATGAACCCGCCGAAACAGGAGCCCTCGATTTTGAACCAGGTAATGCCCATCTGAATCAAGCCACCCAGAACACCTTCCGCCTCGATGCGGTAGTTTTCAATCAACCGCTCCGAGGGGGTGCCGTCATTGTAGGCGTACCCCTTTCCGTTGGGCGCGACAACCAGCCGGTGCGGCAGCTCCAGGGAATTGATCTTGACCGGGTCTGTAATTTTCGGCATGGCATTCTCTCCTGTGCTCGTGACGAAAAAGCCGCCTTCATTAAAAGTACCAGAAAATCCCCACGCCCAGATTCTGTGCAAACAGCGAATAATCCCCCGCGGGTTTTCCGATGGGGTCGGCGGGATCATCCTCAGGCTTTGTGGTCCACTCGCCGATGGAGATCACGGCAAATCCGTGCACCTGGAAGTTCTCCCAGGCCACGCCGAACCCGCAGCAGACGTTGTGCACGGTGGTGTCCCAGGCCATGTAGCTCACATCCTCGGGACTTTTGATGTTGGTGGGTGTGTACATGTACCCCAGGCGGGCGGAATAGCGTTCCAGGAACGTATACTCGCCCCCCACCATGAACTTCACCGTGTCCTTATAGTTGGTGGGGGTTGGCTGGTGGTTGAGGTTGATACCGATCGTTTTGATGATCTGCTTAAACGCAGGGGGTATATTGAACCCGTCGAAGGTGAGATCCAGGGTATCCGTTCGGCTCCAGCCGTTGAACTGCCCGTCCGCCAGGAGGACCAGGTTGGGGATCGGCCGCACGGCGACTCCCCAGGTAACCAGGTACGGCAACCGGAATCTCATCTCCGCGCGCGAGTGCAGATAGATCGCCAGGGGGTCGGCCAGATAAACGATGATATCCGCCGGACCGCTCAGGACCGGATCCAGGCCGGGCCCCCTCACGGAAGCCCCCATGCTCAGCCAGCGGAACGGTTTGTACAGGATGCCCGCATTCCACCCCAGGGCGATTCCCGTGAGCGTTTGTTTCTGCTTCAATTCCAGGGGAAGGTATTTTTCATCATCCGGGAGCTGGGCGGCAAGATCCGGAAGGAACAGGCCCAAGGGAAGCTGAGAAAAGGTTGTCTCCGCCTTCATGATTCCCGCGTAGATGTTCAACCCCGCACCGATGGAAAGTTTCGGGGTAATGGCAAACGAAACGCTTGGGGTCAGGGAGACCATGGCCATCATCTGGGTCATGTCAAACCCGAAAACATCCCTTCCCCACGACCCGGCCACGCCCCCGATGGGGACGTAGACCCCGGCGCCGGCACAGAACCTTCCGAACTGGCGGTAATAGAAGATGTGCGGGATCCCTCCCGCCAGGTAGGCCCGGCCGCTGTCCTGGCCGGAAGGGGAGGTGCGTCCCTCCGGGAACCTGTACAGCAGATACGTGCCCGTGTAATGGGCCGCTGCGTGGATCCCCTGCTTCCTCTCGAGAAGCGCCGTCCCGGCCGGGTTGTAGAAGATGGCGGAAGCATCGTCGGCCAGCCCCACGAAAGCCGTTCCCATGGCCGACGCCCGGGCGCCCTGGACCCCCTGGTCAAACCCTCCTGCCAGGCTGTTCTGGACCGATACGCAAAGTGTGCAACCGAGAAGCAGGGGAAGAAAGAACATCGCTGGTTTTTTCATGATCCACTCCACCGCAATGCGGATGCGGTCAGCTTTCGTTTTTTATGCATGGGAACTCGCCACCCGGCGGCGGTCCCCGTAAACGATGCTGCTATTCCCTTTTCCCCAGCTTTTCCTGCAGAAACTTCACCCCGGCATCCACCGGGGACCCCGGCGGAAAGACTTCCGCAACCCCCAGCTTCTTCAATACCGGGATGTCCTCGTCCACGATGGTTCCCCCTACGATGACAGGCAGGCCGGCCGCCCCGTTGTCCTTGAGCTCCTGCATGACCTTGCGGCAGATGCTGACATGAGCGCCGGAGAGTATGCTCATGGCGATCACATCCACGTCTTCCTGAACCGCCGCCTTCACGATCCCGGCCGGTGTCTGGTGAAGACCCGTGTAGATCACCTCCATCCCGGCATCCCGGAAGAAACGCGCAATCAGCTTGGCGCCCCGATCGTGCCCGTCCAGACCGGGCTTGGCCATCAGTACGCGGATCTTTTTCTTCATGCTTTCAACACCTCACAGGGGGCTTCCGCGATCTTCCGGGGACGGACGCCCTCCCGTCCCCCGGCCCGGAGACTCCGGGCGGGAAACTAGATACACAAAGGCTCCTTGTACACACCGAAAACGTCTTTCAACGCATCCATGATCTCCCCGATGGAGGCGTAGGTCTTGACCGCGTCGATGAGATGCGGCATGAGGTTGTCCGTGCCTTCCGCTGCCTTGCGCAGGTCCTCCAGGGCCTTTGCCGACCGGCGGCTGTCCCGTTCCTTCCTGACCTGTCGGAGCCGCTTGATCTGGTCGGCCTGCATCCGCGGGTCCCACTTGTGAACGACCAGCTTTCTTTTCTCCGCCTGCGACTGAAACCGGTTCACGCCCACCACCACCCGTTCTCCGGAGAGCTCCTCCCGGCCCATGCGGTAGGCCTCTTCGGCGATGCACTGCTGCATGTATCCCTGCTCGACGGCCTGGACCGCTCCGCCCAGGGAATCGATCTTGTCCATCACCTTGATGATGTCTTCTTCGATCCGATCCGTGAGGGTTTCCACGTAATAGGAGCCCCCCAGGGGATCCACGGTTTTGGTGACGCCCGTCTCATAGGCACAGATCTGCTGTGTCCGCAGGGCCAGCCTGGCCGTTTCCTCACTGGGGATGGCAAAGGGTTCGTCCATGGCCGGGTGAAGCATGCCCTGCACCCCTCCCAGAACGTTTGCCAACAGCCCGTAGGCGCCCCGGATCAGGTTGTTCTCCGGTTCCTGCGCCCGGTAGGTGCTTCCCCCCACGGTCCCGGTGAACCGAAAGAGCATGGAAGCCGGTTTTTTCGCGCCGAACCGCTCCTTCATCAGGCGGGCCCAGAGTCTGCGAGCGGCCCGGTACCGCGCCGCTTCTTCGAAGATCTGCGTGCCGGTGGCAAAGAAAAAACTGATCCTCTTTGCAAAGGCATCGATCTCCAGGCCCCGGTCAAGCACTTCCTGAATGTAGGCGATGGTGTTGGAAAAGGCGAAGGCGGCCTCCTGTGCCATGGAGGCGCCCGCCTCGCGCATGATGATCCCCCGCACATTGAACGGGTAGAATTTCGGCAGGTTTTTGGTGCAGTACTCCACGATGTCCGTGGTGAGCCGAAGAGCCGGTGCGGGAGCAAATACCCACATCCCCCGTGATACGTATTCGCAGAGGATGTCGTTGGACAGGGTTCCGCCCAGGTGGGAGGCCTGCACGCCCTGTTTTTCCCCCAGCGCGATGTACATGGCCAGCAGAATCGCCGCCGGCGCGTTGATGTTGAAGGAGGAGATGATCTTGTCCAGGGGCAGGCCTTCGTAGAGGAGTTCCATGTCGCGCAGGGTGTCCACCGCAAGCCCCACCCGGCCCACCTCTTCCTCCGCCAGATCGTGATCCGAGTCGATTCCCATCTGCGTGGGAAGATCAAAGGCGCAGGCCACCCCGTTGTTGCCGCTTTCCAGAAGAAACTTCCATCGTTGGTTGGTGTCCTCCGCGGTGCCGAACCCGGCATAGAGACGCATGGCCCAGGGACGGACACGGTACATGGCCGGGTACACACCGCGGGTGAACGGGTATTCTCCCGGAAAACCGACCTTCTCGGAAAAGTTGCTCTCCGCCACATCCGCAGGATCGTATACCACCTTGATCTCTTCCCCGAGTTCGCTGTTCACACGGGGGAGTTTTTCCACCTCTTTTTCCTGCGCCCACCGCTCGCGCTCTTTTTTGATCTCCCTGCTGGACTTCATCGCCTTCTCCATGCCTCCAGGCCGTTGAAAAATACCCATCTGCGGCGTTCGACTTCGTTCCTCGTCAGTCAACATACTGAAAGTATGCCTCCCTCCTCGGAATCTCGCCTGCCTTGCATCTGGGCATTTTTGAACAGCCTGGTATAAAAATCTTCTCAACAGGCTCCCAGGACCTTCACATCTCCTTGAGAGCGGCCCGCAACGGATCGCGGAAATCCGGGTGCGCGATCCCGATCAGTGCCGCCGCCCTTTCGGCGAGCGACTTTCCCTTGAGGTCCGCGACGCCGTATTCTGTAACGACGTATTCCACGCAGTGCCGGGGCGTGGTGACAGCGGAACCCGGCGGAAGTGTGGCCACGATCCGGGAATGTTTCCCGTCGGGGCTGGTGGAGGTCATGGCCATGATCGATTTTCCTCCCGGTGAATAAAGGGCGCCGAGCAGAAAATCAAAGCTGCCCCCAATGGCACTGATCTGTTTTCCCCGAACGGTTTCTGCGTTTACCTGTCCGGTGAGATCGATTTCGATGGCGGAAAGAATGGAGACAAAGCGCTCGATCTCAGCCACCACCCGTGCGTTGATGGTCCGGTGGATCGGCCGGCCCTCCACCATGGGGTTTTCGTGGACAAAGTCGAACAGACGCCGGGTGCCCAGGATCTCCGTCACCCGGATTTTCGGGGGGGCGGAAACGCCTCCGCCCGCTTCCACGGCTCCGGCCTCCACCAGGTCCACGATGCCGTCCACGCCCATGGCGAAGAACCGCAAGTCACGTTTGTCCTTGAGACTCTGGATCACGGCCGAGGGGATGGCCCCGATACCGATCTGGAGCGTGGCGCCGTCGGGGATCAGATCCCCCACGGTTTCGCCGATCTTTTTTTCCGTTTCCCCGATCTCCTTGGGCGCGGGGAACTCCAGCAGGGGCCTGGATGTCTCCACCAGGGTGTCCACCTGGGAGACATGAATATAGCCATCCCCCAGAACCCGGGGCATCTGATCGTTGACCTCGGCGATCACCGTCTCGGCCTCCAAAGCCGTGGGCAGCGCATGGCCGATGGATACCCCCAGGCTCATGTATCCGTTCCGGTCCGGGGGGGAGGTTTGTATCAGCGCCCGCTTCACGGGCCACGTCCCGTTCCGGGAAAACATCCAGGCGGCATCCCCCTGGCGCATGGGGATGTATTGGACGGTTCCCTTGGAAAGAAGCTTGCGGATCGCCGGCGCGCACTGCCAGGTGCGGAAGGTGAATGACTTTTCCAGGCCCGGTTCCAGAAACGGGTAGCGGACCTGCAGGCCGCTGACGATCTCCACGTCCTGCAACCTCTCGTGGTCTTCCACCAGGGCCTCCACCAGGGTCTGGGGCAGACCGCAGCACAGGGGGAGAACCACACGGTCGCCGGACTGTATGGCCTGGACCGCTTCCTGTGCGCCCGTTTTCCGGGGAGTCTTGAGAGACATGCACACTACCTTTCATTCCCTGTGTTTTCTACGTTCCTGAAAACGTTGGATCCTTTTTCTCGAGAAACGCCTGCACACCCTCCCGGTGGTCTTGAGAGGTCAAACAGAGGGACTGGAGATCCGCTTCCTGTTCCAGGGCGGCGTCCAGATCCGACACGGCACCCTTGCGGACGGCCTGCTTTGCGCAACGAAGGGCTAGGGGCGGCCCCAGGGCGATGGTACGGGCCAGTTTCCGGCCTTCCTCAGCAAGGGATTCATCCGGAACCACCCGGTTCACGAGCCCGATACGCAAGGCCTCCTTGGCGTCCATCAACTCCCCGGTGTAGAGGATCTCCATGGCTTTGGCGCTTCCCACGGCCCGGGGAAGAAAATAGCTCAGGCCCATGTCCACGGCCAGTGCAACCCGCCGGAATCCGGCCCCGAACCTGGCACTGCTGCATGCCAGGCGGATGTCGCAGGCCAGGGCCAGGCTGAGACCGCCCCCTGCGGCCACGCCGTTGATCAGGGCAACGGTGGGTTGCTCCAGGGCTGCCAGGGCGCGAACCACGAGGAAATGGATGGCACGCATCCGGTTCCTGTGGCGGTCCCGGTTCCATCCGAACCGGCTGGGTTGCCCCTTGACATCCCCGCCCGCGCAAAACGCCCTGCCAGCTCCCGTAAGGAGAAGGAGGCGGAAATCATCCCGTTCGTACAAATGGGAAATGACCGTGGCCAGTTCCGCCAGGGTCTCGTTATCCAGGGCGTTCAGGCTTTCCGGACGGTTCAGGGTGAGGGTGGCCGTCTGGTCTGTCACGTCCAGGCTGAGATTTGATAACTTCATGAACAGGGCACCCCGGGACAGGCTGAAAATATGAAAAAGCTGTCCTTTTTATAGGCAACTGCTTTTTCATAGGTGTTGAAAAAGGCTCATCTGCTGCGTTCCACTCATCCTTCGTCAGTCAACGTACCACCAAAGTACGCCTCCTTCCTAAGAATTTCGTGCGCCTTGCATCTAAACCTTTTTGAACAGCCTGCCTGAATGAATTTTTTCAACAAGCTGTTAACAATTACTTTCGGTTCGTTACTCGAGCACAACCCCCTGCGCCGAGCCGATCACACAGGCTTCGTTGTCCTGGTTTTTCACGAAGATGTCGCCCGCAACAAACTGCTTCCCGTCCTGCACCTTTTTTTCGGTGACGGTACCGCCCACGGTGATGATGTTCCCCGGCCGGATCGGAGCGATGAATTTGATCCCCTGAAGCTTTCCTCCGGAGAGCCATCCTTTTCCCAGCCACCGGTGCATCATCTCGCAGAGAAAGGAGAGGGCGATGTGTCCGTGTGCGATGGTGCCGCCGAACCGCGTTGTCTTTGCGAATTCCGGGTCCACGTGCAACGGGTTGAAATCCGTGGAGACCTCTGCCCACTGATTGATCACGTCCTGAGTCATCTCTTTCTGCAGGGACGGAAAGGGATCGCCTACGGAAATCTCTTCGAACTTCATCAGAAAAACTCCCCTTTTTCCGTTGTTATCCTTCCGCTATTTCGGCCAGATGGCCGTGACCCGTACCACGGCCGCATGTTCTCCGTCCGGGCGTTCGGCTACGCTCTCAATGGTGACGTAATTCCTCTCCTTGCGGGTATACCGCTCGGTCACCCGGGCCTGGACACGCAGGGTTTCCCCCACGTAGCAGGGGTGGAGGAACTCCATCTCCTGTTTGGCCAGGATTCCGCCCGGGGGCATCCGGTGGTTCTGCAGGTAGGAAAGACGCCCGAAGATTCCCGCCAGTCCCGTGGGGGCCAGCGCGCCGGAAAACCCTTGTTTTCTACAGAGATCCACGTCCGTGTAGAGCGGGCAGTCATCTCCGGTGGCGGAGACGAACTTGTTCACGAGCTCCTCGGTTACGGTGTATTCCAGCACAGGGAACGCTCGGCCCATCTGGAGGTCTTCGTACAGCAGTTCCGGAAGTTCGTTCATGGTACGGGTACTCCTTGTCGTACGGCGGACAGCTTTCAGCGTTCCGGCTTCCGGCCCCCCCTCTTACCCCGGGTCCTGGCGCAGTCGCTGCGTGGCCTTCTTGTTGATCCTCTTTTTCCTTTTGTCCACCACCACCTTGTAGTGGTTCTTTGCCGCGCGTACGGATACGTATTCGTCCAGCACGTCCTGCAGGACCTCTTCCGTACTTCTCTGTTCCGGAGGAAAGAACCCGCCGCCCCCGTTGGAGTTGATCCGGACTTCGTCCCCCATGTGGAGGATGTACCCCTTCTTCGGGTGCGGGCGGATCTTTTCATTGATCACAAGCTCCGCGTTCCCCCCCGCCATGGCCCCCCCGAAGCCCAGGGGAGGGTTGTTGATCCTCTCCTGCATGCAGTGGAAGACCGCCGGCTTCTTGCTCTCCACCTTCACAATGATGGACTGGCCCAGCCCGCCCCGGAACCTCCCCGGGCCGCCGGAATCCTGGATCATTTCCCGCTGCTTCACGAAAAGAGGGAACTCCGTCTCGATGATCTCGATGGGGATGTCCGAGATGACGAAGGGAAAGAGGGTGGTGGGGCTGTCCATGTTCGGCCGGGCCCCCATCCCGCCCAGGCACGTGGTGATGGCAAAGATCTGGTCGCCCTTCTCGTTCTCGGAAATCACCCCGAAGTTGGAAACGGCCGCAGAGTCCGCCACCACATGCTCCCACCCCGCTTTTTCCAAACAGCCGAACACAGCGGAAGGGATGTAGAACCCCGTGAGATGTCTGGCCATGACCGCGGCGGGATAGGAGGCGTTCATGATGCATCCCTCGGGAGCGATCTGGTTGAGGGGCCGGTAGCTTCCCTCGTTGTCCCTCACGTTAGGCCAGATGGCGCACATGAGGCACTGGTGGGCCAGGGCGAGCGTGTGGTGATACACGAGGTTGATGCCGTACATGTTCTGATCCGAGCTGCCGGACCAGTCCAGGGTGATGTCCGAACCCCGGACCGTCATCTTCAGCGCAATCTTGATGGGGTCCTTGGCATCGAACCCGTCTGTGAACACCTCATGGGTGTATTCCCCGTCGGGAACCGCCTCGATGGCCTTCCGTGTGGCTTCCTCTGTCTTGGCGATCATGATCTCGGCCAATTCGTCCAGCGTCTCCAGGCCGAACTCCTCCATCACCGCTGCGATCTGCTCGGCCGCGTTCTGGGCAGAAACCATCTGCGCCCGGATGTCCGACAACACCACCTCGGAATGCCGGACATTGCTGGCGATCATCTCGAACACGTCCATGTTCGGCTCGTCGGCCTGGAACAGCTTGACAAAGGGGATCAGAAGCCCCTCCTCGTACGTGGAGGTGGAGTCCGCGGAAAACCCCCGGCCGCCGATGTCCAGCTGGTGGGCCAGGTAACAGGTAAACCCGGCCACCTTCTCTTTCACGAATATGGGGACACAGACCGAGGTGTCGTTCAGGTGGCCGCCCACCTTCCAGGGATCGTTGGCGATGAGGACATCCCCCTGCTGGATGTCCTCCAGGTCGTGTTTCTCGAGAAAGAACTTGCACGTCATCCGGATGTGGGCCTCCCCCTCCTCGGAATGGGTCATGAAATTCCCCCGGGAATCGTACAGGCCGGCGCTGCAGTCCTTTGCTTCACGGATGACGGGCGAAAAGGCGGCCCGGATCAGACCGTAGAGCTCGTCATCCAGGATGGCCTTCAAACGGTTCCAGAGGATCTCCAGGGTAACAGCATCAAAGCGTGTCATGGTTCTTTTTCCTCTCAGGCTACGGATACGGTCAGGTTGAGGTAAGCGTCGGTTTCGCATCGTCCGCCGGGACCCACAACGGTGGTGGATTCCGCCTCTTCCACAACCAGGGGACCGTCCATCTGTGCATCCGGGGGCAGGAGGTAGCGGTCGTACACGTCGCAGGAAGCAAACCCGGTCTCCGGGAAGTAGATCTTTCTTTTGCCTTTCCGGGCCTTGTCCAGGTCCCGGCCTTTTGCCGCCACCTCGCAAAGCCGGAACTTGGGGTCCGGGCCCGAAACCACGATCTTCCAGTTCAGGCCCATGACGTCCAGTTCCGGATACATCCAACCGTATTTCTGCGCGTGCTCGTCGTTGAAGGCTCCCTCGATCTCCTTAAGCTGTTCCTCGCCCAGTTTTCCGTCGGGGATGGGCACATCGATCTCCCGGCCCTGGAGCACATAACGCATGTCTGCGGAGCGGGTGACCGTGATCTCCTCATCCGTCACGCCGGCCCGGTGCAGGTACTCTCTCCCTTCCGCCTCCATTTGCTCGTAGATCTCGTTGAGGGCCTTCCAGTCGATCTTGTCCAGATGCATCATGAAGGTGCGGATGAAGTCAAAGGAAAGGGGCGCCACCAGGAACCCCACGGCCGAGGCCACGCCTGCACAGGCCGGCACCAGGAACCGGGACAGACCGAGGATCTTGCACACGCCGTATGCGTGCACCGGACCCGCGCCCCCAAAGGCCACCATGGGGTACTCGGTGATGTCCAGACCCTTCTCCACGGCCTGCACCTTTGCGCTCCGCGCCATGTTTTCGTTTACGATCTTGTGAATTCCCCATGCGGCTTCTTCCAGGGAAAGGCTCGCGGGTTCGGCCACGTTCTTTTTGATGGCCGCCCGGGCCTTTTTTGGGTCCAGGGACATCTTTCCACCGAGAAAGAAATTTTCGTTCAGGTATCCCAGAACCAGGTCCGCGTCGGTCACGGTGGGCTCCTTCCCGCCCTGTCCGTAGCAGGCGGGTCCCGGCCGGGCCTCCGCGCTTCGGGGGCCCACGGTGACCAGCCCCATGTCGTCCACCTGGGCGATGCTCCCGCCTCCGGCCCCGATCTCCACCATCTCGATCACCGGGAGGTTGATGGGCAGGCCGCTCCCCTTGCGGATCCGTGCAATACGGGCGATTTCGAACTCCTTGGTTACCACCGGCCTGCCGCCTTCGATGAGGCAGCTCTTGGCCGTGGTCCCGCCCATGTCAAAAGAAAGCAGCTTGTCCATCCCCTTGAGCCGCCCCAGGTAGGACGAGTAGATCGCTCCCGCGGCCGGTCCCGACTCCAGGACCCGTATCGGGAATTCACTGGCCGTTTCCGGCGTGGTGATGCCGCCGTGGGAGAGCATCATGAAGAACTGGCCGCCGAACCGGACGTCCTCCAGATCCCTCTGAAATTTCGAGATGTACCGCCGCATGTTGGGAAGGGTATAGGCGTTGGCCACCGTGGTGGACGCCCGATCGTACTCCCGTATCTCCGGGATGAGTTCCGAGGAAAGGGTGACCTGTGCCTCCGGATCCAGGCGGTGGATGAGCGCCTTCATCTTCCGTTCATGCGCAGGGTTCCGAAACGAGTGGAGGAAGCACACGGCAAAGGCTTCGATGCCCTCCGCCATCAGTTCCCGGACAACGGCCTCCGCCTGCTCTTCATCGAACTCCACGTAGACCTTGCCGTCCCGGTTGATCCGTTCCCGAACCCCTTTCCTGTGCCTTCGAGGCACCAGGTGCCTTGGCATCTGGATGTACATGTCGTAGTTGTCCCAGCGGCCCCCGCGACCGATCTCCAGGAAATCCCGGAACCCTTCGGTCACGAGCAGGGCGGTCTTTGCGCCGGACCGGTTGATGATCGCATTGATGACCAGGGTGGTTCCGTGGATGATGTCGGCCAGTTCGCTCCGGGCATCCACGCCCCGGTCATGAAGGACTTCCTGGATCCCCTGGATCGCCCCCACCGAGGGATCTTCCGGCGTGGTGAGAACCTTGCCGGCATGGAGCTCGTTTGTTTGGGTGTTCAGCAGGATCGCGTCGGTAAAGGTTCCCCCGATGTCGCACCCCATTCGATAGATTTTTCCGTCTCGGATACCCAATCTTCCATCTCCTTTTGTGTTCAACGAAATCCGGTCCTCCGCCGTGACCTGGCCTTTCACAAATCCGCTTCAGGTTCCGTACTGGTCCCTCAGAGCCTTGTGGAGAATCTTGCCGAGAGCGTTCTTGGGAAGCTCCCCGGCCAGCACCACGGACTTGGGGTGCTTGTATCTCGCCAGCCGGCCCTCGCAGAAGCCGAGGATGTCCTCCAGGGTGGGCGCTTCTCCCTGCCTGGGCACGATCACGGCACGGACGGTCTCCCCCCATTTGGAATCCGGCACCCCGATGACACCCGCTTCCGCCACCTGGGGATGCTCCATGAGCAGGGATTCAACCTCGGCCGGATAGATGTTTTCTCCTCCGCTGATGATGAGGTCTTTTTTCCGGTCTTTGATGAAGAGGAACCCTTCCTCGTCCAGGGTGGCCATGTCGCCGGTCCGCAGCCACCCCTGTTGCAGGGCCGCGGCGGTCTCTTCCGGGCTGTTCCAGTACCCCTTCATCACGTTGCCGCCCCGCACCAGGATCTCCCCGGTTTCACCGGGTTCAATCTCCGTCCCGTCTTCTTTCACGATGCGCAGATCCACGTGGAGAAACGGTTTCCCGGCGGAACCTGTTTTTCGCAGGGCGTCTTCGTGCCGCAGGTAGCATACCGAACTGGTGGCCTCCGTGAGTCCGTAGGACTGTTGAAAAGAGATGCCTTTTTTCTGGAACGCCTTGATGAGCGGTACGGGAACCGGCATGGCCCCGGCCATGACGGTTTTCACGGAACCCATATCGAGCGTGTCGAACGCGGGGAGATCCAGCATCATCTGGAACATGAGCGGGACCCCTCCGAGAAAGGTGATCTTCTCTTTCTGAATCTGATCCAGGGTCGTCTCGGGATGAAACAGGGCCTCCAGCACGATCGTGCCGCCGGCATACAGCGTGGGGATCGCGCCGCCGTTGAGTCCGCCCGCATGGAACAGGGGCACCGAGATGAGAAACCGCGTCAGGGAGTCGAGCTGGAAACCGTGCATGGAGTTGACGGCGTTCCAGAACAGGTTGTTGTGGGTCAGGATGGCGCCCTTGGGCTTTCCGGTGGTGCCGGAGGTGTACATGAGGGAAAAGGGGTCCTCGCCCTCCGCGGGATCATCGAGACACGGATCCGATGACGGTTCCCCTTCCAGGAGTTCTTCATAGGGCCGGGCCCCGGAGGGTACGGGTTCTCCCACGATGATGAGGTCCTTCAAATCCACGTTCCCCACCACCTCTTCGATCACGCTGAACAGGTTCGTGTCGGAGAGAAGGCTCCGTGCCCCGCTGTCCTTCAGCAGGAACTGGATCTCCAGCGGAGCAAGCCGGAAGTTGATGGGGACCAGGATCACGCCCAGTCTCGCACAGGCAAAGACCGTCTCCAGGAACGCATTGGAGTTCAGGCTGTAGAGGGCCAGCCGGTCCCCCTTGCGAAACCCCATCTTGCCCAGGGCGTGCGTGAGCCGGTTGATGCGGTCGTTGAAATCCCTGTAGGTCAGCCGGAGTTCGCCGAAAACGATGGCTTCCTTCTCCGGGTGCACATTGGATCGCCGGGATACCCAGTCGCCTACATTCATCAGGACCGTTCCCCCATTGCGGTCAAGCCGCCAGGTATTCGGTTCGTTGCCTGTGGCCATTTACCGGAGGGACGGACTCCGTCCCTTGTCTGCCGGGATGGTCACGGCCTGCTCTAAGCGGATGCCACAGTTCATTTCTTGATTTTGGCTTTTGAGAAGGGTCCAGGTGCAAGGCATTCCCGAAGACGAGGAGCGGAGGCGTACTCCCTGTACGTTGGAGCGACACGTCGAGGGGTAACGCCGCAGATGGGCCCTTATCATAAGCCGAACTAGATCAGCTTGTTGAGCTTCATCGCAAGCTGCATGTTTCCCTTCACCTTGAGCTTGCCGGTCATAAAGGCCATCTGCCCGTTCAGCTTCCCGTTGATGAAGTTCACGAAGTCCGGGGCTTTCATGGTCACCAGGATGTCGGGCTTCGCGTGCGCACCCGCCTGCACGTCGAGCACCTTGTTACGGATCTCCACGCTCCACTCGCCTCCGTTGTCCCCGGTGATCTTGAAGTTCAGCACTCCGTCAAACCCCTCCACCACACTGTCATCGTTTTTCACCTTCTCAGGCAGTTCCGTTTCAAACCACTCCTTGGGTTGTTCAATGGCCATGATCTCCTCCTTTTCGTGGTTGCCTGTTACGAGTCCGCTTTTCGGCCCTGTTTCCGGCGTTCCGGGTTTCTTCAGCCGGAAAGATCCCGGGCAATGTCCTCCAGACCAAGCTCCAGAAGGGTTTCCCGCATCGGGATGCCGGTGGATACATCCCATCCCCGGCCCTGGTAGTATTCATCCAGCAGCCTGGAAAACTTTTCTTCGTCAAAGGTCAGCCCCACCCGCTGGCCTTTCTTAATGGGTTCCATAACCTTTCCGGTCACCCGATCGTCCGTTCTTGTGATCCCCTCGCGAACCAGGAAGGACCTCTCCACGTTCCGGACACGCCGGCTTGCCTCCCGGATCGATGGTTCGTCCATGGCCTGTCCCGTGCACATTTCAAAAAGGCGTGCCAGCTCCTTGAAACTCAACTCCTGACCGGTCCATTCCGTAAAAAACTTGCACACGCCCAGCACGTCGCATGCCAGGCAGAGATCCTGGTAATAGATGGTCACCGCCGCCTTGTTGTAGGACTCGGGATCCAGGTCGTCCGAACCGAACTTCGCAACGGCTTCCCGGGAATCCATCCCTTTGATCTCCACGATGGGCATCCCTTCCTCCACGTGGGCCGGGATGGTGGCGGTCACATAGTTCAGGGCGGTTCCGATCAGCACCTTGATCTCCTCACCGCCGCACTGGACCCCCTTGCAGGAGCTCACGAACCGTTCCGCTCCCTTCCCGACCCGTTGCGCCGCGATCTCGCTCCCATCCGCGATCAGATCGCCGAACCCCTCCCGGCGGGCCCCTTTCTCCATCATCTTCAGAACCGCGTCTACGTTCCCCCATTCCAGGGGGATCCCGTCGGTGTCTTCGAGCGTGAGGATGCCGTTTTCATACCAGTCCATGGCCACGCTCAGGATGTAGGGGAACTCCCGGGTGTTGATCCCGTAGCGGTTGGCGAGGTTCAGGCACTTGAGCAGCGCTTCGGGGTCGTTGATCCCCAGGCCGGCGCCGAAGGGGACCTGGGTGGTGGAAAACTCGGGTTTGGCCCCTTCCTCGCCCCGGAAGCGGCCCTCGGTGATCTTGAAGTGATGACTGCAGTGGATCGGGCAACCGAAACAGGCAACCGCCTTCTTGAAGTAGTTGGCGATCTCGATGGCCCCGATCTTATCGACTTCTTCCCAGTCCCCCGCCTGGGCGTAGTTCTTGACGGTGAGGTACCCCATCATGTCGTAGAAGGTGGTTCCGGCCAGGGTCCCGTAATCGGCGATCAGGGAGTAGAATTCGTTGTCGGTGATCCGCTTGACCAGATCCGTGGAATACCGGGTGAGACCCATGGGGTCCGCCACCTCCACGGCCTGGCTCCCGCGGACCGCGATGGCCTTCAGGTTTTTGGAACCCATGACGGCGCCCAGGCCGGTTTCCCCGGCGGCCCGGTTGATATTGAAGATCATGCACGCATAGCGGGCCCGGTTCTCCCCGGCCGGTCCGATGGACCCGATCTGCACGTCCCGGGCACCCAGCTCCTCCTTGATACACGCCTCGGTCTCCCACGTGTCCTTCCCCCACAGGTGCCGGGCCGGTTTCAGT
>CAYTRL010000004.1:0-37620 GCA_964439795.1 uncultured Thermodesulfobacteriota bacterium
CTGCCCCATGGCCCCGGAAGCACTGAGAATCATGCAGAAAAAAAACAGCAAGACGGCACCGTGAATCCACTTCATGTCTCTTCCCCCGTTTTGGGGTCCCGTGCGGGTTCCAGCACGGGACGCAGAGGTTTCGGTTAAAGGGAAATGCGGGACGGGCCCGGCGGGCGGTGGCACCACCCCCGATCGGTTCCGCCTGGATGATCCGCCGTCCACGGGAGAAGATACTCTAACACATCCTCGATCCTGAGGAAAAGATCGTATGGGACCCTTCCTTTTCTGCCTTCAAACATAAAACGGAACCCTGTTGAATGAACCCTTGCCCTGACATGCTGAACAAGGATTTTAAAACCAAACGGTTTTCTTTGAAAATCGAATACATTGCATTGTGTCCATGTAGATTCCGTTCCCGACTTAGGTATATTTAAGTCGCTGTTTTTCATTGTTTTCCAGCACACTCAGAAAATTCACCGAATCGGTTCACAAGATTTGGCATGATTCATGCTCACCAGAAGGAGGCAACCCTGGCTCAGCAGAGAAGTATCTACTTGGCCGACTTATCTGAATTTATATTGATGACGGAATCGATGTATGATACATTTCTGCCGTCGTAAAACAGTTGGAGTACAAAACGAACCGGAACAAGGAGGAGAACGAAGATGCTGAAATCAAGGCTTATATTCGTCCTGTTGCCTCTCCTGGCCGTTGCCCTTATGGCTGGGTGCGCTTCCAAGAAAGAGGAGGTGGTGCCCGTGGCTTCCGATCGGCCCGCGTGGGTGGACCAGGGCAGCGGAGCCTTCTCCGGCGAGATGGGAAAGGCCTTTTATGGGGTGGGTTCCGCCTGGGGAATGAAGAACCCCTCCCTGCTTCGGAGCACGGCGGATAACCGGGCCCGTAAAGAGATCGCTAATGTTTTCAAGACCTACACCGCGGCGCTGATGAAGGATTATTCCGCCTCCACCATGGCAGGCGACCCCGACGTGGTCAGCGAAGAACAGCATGTGGAACAGACCATCAAGACGTTCACCAAGGCGGAACTTGCCGGTGTACAGATCGTGGACCATTACAAAGACCGGGAGACCGGGGAGTTGTTCGCACTGGCGCGGATGGACCTGAGCACCTTCGAGAACTACATGGAAAAAGCCCAACAACTGAGCGAAGCCGTCAGGCAGAGGGTGGTGCAACATGCGGAAAAGGCCTTCGAAGATCTGGCCAAGGAAGAAGCCATGCATGAATGATTCATGGGGCGTGCCGCACCGGGGCTTTTCTCACTTTTCAGGGATCGCCAAGCCCCGGGACGGCTGCGCCCGGGCCCGGATTTCCATGTTGCTTGCATGTCTTCTGGGTCTGCTTCTGATCACGGGCTGTGCCGGGACCGGGAAAAAGGGGACCCACCCGAGTGATGAAGTCCCGCCGGAGGCCCCTCAGTGGGCCCTGACCGGGAACAGCCCCGACCTGCCGGGCTCCGTGTGTGCGGTGGGAATCGCGGGACCGACCTTCTTCCGCTTCGACGCTGTTGAGACCGCCTGCGATGCTGCGCGCACCGCCCTGGCCAGCACGCTGAAAGTGAAGATCCACAGCACCTCCCTGGACATCCAGACCGCGGAATCCGGTATGAGGGACAGCCAGACGGTGGTGGAAGTGTCTTCGTACGTCAACGACCTGGTGCTTGAAGGCTCCCGCATCATCGAGGTGTGGTACGACGAGGGCGGTAACGGGTTTGCCCGGAAACAGAACTACACCTATGCCCTGGCCTGCATCGACGAAGCCTCGGTTTCCGTGCCTCCCTCCCCTCGCTGATCTTTTCTTCGCGGACCCGGGACCCTGCAGGCCGGCCGGGGTCCGTAAACGTGTCGGAGGGGAGGAAACGGCCGTGGCACTGTTTTCTCCTCCGCCGGGCCCTGTTCACGGACCCCAAGGGGGGCCGATCACGGAGCGATGAAAAAGCCCCGTGCGAGACGCCCGGAACGGATCCCACCCCAAAACACACAGGTGCATGATGCGAACACAACACCTTTCCCCGTTCCTTCTTTCCGCCCTGCTTCTGGTTCTTCTTTCCACCCTGCCGGGGGTACAGGTTGTGCACCCGGATGAGATGGACATGGAAGGGGAATTCTTTCAGGGACAAGAGGGGATGGAAACGGAATTCCGCGATTTCCAGCGCGAAGCGTTCGAACAGTTCCGACGCGAGGTGGAGGCTCTTTGGAACGATTTCAAGGTTTCCACAAAGAAGGACTGGGTGGAATACTCGGGGGACAAAACCGCAAGGAGTCGCGTTGACTTTGAAAACGGGGAGGCCGTCGTGGAGGTCCTGGTGCCGAAGGAAGAAGTTCTCCGGGACCCCGCAGCCCTTCGAAAAAAGCTGGAGATCGAACTGGAACGTCTCGTGGAAGACCGGGGAAAGACCCTGGACTATCCTCTTCCTGCAGAAGCCCCGCCATTGGCGCTCGTCCGGGAGAAGGCCCTTCGTGTGGAGGAAACACCCGGGGAAGCAGCCCTCAGCGAACTGGAACGGGAGGATGCCCTCCAAAAGGAAAAACAACCGGTGAAGACACCACCCACCGAGGTCGTCCGGGAGGAGACCCTCCGTGTGGAAGAGACCACCGTGGATGAAGCCTTCCGTGAACTGGAACAGGAGGATGCCCTCCAAAAGGAAACGCAACCGGTGAAGACACCACCCACCGAGGTCGTCCGGGAGGAGACCCTCCGGGTGGAAGAGACCCCCGGGGAACACCCCATCCTGGAACTCATGCCGGAGAAGGACCTGCGCAAGGAGCCGCAACCGGTGAAGAAACCACCCACCGAGGTGGTCCGGGAGGAGACCCTCCGGGTGGAAGAGACGCCCGTGAAAGAAGCGGTTGCCCCGGAGGTGAAAAAGGAAGTACCTCCGATGCCTCTTCTCCCCGAACCGGTCCTGAAAGACCAGCTGAAAACTCAGGACGGAAAGGTCGTTACCCCGAAGAACAAAAAAGACTTTGCCAAGGAGGTGCTGGAAACCCGTCCTGTAGAACAGAAGACGTTACCCACAAAAAAGGGAGAGATGGTCCAGGCCAGTGTGAGTTTTCCCCTCGTTCCCAACCACCTGAGGATCCGTGCGGAGCGGCACCTGGATGACGTACGGAAAAACGCCGACAGATTTCGGGTTCCGGTGCCCATGGCCTTTGCCGTGATCCATACGGAATCCTATTTCAACCCCAAGGCGAAAAGCCACATCCCCGCCTACGGGCTCATGCAGCTGGTTCCCCGGTCCGGGGGACGGGATGCCTACAAGTACGTGTACGGAAAGGATAAGATTCTGGGGCCGGACTACCTGTACCAGCCCGGCAAAAATATCGAGTTGGGCTGTGCTTATCTGGGGTTGTTGCAGAACCGCTATTTCCGAAAGGTCAAAGACCCGCAAAACGCTCAGTACTGCGCCATCGCCTCTTACAATACCGGGGCGGGGAACCTGAGCCGTGCCCTCACAGGAAAGAAGCGGATCAACCCCGCCGTGGAAAAGATCAACACCATGACCCCGGAACAGCTCTACAGCCACCTGCGAGGGAACCTTCCCTACCCGGAGACCCGAAACTATCTGAAGAAGGTACGGGAACGCATGGACCTGTACCAAGAGTGGAAATGATCCCGTTGCGGCCCGTGACGTATTCACTTACGGTAGTGCGTCGGCCAGCTTTTCACCCAACTCTTTACGCAGTTTTTTCCCGAGACCTTCCATGGATTTCCGGACGGCCGTTTGGTTGTCCAACGCCCCGCCCTTTGCGTTCACCTCCAGGGAAACCAGGGTCCGCCCCGTAGACAGCGACACCCCCTGAACCATCATCCGTGATCGGCAGAACACGAAATCATACGAGGATTTCCGGGGATCTCCCACCGAAACATCGCCCAGGACCAGGATGTCCACCCGCCCCTGAAGCCTTCGACGCGCTTCCTCCAGGGAAGGCTTCTGCGAAAAGGCTCGCGAAAGGTCGCCGGGCAGTGCGAAGATGTCACGGGTTACAAACCCCGTTTTTTGAAGCCCCTCCTGCAGCGCGGTCTGCAGCGGGGAGCGGGGCATGGCCCTGCCGGTTTCTGCGTCATACACCGCAACCCCCACGCTGAAATCCCCCGGGACCGGGAGCAGGTAGGTGATCACGGTTTCCCGTGTATCCCAATCCGTCCAGGGAGGTTCCCCAGCGTCATCTGTTTTTCCCTGAAGGAGTTTTTCCCAATCCAGGCCCAGGACGATCTGCTGGATCGCCTTTCTCCCGGCAGGGACGCGGATCACCAGGAGCGATGCCTCCCCGGTCTCATCGGTTCGAACCTCTTGTTGCAGGTCCAGACGCGCGGGAGCCCGGAGGACCTTCAGCGGCAGGTCGGAAGCGGGGACCGTCCCGTTCATGACCACCCGGAGCGTCACGGGGGAAGGAAGGGGTTTGCCCGGCTGACCTTTCTGGCGGTTGCCCCCTGTCACGGCGATCCGTATTCCCTGCAGGGTCTTCATCCATTCTTTCCAGATATCAGCCCGCGCGGGCATGGGCGGCGGAGCCTGCCCCAGGTCTCGAAGAAGGCCGGCCTCCACGGATGCAGGCGTCAGGTTCAGGAGAGCCAGGGTTCGCCCTCGCAGGGCCTCCGTGGGGTTGCCTTCCTGTTCAGCGAGATCCGCGGCGGTCAGGTGGGCAGAGGTCTCCCGCAGGGTCTTTTTCAACTCTGCCCGGATTCGAGAGGCCATGGCGGCCTTGTCCAGGACGGCCACCGAACAGGTCATACCGGTGGCCTCGTCATGGGTGCGCTCCACGATGCTGACCCCTTGCAGGTTTCGGTACACCATTTCCCGGGTCTTGACCGTGACCGAATAAGATCCTTTGATCTGACCGTCCTTCTTCTCCTCCTTCTGGATGTCCTCCACCAGCTGCACCACCTTCACCCGGATCTGCTTGGCCACCTCGGCCCGCGCCAATTCATCGGCGGACATCCGGTCCGCAGCAGGGTCGGCCGTGGTCGCTACACATCCAGTACCCACGAGCGTGTTTCCCCGGGAAATACGTTCCCTGTTTACGGACCCTTTTTCTGCGTCCAGACGCCCGGCATCGGGGGCGCTGCATCCCGTGGCGCACGAAACCGCTTCAGCACCTGCAACGAGCGTACAGAGCAGGAACAAGAGAGCTGTCCGGCTTCGGACAGGACGGTGAATCTCCCTTTGATCCATCTTGATCCTCCTCCTGGGTTTTCGGGGTTCTCGATAGCCGTCGATTAGATCTTCCTGGGTTCTTCGTGGTCCAGCAGCCACCAGTCCGTGGAGTCGGTCTCCATGGCGATCCGTGCCAGGCGACGTGCGGGTTCGGTCTCAAGGCGCTGGAATGCATGCTCCAACCAGGGACCCGCACGGAGGTTGCCCATATCCTGTTGTTCCTTCACGTGAAGAAGCAGGTCCAGTTGATCCGCGTCGTTGGCGATGCGCGCCTCCAGGGTTTCACGCGACTCGAACTCCATGATCAGAGAGGCCACTTCCTCGCCAAACGGGACCCGGGAAGCCATTTCGTCAAGAATTTTCTTCTCATCGGGGATCACGTATTTTTTGTTCACATAGTAGAGGTCCCCCATGCGTGTTTCGGGCAGGTCGTGAAACAGGCACATTTTCAACAAGCGATCCCGGTCCACCCCTTCGATCATGTGTCCGAGAACATATGCGATGAACAGGGTGCGGCATGTGTGGTCCGCTACAGATTCATCTCCGGATCCCAGGTACGCGAACCCGCTTCTCTGCAGTTTTTTCAGGAAACCGACTTCGAACAGAAAATCGACGATTTTCTTCATGCGGGGATCTCCTCGGGACCACTCGGGACTGGAATTGAATCGTTTCCTCGTAATATGCTAGACTTGAAAATCCTGATCAACAATATTCTGCCCAATGAGGGTGACATCATACAAGGAGAAATCAACCATGAAAACCCGGCTCGCCCCTCCCCTTCCGGCAAGGCGATCTCGATACAGATCCATCCCCGTCCTGACGGTATCCGCACTGGTCTTTCTGTACGCCTTTTCTTTCCCTGCACCGTTCGCCGACAATCCGGCACAGGGCCTCTGCATGGCGGGCACGGAAACCGAAGCGTCCAAGGAGAAACCCTCCGGAAAGACCGCTGAGAAAAAAGCCGCCGATCCCTCCGTGACCGTGTACGTCACTTCCTGGTGCCCTGCCTGCACCATGACCATCAACTATCTGAAAAAAAAGAAGATCCCGTTCACCGTAAAAGACATCGAAAAAAACCGGGACTACATGAAAGAGATGGTCGAGAAAGCGGGAGGATACCGTGGCGTTCCCGTGCTGGATATCAACGGGAAGACCTATCTCGGATTTCATCCCTCCATCATCGATAACCTGGAAAAGAAATAGGCCGGAGCGGAGTCCGTGCCGGACCCACCCACCGGCTTGACTCCGCACCGATCAGCCGCGCGTCGTTATTCATCGTACTGGATCAGGCTGAACACCTTCCGCGCACCCATTTTTTCCCGCCCCTGCAGAAAATTCAGTTCAATCATGAAGCAGCACTCCAGGATTTCGCCTCCAGCCTTTTCCACCAGGTTGCATGTCGCCGCAGCGGTCCCTCCGGTGGCCAGGAGGTCATCCACGATGAGGATCTTCTGTCCCGGTTTCACTGCGTCCTCATGCATTTCAATGGTATCTTCCCCGTACTCAAGGGTATAGGTCTCACGGATCACTCCTGCGGGAAGCTTCCCCGGTTTTCGGACCAGGACAAATCCGGTCCCCAGTCGGTACGCCATGGCCGCGCCGAAGATGAATCCGCGGGATTCCACCCCCAGCACGGCATCGATCTGCTGACCGATGTACCGCTGGCTCATAGCATCCAGCGCCTGGGCAAAGGCCTTCGGGTCCTGGAGCAGGGTGGTGATGTCGTAAAAGAGGATCCCCGGCTTGGGATAATCGGGGACTTCCCGTATCACCTTTTTCAACGATTCCATTCTCTTCCTCCTTACCGTTCCGGGTTGGGTAGGTACTTCATCGGATCCACCGTTTTGACTTTTCTCCTTATTTCGAAGTGCAAATGGTTGCCTTTGGATCTTCCGGTATTCCCCACCGTGGCGATGCGTTGTCCCTTTCGAACCACCGCATCCACCGGCACGATGTTCTTGTGGTTGTGTGCGTACACGGTGCTGAAATGCCGTCGGTGCTCGATGATGATCAGGTTCCCGTATCCCCGGATGCCGTCTCCGCTGTACACGACCTTGCCGCTTTCCGAGGCGATCACGGCGGTTCCCCGGGGGGCCGCGATATCGATGCCGTCGTGCCGCTTCCCCTTTCGGATGCCGAAACGGGACGTGATCCGGCCCTTCACGGGCCACCCGAACCGCAGTCCCGGTTCGGGTCGGGTCTCTGGAGTCGGACGGACCTCCTGCGTCGGACGACCCCCCACATCTGTTGTCGGTGTGGTCTGCGCCTTCGGATCCACTCGGAGGACGGTCTTCGCACCGGGGATGAACAGCCGCTGTCCCGCGGAGATTTCTTCAGGATCGGTGATGCCGTTGAACATAGAGACCGATAAAATGTTCACCTGATATGCGGAACAGATCCGCCACAGAGTTTCTCCTTTTCTGACAGGATGATAGACCCCGTTGCGGGTCTTGATCTGAACCGGTGCGCATGCGTGAAATGCAGCCAGGAGGAACAGCATCACGGGCCAGGCTGACAGGGCGGTCCGGACAACCCGCTTTCTCACACAACACTTCCTCTCGCACCTTCCTGGCGGAAGTTTCAGCCGGAAGGAGAAACCCCGAAAATCCCGGGCAACTGGATCACACCGAGGCTGGCAAGGGTTACCACCGAACAGGCGATGCACACGCCGCACAGGATGGCCAGAAAAGCCTTCCAGAATGGGATCTTGAACAGAAACGCCGCCACGGAACCGGTCCAGGCGCCCGTTACGGGCAGGGGGATCGATACGAAGAGGATGAGCCCCACAATCTCCAAGCGCTCGATGAGCTTTCCTTTCCGTCGTGTCCGTTTGAAAAGCCACTGAAAGAACCGGTCCAGCCGCGGGTACCGGGACAGCCACTTGTACGCAGGCTCAAGAAGGAGCAGGACAAAAACGATGGGGAGCATGTTGCCCACGATGGAATAGACCGCGGTCTCCCACACAGGCAGCTTGAAGAGCAGGATTCCGATCGGAACGGACCCTCTCAGTTCAAAGATCGGCAAGGTGGCCAGGAGCAGTACGACGATTTCCGGAGACAGACCCAGTCCTTCAATGGCGTGTAAAATGCTTTCTCGCATGCTTTCCTTTCCGCGGGGAACGTTTTCAACAGGGCAACCCGCTGGGAGATCTCGACCGGCACGGAGGTGAGCGCGTGGCGCCTCAGGGTACATTCCCCTCGGTCCGGGATGCGACCAGGGGAACAAAACGGCAGGGACCCAGGACCTTTTTGTTCCACCCGTTCAAATTTTTTTCAACTTGCACCAGCTGTTCCACTCCATTTTCCTTAAGAGGCATTACCAGCTTCCCCCCTTCCCGGAGCTGTTGGGCGGGTGGGGCAGGGATCGATTCGGCCACAGCGCTGATCAGGATAGCGTCAAAGGGAGCTTCCTCCTTCCAGCCGTACGATCCGTCCAGGGCCCGGATACTTATGTTGATATACCCGAGGTCGTCCAGAATCCTGCGCGCGCGTCGAGCCAGCGCGGGGACCTTCTCCATGGAAAACACCTGTTCGGCGATCTCGGCAAGCAGGGCCGTCTGATAGCCGGACCCGGTGCCGATTTCCAGGATCCTCTCCCCGCCCTTCAGATCCAGAGCCTGCAAGGTCTGCGCAATGGTATAGGGTTGGCTGATGGTCTGACGCTCCCCGATGGGCAGGGCGTGGTCATCGTAGGAGCGCTGCCAGAGCGCTTCATCCACAAAACGGTGTCGGGGAACCTTTTCCATGAGCTTCAGGATCCACGGATCCCGGATCCCACGATCCAGAACGAACCGCTTTACCATTGTGTTTCTCAGACGTTTCAGCTCCGGGGTGTCCATAACTCCCCTTCCCCGTCTTCCCCCCGTTCGAGAGAGGTCAAAAAACGCTCATCCGTCATATTCAGTCGGAGCGGCGTGATCGAGACATCCCCCTTCTCCACCACCTTCCAGTCCAAGGGGAGACCTCCCTCATCCTCCAAAAAGATCAACGGGTCCTGGCCGAAACGGAACCCGCGCCGGCCCTGTTCATCGGTTTCCTCGTGCAGGCAGTCTCCATAGTACTTGCGTCCCAGCCGGGTCCAGCGGATACGGCCGGGGTTCCCGTCCACCAGGTTCGGAATATTCACGTTCAGCAGCACGCCGGGCGGCAGGCCCCGGAGGAGCACCTCATCGGCAAGGTCGCAGGCGATTCGGGCCGCCGGAGCGAAGAAGAATTCACCGCGGGCGGCCAGGGAGAGGGCCAGCGAGGGAATGTCCAGAAGGCGTGCCTCCAGCGCGGCCGCCACGGTGCCGGAGTAGGTCACATCCTCACAGAGGTTCCCCCCGATATTGATCCCGGACAGGACCAGATCCGGTTTGCGTGGCAGAAGTCGATGTACCCCGATGTTTACGCAGTCGGTGGGCGTGCCGGAAGTCGAATACCGTTTGGGGCCGTGCTCCTGAACGTGAATGAACGCATCCAGGGTGAGAGAATGGCTTGTGGCGTTTCGGGGACGGTCCGGTGCCACGACGTAAACGTCCCAGGAGTCCGGCAGTGTATCCTCCATCGCGGTGAGTCCATCCGAGGAGATTCCATCGTCGTTGGTGAGCAAAACCAGTGTTTCACGGGGACTCATCTTCCGCGTTCCCTCCTGTCATTCGCATCTTCTGGATGCAAGTCAAGGCGAAGGATTTTTTTCGACACCCTTTTTTGATTGAGTGAAATAGTATCAAAAGCTACAATGGCATGCAAGATTTCCACGGGCCTTCGCCCAGGGGGCTGGTTGCATAAAACCCCTTAAAAAAAAGACACTTAAAGGAAACCCGCGGTGCCATTCACCCCCCGACACATCTCCCCCCCACAGACGGACCCTTCCGGGACGGATCCGGCGGTTTGCGGCCGTGTTGTGGTCGCCGTCAGCGGGGGGGTGGATTCTACGGTGGCCGCCTGGCTCTTGAAAGAAAGGGGATGGGAGGTGATCGGAGCCACCCTCAGGCTTTTTTCACCCGGGGACCCTTCTCTGGAATCCGAGGGCTTTTGTTCCCCGGAGGCGCTGCTCGCCGGCGCGGCGGAAGCGTGTAAATCGTTGGGCATTCCACACCGGATCATCGATCGGGGGCCTTCATTCCGAGATCAGGTGCTGACCCCCTTCTTTGGAGAGTACGGTGCCGGCATGACCCCCAACCCCTGTATCTGGTGCAACCCCCGGATCAAATGGCACGCTTTGCTGGAAGCCGCCCGGGAAACCCGGAGCGGTTTCGTGGCCACTGGCCACTACGCCCGCACGGAGACGTTTCGCGGACGGGTCCGTCTGCTTCGTGGACGGGACCCCGGCAAGGATCAGTCCTATGCCCTCTATCGCCTGGACCAGGATTCTTTGTCTCGGACCCTCTTTCCCCTGGGCAATATGGAAAAAGAGGAAGTGCGGCGCATCGCACGGAAACAGGGGCTGAAGGCCTGGGAACTCCCCGAGAGCCAGGACATCTGCTTTCTTCCCCGGGGGGCGTTGACCGCATGCCTTGCCCGGAACACCCGTCCGGTTCCGGGCCCGGTGGTGGATCGTCAAGGCAGCGTGCTGGGCACCCATCGGGGCCTTCCCTTCTACACGGGCGGTCAGCGCAGAGGGCTGGGCATTCCCTGGGGGAGCCCGATCTACGTGATCAGCAAGGACCCCCGGTTCAACCGCCTCGTGGTCGGTCCCAGGGAAGATCTCTGCCGCCGCTCCTTTTCCGTCCGAAATGTCTGCTGGCTGTCCGTGGATCCGCCGTCGCCCGGGGAAACGTTTAAGGCGCAGGTGGAACTCCGCTTCCGGACCCGTCCTGTTCAGGCAGAAGTCCGCGTGCGTGAGGGGCAGACTGCAGACGTGACCCTTTCCTCCCATGATCAATCGGTTGCTCCGGGGCAATCGGCCGTCTGGTACCAGGGAGACATTCTCCTGGGCGGGGGGATCATCTGCCTGGAGGAACCCTCCCCGGAGACGGATCCGTGACCGGCCACGGAGGTTTCCAGGAAGATGGACGAACCTGGGGACCCCAAGGGGGGTCAACGGTAAAAGAACCGTTTGGTTTATTTAATGTCTTAATAGTGATATAGAATTCGTCCAACACAGAACGGTCCGCTTGGGCAGGGGGCCGATCGTTTCAGCGGAACGCCGGGAGGCATGGATGAAACGGGTCATCAACATCAGCCTGGGCGCGAGCCGGGATGACTACGAACTCAAGACGAAATTCCTCGGTAAATCGTTCCACATCCGGCGTTTCGGGACGGATGGAGATCTGGAAAAAGCCGCCGATCTCCTGCTCCGCTGGAACAAGAAGACCGATGCCATCGGTCTGGGCAGCATCAAGTTCCCCTCCACCATCGGTTCCGTGGAGCGGATGGAAAAGGAAGCCGAGAACCTCCACCAGCTGGCCAAACAGATGCACACACCGGTCACTTCGGGAGACACCCTCCGAACGGTCTGTCACGAGTGGTCGCTGCGTCATCTCCAGTTCAAATTCGGAAACAACTACTTCAACAACGCCCGGGTCCTGTTCTTTTCCGGGATGGACAACGCCACCCTTGCCCGTGTCATGTCCGAGTTCACGGACAACCTTTTTTTCGCGGACCCGATTCTGGAACACGGGATCCCCCGCTTTCTCTCCTCCATGAAAGAACTGGAACGGTACGCGAACAAAGTGCAGGGTCTGCTGCAGTGGATTCCGGGCCGCAACCTCTCCCGGACAACGGATTCGTTGAAGCACCTGAACGACCGCATCCTTCGCCAGGCCATTCAGCGTGCCTCCGTTGTGGTGATCCCCACCTTCGAGTTCTACCGGTACGTCCGTAATTACGGTGTTCAGGACCTGCAACGCAAGGTGGTGATCACCTCCACCGCGTATGACGACCGCATCTCTTTTCTTCAACAACGGCGGGTGGACCTCATCATCGACACCACGCCCATGATCCTGGAACGGGTGGTGGGGATCAGCATCCTGGAGGCCATGGCCATCGTAGCGCTTGACAAACCCAAGTACCAGATCACCAACGATGACCTGCTGGAGATGATCAGCGATCAGCGCATGGATCCACGGCTGATCTACCTCCCGGACGCCCCCAAACGGGTCAACCGGTTCGCCTTCGTCCTGCACCCCCTTTCACAGGAATACCTCCCCAAGAGCAAGTCCATGGAGGTGCTCTCGGAAGTGGCCCCGCCGGCGGTGATCCACCGGGTGGAGAAGCTCGTTTTCGGCTCCTCCCCGGAAGTCTACAGCCCGATCCGGGGGATCCAGTCTCCGGAGGGGGTCGAGGCGGAAGGGTGGTTGATCTCCCTTGGCCTCACGCCGGAAGAGATGCGATCACGGAGCCCGGAGTTCCTGGTGGACCGCCTGCTTCAGGCCGCCAAGCTGGCGAAGCGCCTGGGGGCACAGGTGATGGGGATCAGCCCGCTCACCAAAGAGATGGGCATCGCGGGCGTAGCCGTCGCCGGCTCCTCGGACATTCCCATCACCACCGGCAACAGCTACATCGCCTCCAGCACGCTTTGGGCAGCCGCCGCGGCCGTGCGCCGCATGGGATTGATCCAACTGCAGCGAGGCAAAATCCTCCGGGCAAAAACCATGGTGGTCGGCGCCACCGGTTCGGTGGGTTCCATCTGCAGCCGGCTCCTGGCCAAGGCCTTTGAAGAGGTCTATCTTGTGGGCCGGAACATCGCCAAGCTCCTGGCCCTGCAGGAATCCATCCAGGAGGAATCACCCGAGGTGCGGGTGGAGGTGTGCACGCGCGCGGAAAAATACCTGCAGGACATGGACGTGATCGTGGCGGCCGCTTCCGGCGCCAGAAAGATCCTGGACATCCGGCACGTGAAGCCCGGCTGCGTGATCTCGGACGTGACCCGTCCCATGATCCTCACCCCCGAGGATGTGGCCCTCCGCCCGGACGTACTGGTGATCAAGTCCGGGGAGGTGTTTCTGCCCGGTGAAGATATTCAGATGAAAGGGATCGGGATGCCGCCCAACGTGGTTCCCGCCGGGCTGGCGGAAACCATCATTCTGGCCCTGGAGGGTCGATTCGAGGTGTTCACCCTCGGCAGCGAGACCGAGTGGCAAAAGGTCCGTGAGGTGTACCGCATGGGTCTGAAGCACGGCATGCAGCTGGCTGCCATCTCGGGTGTGAACGGTGTCATTACCGATGAGGAGATCGCCCGCGTGAAGGCCCGTGCGCTCAAGGCGAGAAAGACGAAGAAAAAAGGCGTCGCCCCGCGAAGAACCTCCCGGCGGGGGGAGAAGGCCCCGGACCCACAGCACGCAGAGGACGCTTGATGAAAACAGCTGACGAATCGGAACTGGTCTGGCTGAAACGGTTCTTCCGCCTCACCGCCCCCATGCGTGCGTACTTCCGCCCACGGTTCTTCGGACTGGACAACATCGACCCGGAAAAACCGAGCCTCTTCGTGGGAAACCACCCCCTGTTCGCGGTGGATTACCCGCTCATGGCGGCGGAACTCTACGAGAAGAAAAAGATCGTCCTTCATCCCCTGGGGGATCACTGGCACTTTCGCATCCCGATCTGGGGCTTCCTTGTAAGCCAGATCGGTGCCGTGGACGGCACGCCCGAGAACTGCTCCCGTCTCATGAATGCCGGTGAGCACATCGTGGTTTTCCCCGGCGGTGCCCGGGAGGCGTTCAAGCGGAAGAGCGAGGCGCATCAGCTCATCTGGAAAAACCGCACCGGCTTTGCACGCATGGCGATCAAGCACGGTTTCCAGATCATTCCGTTTGCATCCAAGGGGGCCGACAACGTATACAGCATCCTCCTGGACGGGAAGGATGTCATGGCATCTCCCCTCGGGCGACTCCTCGATCGCACCGGGATCTCTCCCATGCTCCGGGACGGGGAGATGATCCCTCCCCTGGTCCGGGGCCTGGGCCCCACCCTGATCCCCCGTCCGGAACGTTTCTTTTTCGCCTTCGGGGAACCGATCGACACCAAGCGTTTCCAGGGCGACTACCAGGACCGGGAGTCGCTGCTGGCCCTGCGCGGCGAAGTGGAGGAGTCCCTTAAAACACAGATCGGGATCCTGCTGTTCGTTCTGGACCAGGACCGGGATGACAGTTATTGGCGCCGGTTGCTGAACCGCTTCTAGCAGGCCGTTGAAAAAGCACCATCTGCTGCGTTCCACTCAGCCTTCGTCAGTCAACGTACTTCCGAAGTACGCCTCCATCCTCATTCTTTCGCGCGCCTTGCATCTGGCACCTTTTGAACGGCCTGCTCCAAATGGACTTTATCAACAGGCGGTTAGCGGTTCCCCCTCAAACCGGGGAAATCATGTCCATGGTCTGCCCGCTCCCGTAGGAGAGCGAAATCTCGTACGGACTCTGCGCCGCCATCATCTGGTAGGTCCGTTTCAGACGTTCCCCAAGAAGTTCGGCCAGCCGCCGAACCAGGATCAACCCGTTGACCGGATCCTCGTCCAGGACCATGTTGAACTTCACCCGGTCGATGGAAATCAAGGTGCTCGGCTTCGTGGCCAGCGCGCTTGCGGCGTAGGCGTTTCGGCCCAGCAGGCTGGACCATCCGAACGCCTCCCCGGCGTGGTTGAGGGTAAACACGACCTGTCCGCTGGTGCCGTAAGACAGCTTCACACATCCCTTTACCAGGACATAGAACCGTCCGGCGTTCTGCCCGTCCCGGTAGATGATGTCGTTGGCCTGGTACCGTTTCTTCACCGTCATGCCCATCAGCTTCCTGATGAACTTCTTATCCAGACCCGTCAGCAGGTTTTTCTGTTCGATGTACATGGCGATCCTCCTTGTTCAATCGTTCGATTTCACGGAAGGATCCAACACGAAAGGCTCCCCGGTGTCGGCAGGTTCCCACAGCACCGGGGAGCCCATGTTCCGGCATCTTCAGAACGGCACGAAGCATGACGTCCGCCTCCTTTTCTTGGGCACCCTTTCACGGATCAACCCGAATCGGGGCCGTTGTCTATCGGAGGTCTTTGCAGGTTCTTCGGATCGCTGTCGGTGGTGCACCGCAGGCGGGTCGAGGCGGCGAAGGGCCGGGGAGCAGGGAGGAGGAGCGTTTCAAGGAAACCGGCGGAACGGTAACAGCCGTTTTCTCATCAGAACGGTAACCTGCTTGACACCATTCTCATACTTTTCGTCTTGTTTGGCAAGAGATTTGTAACGGCCGAGAACCGATTTCGACAATGCAGGAGACCGTTCGCAGGCAGGATCGCAGATCACCGGAATGCCGGCATTCCGGTGATCTCCTGACCGAGGATCAGGAGGTGGATGTCATAGGTGCCCTCGTAGGTGTGCACCGATTCCAGGTTGTTCATGTGCCGGATCACGGGGTATTCCAGGGTGATTCCGTTGGCCCCGTGCAGGTCCCGCGCCATCCGGGCGATCTCCAGTGCCTTGCTCGTGGCGTTCATCTTGGCCATGGATGTGTGCGTATGGTGGCCCGAACCCTCGTCCTTGAGCCGTCCCACGCGGAGGTTGATCAACTGGGCGGCATTGATCTCGGTGAGCATCAGGCTCAGCTTCCGCTGGACCAGTTGAAAAGCGCCGATCGGCTTGTCGAACTGTGTCCTCTCCCGTGCGTAATTCACCGAAGATTCATAGCAGGCCATGGCAGCGCCTACGGCTCCCCAGGCGATGCCGTATCGTGCCTTGTCCAGGCAGTTCAGAGGGGACCGTATCCCCTTGGATCCGGGAAGGAGGTTCCGCGCCGGAATGCGGCAATCTTCAAAAACCAGTTCGGAGGTCACCGAGGCGCGCAACGACATCTTGTGTTTGATATCGTGGGTGGAAAATCCGGGCGCGTCTTTTTCCACTAGAAAACCATGCACTACCCCGTCCAGCTTGGCCCAGACAACAGCCACGTCGGCCACGGACCCGTTGGTGATCCACATCTTGGACCCGTTGAGCACGTAGCTGTCCCCGTCCTTCACCGCCCGGGTCAGCATCCCGGATGGGTTGGATCCGTGATCCGGTTCGGTCAATCCAAAACAGCCGATTTTTCTGGCGCGGGCCATCTCGGGAAGCCAAGTCCGTTTCTGCTCTTCGGACCCGTACTCGTGGATGGGGAACATCACCAGGGAACTCTGTACCGAGTTGAAGCTTCGTATGCCGCTGTCCCCCCGCTCCAGTTCCTGGTTGATCAAACCGTAGATCACGTAGCTGGACCCGGCACATCCATACCGTTCGGGCAGTGTGGACCCGAGGATCCCCAGTTCCCCCATGGCCGAAATCAGGTGTCTGGGGAAAACCCCGCGCTCGAAATGATCGGCGATCACCGGGATCACCTCGGCATCCACGAAGTCCCGCACCGTGTCCCGGAGCATACGTTCTTCCGGATGAAGCAGGTCGTCAAAATTCAGAAAATCGGTCGCGTGAACCCTCATCGTTCCTCTCCCGGTTTGTTCGCAGGCTGTTTTCCCGATCCTTCGGGACACGGATTGCTTGAACCCCCCTTTGTTTCATAACCGCTTCATGGCCTGTTCGGCAGCCACCAGAATCGGATCAAAGGGAGGGGAGAAATGCGGTGCGTACGCAAAATCCATTCGCGCCACCGTTTCCACACTCAGGCCGGCCTGGACGGCTACCGCCAGCGTGTTGATCCTTCGGGCCACCCCTTCCCTTCCCGCCATATGAGCTCCCATGATCCGCCCTGTGTTTTTCTCGAATAAGAGCTTGAGAAAGAGCGGGGCTGCGCCGGGCATATAGTGTACCGCCGAGTTCCCATGGATCGTCTGGCCCCCCACTTCCAGCCCGTGTTTCCGGGCCGACTGCTCGGTAACCCCTGTACCCGCCACGTGGAGCGAAAACAGCTTGAAGCACTGGGAGCCCACAACGCCATGAAAAACCGCCTGTTCCGGTCACGCGGCGCTCTCTTTTCTGCTGTACACCAGATAATACACCACGGGCACCACAAGCAGAGAAAACATGGTGGAGGCAAAGATGCCGAAAATAAACGACCAGGCCAGCCCAGAGAAGATCGGGTCCAGGGTGATGACCCATGAGCCGAACATGGCGGCCCCCGCGGTGAGGAGGATCGGTCGTGTTCGTACTGCGCCGGCCTCGATAATCGCCTCCTTGAGGGTGGTGTGGCCCTGTTTCATGATCAGGTGGATAAAATCGATGAGGATGATGGAATTCCTTACAACGATCCCTGCAAGCGCGATCATGCCGATCATGCCGGTGGCCGTGAAAAAAACCGGTGTGCGATATTCACCCACGGGATGATCCATGAGGACATTGAGCAGGGAGAACCCCGGCATGATGCCGATCACGGTAAGGGGGATCGCCACCATGATGATCCCGGGGATGGCCAGGGACCCGGTCTGGGAAACCAGCAACACGTAGATCAGGATCAGGGCGATGCCGAAGGCGAGTCCCAGGTCCCGGAATACGTCCAGGGTGATCTTCCACTCCCCCTCCCCCCGCCAGTTGACGCTGAACCCGGAAGGCAGAGGGTCGTTTTTGAGACGCTTTTGCATGGAAAGGATGGCCACCGCCGGACTGACCCCGGCGGTCTCTGCGGTGACATACACCACGGGGCGCAGGTTCTTGTGATAGATCGTCCTTTCTCGAAAGGTCTCCTCCAGTCTCCCCAGTTCCGCCAGGGATACCATCCGGCCGTCGGCGGCCTTCATGTACAGGTTCAGGATGTCGTCCGGGTGGTAGCGTTTCGATTCGGGCAGTCGGATGATCACCGAAAGCGGGTTCCGTTCTCCCTCCAGGTGCACCATGCCTGCGGGCATGCCGTCCAGGGCCATGCGCACGCACCGGGCGATGGCCTCGGGAGTGATACCGTGCAGGGCCGCTTTTTCCCGGTCGATCATAAAGCGGATCTTCTTCTGATCGGCCTCCACGGTGTCGTCCTCATCCACAAGTCCTTCCGTGTCCTGGAAGAGATGCAGCACCTTTTCAGAGGCCTGGATCAACTGGAGATAGGTGGCATCTTCCGGTCCGTACACTTCCGCCGCAATGGTGGCCAGCACCGGCGGCCCCGGAGGCATCTCCACGATCTTGACCCGGGCGCCGTACTTTTCGGCGATCTCTTCGATCCGTGGACGGATCCTCAGGGCGATCACGTGGCTTTGCTGCTCCCGGTCATGCTTCGCGGCCAGGTTGATGCGGATGTCGGACAAGTGATCTCCCTGCCGAAGGAAGTAATGCCGCACCATCCCGTTGAAATCGAACGGACCGGCCGTGCCCACATACGATTCGTAGTCGGTCACCTCCGCCACCGTAGCCAGGTAGTTCCCCAGGGATCTCGTCACGGCATCCGTTTTCTCCAGGGTGGTCCCCTCGGGCATGTCGATGACGAGCTGCAACTCGCTTTTGTTGTCGTAGGGAAGCATCTTCAAGGGCACCCATCCCAAGACCACCAGGCCCACCGACAGGAGAAACGCCACAAACACCGCCCCCAGGAAGCCCCAGGCGAGGGAGCGCCGGTTCAACATGGGCAGGAGGATCCGCCGGTACAACCGTTTCAGGCCGGCACTCTCCTCGTGTTCGTCCGTATCGTTCGACGGCTTGTCATATTCCTTCCGCAACAGGTGGTAGGAGGCCCAGGGCGTGATGGTGAAGGCCACCACCAGGCTCATGAGCATGGCCAGGGGAACGTTGAACGGCATGGGCCGCATGTAGGGGCCCATCATCCCGGACACGAAAAACATGGGAAGAAAGGAGACGATCACCGCGAAGGTAGCCAGGATGGTGGGGGGCCGCACCTCGTCGACTGCGAAGATCGTGGCGTCCAGCGGAGGGCGCTTTTTCAGTCGGAAGTGCCGGTGAATGTTCTCCACGTCCACGATCGGGTCGTCTACCAGAAGGCCCAGGGCCAGGATCAGTGCGAACAGGGTGACCCGGTTGATCGTGTAGCCCACGATGTAGTCCCCCAGCAGGGTCACGGCCAGGGTAATGGGCACGGCCAGGGCGATGATCAATGCCTCACGCCAGCCCAGAGCGAAGGCGATCAACACCACGATGGTGGCCACGGCGATCCCCAGGTGCTTGACCAGCTCGTTCACCTTTTCGTCCGCCGTGTCCCCGTAGTTCCGTGTTACGCGGATCTCCACGCCCGACGGCAGGATCTCCTTTTCCAGCAACCGTACCCGCGCAAGGATCTCCGAGGCCACACTCACGGCGTTGGCACCCTTCCGCTTGGCGATGGCCAGGGTGACGGCGGGGCGTTCCTCCCCCGGTTCCAGCGATGCGTGGGTCAAGTTCAGGGTCTCGCTGTGATGGGTGTGCACAGCCGGCCCGAAACCGATACGCGTGTAGCTCTCGACCTCCCCGGGGCCGTCCACGATCTCGGCCACGTCGTTCAGGCGCACAGGCCGTCCCTGATACACTCCCACAACGGCCGTTTCCAGTTCGCCGGGTCGTTGGAAGAAAGGCCCCACGTCCACGGCGATCTCCTCGTTCTGGTGGCGTATGGAACCGGCGGGGAGGTTGACGTTCTGACCGATGAGCGCCCCGGCCACCTCCAGGGCGCACAGGTTGTGTGCGGCCAGTCTGGCCGGATCCAACAGGACACGGATCTGTCGAGGTCTTCCCCCTACGATGAACGATCGTGAACTGTCCACGACTTCCTGCAGGCGCGCCAGCATCTCCTCCGCGATCCGCCGAAGGTCATAATCATCCAGGGTGCCGCCCTTTTCCGGGAAGAAGGTCAGGGTCAGGATCGGAACATCATCGATCTCGATCGGCTTTACGATCCAGCGGGTAACGATGGGCGGGATCCGGTCCTGGTTGCTCATCATTTTGTTGTACAGCTTGATCAACGACTTTTCCCGGTCCTCCCCGACAAAAAACCGAACGGTGGCCACGGCGTTTCCGGGGCGGGAAAATGTGTATACGTCCTCCACGCCGTCGATTTCCCAGAGAAGGTTCTCCAGGGGCTTTGCGACCAGTTTTTCCACCTCCGCGGCCGTGGCGCCCGGAGCCTCCACGAGAATATCCGCCACGGGCACAACGATCTGCGGCTCTTCCTCCCGCGGGGTGACCATCAGTGCAAACAGGCCGCCGAGAAGGGCCGCGATGATAAAGAGAACGGAAAGCTGGGAGGTCAGGAACACCTTGACGATCCGCGCCGTCCAGCTGAGTTTTTCTTCGATCGGTTCTATGGACTCCTTCATCCCTGTCACCCTCCTCGGGAAGTCATCTGGGTCGTTCTACGTTCGGAACCGTTCAAGGCGCGAACACCAATACCCGTTCCCCCTCATCGAGCCCGGACAGCACCTCCACCCGGTCCTCGTAGACCGTTCCGGTGCGCACGTACCTTTTCTGGGGGGCCTCCTTTTCGGAGACCACCCACACCTGCTGCAGTTGACCGATCTGCTGGATCGCCTGCTTCGGAACGGTGAGGGGCGTCACCCACCCGGTGGGGAGATAGAGCCTGCCGAACATGCCGCTTCGCAGACCGGGGGTTTGCGGCAGGGACACCTTCACGAGAAAGCTCCTGGAGCGGGGATCGGCCACGGGCACCTTTTCCTCCACGACACCCGTGAACGTCTTCCCGATCGCATCCACTTTCACCTGGAGGCTGTCCCCCAGATCGATGGTTCCCGCCAGCCCCTCCCGCACGGCGGCTTCCAGCTGGAGAGGGCCCCCTTCCTGCAGCACGAGGATGGGGCGACCCGGGGAAGTCATGTCGCCCACCTCCATATCCTTCTCCACGACGTACCCGTTGACCGGAGAACGGATGACCGTATAGCCCCGGTAGATTTCCGCCTCTTTCAACGCTTCACGCGCGCCCGTCAGACGTGCGGACGCGGCCCGGAAAGCGGCCTGGGCCTGCTCGAACTGCTGCAGAGGAACCGCGTTCTGCTTCCGGAGCCTTTCAAAGCGTTCATGGTCTGTCCGGGCCCGCGTGAATTCACTCTCGGCCGCCGTCACGGCGCTTCGCGCTTGTTCCAGTCGAGACCGTACATCCCGGTCGTCCAGCTTGGCGAGCATCTGCCCCTGGGTGACCTTGTCTCCCGCCCGGAACGGCAGTTCCAGGATGGTCCCCATGATCCGGGGCGCGATCATCACCTCCCGTTTGGTTTTCACCGTACCCACGGCCTCTTCCCGCTTCACGAACTTCCTGCGGTCCGCTTCCCCTTCCCCTTGAGCCGGGGAGCGTTCCGTTTGAACGACGGGCACCTCCCCGGGCCGGATCTTTCCGCCGCCCAGGATCCCCTGCATCCACAAGAGAAGAAGCACCAGAGCCGCCACCGCCAGAACCACTCCGATCCATTTGGAGAACCGACGAATCCGTTCCATAACGTTTTTTCCTCCTTCGGCAGGCGCGCGCGGAGTTCCTCCGTGGAGGTCACGCGTCGTTCCCCTGTTCTGTTCCCTTAGTGAACAACCGTCGGCGGAGAACAAGTCTCCGCATCCATGGAAATCAGCAGTTCCCCTGTGGTCAGTTGGAGTTGCGCCTGCGCGATTCGCAGGTCATGAACCGCCTGAAACCATGCGATCCTGGAACGGGCCACCGCCAGTTCCGCTTGTTCCAACTCCACGATGGTGGTAAGCCCCTCGCCATAGCGCTGGCTGATGATCCGCAGGCTCTCCTCGGACATGTCCACCCGCTCCCGGGTGACGTTCAGGCTCTCCATGCCCGTCTGCACGGCCACCGCCGCTTCTTCGATCTCCAGGGCGATCCGATCTTCCATGCGCCGGAGTTCGTGCCACAGCAATCTCCGGTTGCTCTGTGCCTCCCGAAGCCCGGCCAGATCGGCGAAGCCGCGGAAAAGGTTCCAGTTGAACCCCACCCCGAGAAGGTAGGATCCGTTCAATTCGCTGGCGAAATTCGGGGCGTTCCACTCGTAACTGACCTTGAGGCCCATGTGCGGTAGAAAGGTCCCGCGGGCGGCCTTTACCCCTTTGTCCGAAGCGGCCCACCGCTTGCGGAGGGCCAGGTACTCAGGCCGTCCCCGTTTCGCCCGATCCAGAAGCCCCTGCAGGTTCATCCGGGGAATTTCGCCTGTGGCGGGCACGCAGAGGCTGTCCACCTCCCAGGTTCCGGACGAAGCTTCCCCCACCAGGAGGGCCAGGGCTTTCGCGGCGATGCGCACCCGCCCGTTCGCCTTCAGCAAATGGTCCCGGAAGTCGGCCAGTTGGACCTTGGCAAGCAGAAGATCCGAACGTACCACGGTCCCTTCTTTATATAAGGCCTCGATCTGTCGCAGGTTTTCCCGGGCCGTTTCCACGGCGGCCCGGGCAACGTTCACACTTTCTCTTGAAAGCGAGAGCCCCCAGTAGCGCTGCACGGCCTGAAACCCTGTCCTGGCCTTTGCTCCCTCCAGGTCATAGCTTACGGCTTCGGTTTCGCCCTTGGACATCTGGTGACGGTACAGGAGTTCACCTCCGGTGAACAGGGGTTGGGTAAGAGCAAACTTGGTCCGAAAGTTATCCAGCGGATCCGGATGGTTGAGCGCCTTCAGGTCCGGGTCGGTGGTGGGATCGAGCAGGGAGGAGGTGAACCGTCCCTGGTTCAACAGGCTCCCGAAGCTTGCCACCGGTTGATCGGTGCGCATGTACGATTCCTCGAAGTCTATCCGGGGCAGTCGCATGGAAAGCACACGGTTCTCCCGGGCTTCCGCCCCTTTCAACTTTTCCATGCGCGCGCGAACGGCGGGCGATCGATCCAGCGCCCGCTGGACCGCCTGGTCCAGGCTCAGAGGATCGGCTCCGGGTTTTCCCGGGAAGAGCAACAACGCGAACAGAGCAAACAAGATACCGTATTGGATGCCTTTGAGGCTCGGCAGGAACATATTCTCCTCTCCTTTTCCCGTGGGAACCCCCCGTTTTTCGTTTCACAGGAAATTTGTATCATAGAGACACACTCCGGGAAAAGGTTGCGTCTTTTTTTCGGGAGTGCGGTGGAGCATCAACGAAACTCGATGGGTCGTCTAGGATATATTTGTGGCCACTCCAGGCAAGATACAGTTTTTTCGACCCGATTTCCAAGGACCCCGCCCTGCGTGATATAGTGAATATATGATGGAAAACCCAAGAACACCCGATGAATCCTCACCGGGTTCCGACGCGCCATGGATCCATGCACTCTCCGAAGGCGAGATGATCCTCTCCGGTATCCGATCGGCCGGTTTCTCGCCGCAGGTCGACGGAAGGGCGGAAACCCTTCAGGCGCTCTGTCACCTCCTCCTGTTCCGGTTCCGCACCCGAAACCCGTTCCCGATTATCGGAATCCTGGGCAATGCGGACAGCGGCAAGTCCACGCTTTTAGGAAGCGTGGCGGGCCGTGAGGTCTCACGGGTGACGCCCATTCCGCACCAGACGACCGGACCGATCCTGGCCGTGCCCCGCTCGTTTCTCGACTCCTGTTCGGACCCCTCGTTCCTCCGTCCGGTGGTGGAACGGGTGGAGACGGTCCCGGAAGGCACCACGGGTCTATCCGGATCTCCGGAAAGGGCCGTCACGGTCCCCGCCTGGGACGCGGAGCAGATGCCGTTTCTCCTCATGGACCTGCCGGACATCGGCACCGTGGACTCCCTGGAAGAGCAGCAGGTGGCGCTGCGTATCCTTCCCTGGCTTGACCGGATCATTCTCCTGGTCACCGAAGAGACCTTTGCGCAGGCCGAACACGAAGAGATGGTGCGCACCCTGGAGTGGCTGCGCCCGGAGCGGGCCCGCGGCGAGCTGTTCGTTGTCCTGAACCGCCGGCATGCCGTCACCACGGACCAGGAATTCAGCGACCGTTTAGAAACCATCCGGCGCCTCTGGCCTCACGCCACCGTTTCCTGGCTTCCCCACCTGAACGGACAGCCGTTTTTCCCCAGCTCCGACACGAACCCGCTGGTCTCGGAATCCAATCCGCGCGTGATCCGGATCCTGCAGGGCGCCGCTCGAAACCTCGCCGACGATCTCCGTGCCGAGGTTCAGGCTTCGGGGGAACAGAGGATCGTGGAACACAGGATGCTCCGGGATGCGGTGCGCCGGGAGATCCGGGCCGGCTGCCGGTTCAGCAAGTCTTTTTTCAGCAACGATTTTCGCCGCCGCCTGGAGGTGTTTTCCCCCTGGAACGTTTCGATAAAGCGGGTCCGTTCCCTGCTGAAAAACGAACAGGCACGGGCCCCGGCCGTTGTGGACCTGCTCGCCGAGGCTCCGGTGCAACGGCAGGTAATGGAGACGGCACGCAGGATGCTCCAACGTGTGCTTCGTCATCAGGAAACGCTTGCCCGGGAAACCCCGACCCGGGGGAACCTCCCGGCACCGGACCTTCCGGAGGAAACGATCCGCGCCGCCGTGTCCACCCTGGTGTCCCGCACCAACCAGCGGGCTCGCGCAGAGGTGGAGGTCCTCCTGGCATCCTTGCAGGAGGATCGAAAGATCAAGGATCCCCTCTGGGGTCTCATGGCCGGAGTTTCCTCCAGTCTGCTCCTCCTGGAACTGATCATCCCCGGATTCGGCACCCTCAGCAGCATGACCTTTTCCGGCCTGCTCTCCGCCCTCGGTTTCGGGGGCATCCTGACGGCGGACATGATGCGAAAGCTCCGCTCCAACCGGCTCCGGGAAACGTTTGAAACGGATATGCGGAACATTCTCGAGGAGACTGCCGATTCCCTGCTCCCGTCCGGCGGATTCCTTTCCGTACAGGAACTGAACGAACTTTCCCGCCGGCTGACCGCATGGACCCGCGGGCTTCCGGAGGCATAATGAACCGCTACGAATCTCCACTGCTGGACATCAACCACGCATTCCAAAAACTTCTGGCCGCTCCTGAACCGGCTGTCCTGTCCTCCGCCCACCGATCCGACCCTCTGATGGTCTGGTTTCTCCTGGGCGGGAAAGATGTGGGAAAATCCACCTTTCTGAACGCACTTCTCGGTACCGAGGGGGCCCGCCTTTCCGGTGAATCGGTGGAGGGCACCCAGCATTTTTTCGCGTACATCCATGAATCGGCCGTCCCGGAACTGGAGCAACGGCTGCAGGGACTGTCCATCGAGGTGCAGTTCCTTCCCCACACCAGTCCGCTTCATCAACACCTCTGCCTGATCGACAGCCCGGATTTCGACAGCCGTTTCGAGCGTCACGTCAGCCAGGTGAAACAGATCCTCTCCTCCGGCGCTACGGACGGGGCGGTCCTCCTCTCCAGCCCGGAGAAGTACAAGAATCTGCAGTACTGGAGTGCCTTTCAGGCCCTCTCGCACACCCTTTCTCCGCGCCACATCCTGTTCGTGCTCACAAAAGCCGACGAACTGAAAGGGTATCTGGAGGAGGCGCGGGAGGACTTCACCCAAACGGTGTCCAAGCGCATGCCCCGGGACTCGGCCGGGGAACGGTCTCCGGACCCCTCCGCCCGGGGCGGAGGGGTCTACCTGATCAATTCCCTGGAACGCAGCATCGATTTTCAGGCTCTGGAACACCGCCTCCTGCGCACCCTGACCGAAGGGGACGTGCAGAGCGCCCAGCACGACAACCGTCGTCATGCCCGCCGGATCGGCGCAGATCAGATACGGCAACACTATCGAGCAGACGAAATCCGGACGCTGCTGCAGGCGGCCTCGGATCCTGTTCGCGTGGATGCCATCTGCGAGGACGCTTTCCCGGAGCCGTTTTTTCACGCCGTGGCCTCCCGGTTGGCTGAAAACCGGCAGATCACATCCCTGCTCCGGGAAAAGGTCTGGTCTCGTCCCGGTGTCTCCCTGGCCGGCCTCACCGCCCTTCATTCCGCCTTCCAATGGATCGGGACCCTGAACCCCTTTCGATTGAGGCGTCCAGAGGAAACATCCTTCGCCCTGGATGATCATCCGGACATGGATGCGCTGACGCGCTGGGGTGACGAGGGACTGGAACAGCGGTTGATCCGCTCCCAGCGGGAAGTGCTATCCGGCCTCCTCCCGGAAACCGACGAGGCGGTGGAACCGTTTCTGTCTTCGGATCGGCAGGTCCCGGATACCCTCCTCCAGCACCTGGAAGACCTTGTGTCGCAACCGGCGGGTCGGCGGCTTCCTTTTGCCGTTCGATGGTTGGTGAACCTGCCGGTGTACTTGTACGTCCTGTTCTTTCTCTTTCTGCTTCTCTCCCCTCTCTTTCTGCTCCTGAAAGCATGGGGCGTTCCACACATGCCGGACTTCACCGGTGTCCTGTCTTTGGATAACGTGAAGGTGGCGGTCATGGGGTTTTCCGGGTACTATCTCATGGCGGTCCTTTTCGTGGTCCGAAAACAGCGCGAGCAGGCACGCCGCGAAACCGTTTCCCTCGCCCACCGTTTCATCCTGGAGATGAAAGCGCTGCTGCGGCGGGAGGTGGCAATCCCCCTGTCCCGTTTTCAGGAAGCCTTTTCCCGACTGGAGGAGAAGCTGGAGCACGCCGTGCTTTCCGACGGATAGTGGTCCCTCCAGGACGGCCGTCTTCTCCGGGCAACCTTGCAGGTTTCCGCCGCAAAGGAACCGCTGTCCGATTGATTCTTCGGATGATTTGGCTACAATGTAGGAACCCGTTCCTCCATCCGAATCCCTGCGCGCGCATCTGCCAACATGGAAGATCGATGATATCCTTGGATACCGCTCGGCCCCGGGGGTTGCTTTCCCCGGGGACCTTCGTTCTGCTCCTTGCCTTTCTCTGCATCTCGCTGGTGCCGTACCGTTCCGCGGCCGAGGGCGGCGCCGAAGCGGAACCTCCTCCTGAAGCCGCCCCCCCTCCTCTGTTCTCGTCCGGTTCGGACAACGCACGGCTGGGGCCCTTCCAGATCCGGGGCGCCTCCCCCTTCCAGTTGATGCGTGTGAGCTTCACTCCCTTGAGTGCGGAATGGCTCGCCAAGGGCCAGTTCCTTTTGAACACCTCGGTCACCTGGAACAACCGCTGGGCTTACCAGGAAAACCAGTATCTCATCGACGGAGAATTCCTTCACTTTTCCGTGACCGGGACCTATGGAGTCACGGACTGGCTGCAACTCCGGCTGGAGATCCCGTTCGGCGCCCGGGGCGGGGGCGTCCTGGACTCGTTCATCATGGGCTTCCACGATACCTTTGGATATGCGCAGGCGCGCAGGGACCTCTTTCCCTTGGACAGCTTCCGTCTGATCCTGTGGCGTCCGGACGGGTCCCTGTTCATGCTGGGTCCCGAGGATGCGGGTGTCGGCATGGAGGATATGGTCCTCACGGCCAAGTTCCGTCTCTTAAAAGGCAGCCGGTGGATCCCCCTGACCTATGCCGCCCTCCAGATGAAGATCCCCACCGGAAGCGAAGAGCAGCTCTGGGGCTCCGGATGCATGGCCGGTGCCGTCTCCATTCATCTGGCCAAGCGGTTCTGGAGACTCTATTTCTACCTGGACCTGCAGTACACCCGGTTCGGGAGCGATGAACTGGTGGGTATTCCCATGGAGCAGAACCAGGTATCGGCCCTGGCGACTGCGGAATGGTCGATCATCGAACGGATTTCCCTGGTGTCGCAGTACCAGTGGCATACGGGTGCGGCCGTGGATTTTTATCAGTTTTCCAAGCCCACCCACGAGGTGTCTCTTGGTTTGAAGGCCTTGATCCTCCGGGAGACGGTCCTTTCCGCCGCCCTGGTGGAAAACGTTTTCTTTTACGACAACAGCCCGGATATCGCCATGTACCTGGGCGTTTCCCATCGATTCTGACCGCGCAGGTCCGCCGCCGGAGGCCGGATGCCTCCTGGATATCGACAGGGGTCTTCCCGGTTCAGGACGATCCCTCTTCTATCTGCGGAACGCCGGGAACCCCCATGAAAGGAGTCGACCATGCAGCCGGTATTTGACCTGATCGTCGTGGGCGGCGGCATCGGTGGTACGGCCATCGGCGCCCTGCAGGCACATCGTGGAAAAAGCGTTTTCCTGGTGGACAAAAACACGACCATCGGCGGCCGGTGCACTTCCTACGAGAAGGACGGCTGCATCATCGACCTGGGCGTCCACCTGTTCGGGGTGGGGGATCACGGCTCGCTGGGCGAGGTCTGCCGGCGTCTGGCCCGCCCGGACGCCATCCAGTGGCTCCCCATCACCCATCCGGTTCTCCGCTACATGGACGAGATCAAACGCTATTCCCGGCGCACCATGCAGGAGATGGTCCCGCCGTCGGAGATGGAAAACCTGGGCTCCCTGTTCATGACCCTCTTCTCCCTGGAGGAGGAGGCCATCGATGAACTCTGGTATGTACCCCTGTCGGAATGGGTGAACCGTTTTTCCACAAACACCCTGGTACACGCCTTCATGGAGATGATCTGCGGCCAGTATTTCTGTGTGCGGTCCGCGCAGGCGTCCACGGCGGAGTTCATCCGTTGCTTCAAGGAGGTGGTCGTGGCCCGTTCTTCCGCCTACCCGCGGGGCGGATGCATCTCCATCCCCCGAGCCTACGCGGACGTGATTACCTCAAACGGCGGCAAGGTCGCCCTGAATACGCGGGTGCGCAGGATCCTCGTGGAGGGAGGATCGGCCATCGGCGTGGAGTTGGCCGACGGCACACAGGTCCGGTCGCGATCCGTGGTGAGCAACGTGGACGTGAAGGAGACCGTCCACGGGCTGGTGTCGGCACGGCATTTCCCTTCCTCCTACGCGGAACAGGTGTCCGGACTAGAGTATGCCTATCACGCCCTGGCCCTCAAGGTGGCCCTGTCGGAAAAGATCACCGACGATCAGCTGATGATGTACCTGCCTTACGAGTATGAAGAAGCCTTCCATCTGGCGAAGGCGATCCTGGAAACGGGGGAGGTTCCGGAACGGCTCGGCGGCATGATCACCTCCCCCACGAACTACGACCCTTCCCTGGCGCCTGAAGGCCGCCAGCTCATCTTTTTCGGCACGGCCTGTCCTCCCGGACAGGACTGGTCCCGCTGGGAAGAGGTTCTGCTGTCATCGTTCTATCATCTCTACCCGCAGGCCCGGGGCAAGGTGCTCTGGCACCGCCTGGACACCCCGGACCTGGTGGCAGCCTATGCAGGGGAAGAGGGGAATATCATCGGAGTGGCCCAGACCGTGGATCAGATTCACGATCGGAGGCTGTCGCAGGTCACGCCGGTGAACAACCTGTACCTGTGCGGGGCCGAGGCGGGCGGTCACGGGATCGGCACCGAACTGGCTGCAAGCTCCGCGCTGGAACTGGACGACATCCTGTCCGGCGACGCGCCCCCTTCCGCACCACGCTGAAGCAAATACGGAATGGTGAACCGCTTGCACCCGGGATCGACTTCAACACGCGGGTCGCGAAGTCTGTTCATCGGATGATCTTGTCCCTCGGGATGTTCTGTGGATCGCGCCGCTTGAATTCCGACCGGAGATGCCGGGCGATCAGGGGGTGATCCTTCATCCGATGGTCACCGTTGAGGTAGTCGATCAGCATGCGGTCGGCCGTTTCGTAGTCGCGCACCCCGATCTGATCGAAATCGCTGGCGGTGATGCCGAGTCCGTCCGTGGGAACCGCCTCGACGCACCGTTGGAGCGCCGCTGCCTGCTCGTGTCGATCTTCCCCGGTGTAAGCCTCCACCCGGTAGCGTGCAAGGCCGTACACCTCCGTCTTCCAGAGGTACTGCAGCATGCCGAAGTTTCCCACGTCGCCGTGCAGCGTCCAGAACCCCAACAACAACTCTGTGTAGTTGTCCGTGGAGAGGACCATCCCCCGGGCAGCGTGCGCCAGGTCGAAAAGATAAGCCATACGTACCCGCGCCTTCAGGTTCCCCCGGCGGATCTTTTCGTCCTCGGAATCATCACCGGCCCGATCCGAACCGGACGCGTACTCCCGGTAGAGACAGGTATAGGCCCGGGTCAAATCCTGTTCCCGGTAATCCTCGCTGAACGCATGTCCCATGGCCTCGGCCCTGCGGACCTCCTCTTCCGTATTGCTCTCGATCGGGAGGCACCGGGCAACCAGGCGCACCGACGGAACGGCCTCCAGCGCTTCACGGGCCAGCGCGCAGGTCAGTCCGCTGTCAATCCCTCCCGACAGCCCCACCACCAGGGATTTCAGTCCCGGGTTGTGCTTCAGGTATTCCCGGAGTGTTTCCACGATGCGCGTATGCATGGTTGGGTAGTTTGTCTCGATCTCGATCATGTGGCACCCTTTCGTTTTTCCGTATGGAGATATTCACAACCACGGAAACCGGTTTACGCCAGTGGAGGGACAAGCCGTCCCCGGTGAAGCACCGCAGCCACCCTGCCCACAGCCTCCACGTCTTCCAAAGGGTTCCCCCGGAGCAGCACGATATCTGCGACCCGGCCCGGATGCAAAAGACCCCGGTCGATAAGTCCCAGGAGTTCGGCCGCCCGGGATGTGGCCGACCGAAGGGCGTCCAGGGGAGAGATACCGGCACGCACCATGTCCGCCAGTTCCCAGTGCGGGCATCCCGGAGGGGTGATGGCTCCCCCGGAATCGGTGCCGAACAGGATCGGGACCCCTGCATCTGCAAGCTTTTTCAGGTTGACACGCATGTACCGGGATCCGGTGCGGATGCAGTCATCACCGATGTGTCTGGAAACGGTCGTTCCGTTTTGCATGGCGCGGCATGCGTGTTTCAGAAAATCGAAGGGGATCTTTTCGAACCGTTCCGGCTCCCGCTCGAGCAGCCTTTCGATCCGTTCCAGGTGATCAACGATCCCGTAGGTCATCAAGGTGGTGGAAACGGAAACCTTCTTTTGTACGAGCCGCTTCACCTGCCAGTCCTCGAGAGGTTCATCGATGGTGAGATGCTCGATGGAATCCATGGGAAGGTCCGGTGCCTGCAGCAGCTCGGAGAGATCCCGCCGGTACACATGGTGCACGGCCACCGGCAGGCCGTGCCCATGGGCCTGGGAAAGGACGGTGCGCAGCAGACGGATCGGCATCCGGGGGAGGCCGCTTCGCGCGTCGTCGTACCGTGCGGATTGATATCCCACCTTGATGCAGCACGCGCCGGCTCGAGCCACACGGTCTACGGCCGATCGAGCCTGCGCTTCCCCGTCGTGCTCGGGCAGATCGACACGGATGGGCCCGGCCAGCAGGTCGATGATCCGGGGGACCTTTTCGATGAAGTAGGGATAGCCTCCGGGTACGGTGAACATGGGACCCGCGTACAGGATGTCGGGAGAAAGAACAGGATGACGTTGGGCCCTCCCTGCGGCCCATCGGATGAGGTGGAGCGCGGAGGTCATGTCCCGCAACGTCGTGACCCCGCCTCGCAGGAAGGCGGCCAGGTTTTTTTTCTGCTGACGGAACACCCATCCCAGGTCCCTGGGACCGGGCACCTCTTCCCAGAGCGGCCCCAGGGCGTGGACATGCGTGTCGATCAACCCCGGGATCGCGTACAGCCCCCGTCCCGACATCCCACCGACCGGCGGCGTCCTGGTGACGGCAGGCACCAGGGCCTGGATCCGGCCGCAGGCAAGACGGATCTCCCGGCCTTCGAGGATCTCCCCGCTCTCGGGATCGACCACCGTCACGCCGTGGATCGACCTCACCTCACGCCCCGTATGCATTGTATCCCTTTCGTATCCCGGATGAACGCTGGCAAGCTTCCCTGTCCCCGGAAATACGTTGATCACATCTTTCCTCTCACATTGCCACAGAACCCGATTCGTGGCAAAATATCAGCTTTTCCGTTTGTACTCTCTGGGGTTTCCCGTATGTAAGGAGAGGGGACCGATGTTTCGAAACTGGATCGACGTGATCCGAACCTGCAACGTGGAACCGGGATGCACCCTGGACCCGGTGAGCAAGTGGCTCATCATCACACGCTCCTGTGTTTTCTCCATGACCGTCCTGTCCGCGTTCCTCGGGGGCCTGCTTGCAGCCATTGACGGTCATATGGCCCCGGGTCTCTGGCTCCTGGTGACCCTGGGACTGATCCTGGCCCACGCGGCCAATAACATGGTGAACGATTTCTTCGACACCCAGCAGGGGATCGACACGGAAGACTACCCACGCGCTGCCTACGCCCCCCATCCGCTCATGGACGGCCTGGTAAGTCGGAACGGTCTCCTGGCGGCCATCCTGATCTGCAACCTCCTGGACCTGGCGATCGCCGTGTTTCTTACGCTCCGGTGCGGGCTCCCGGTGATGTTCTTTGCCGTGGCGGGCCTTCTGACCAGCGTCTTCTACGTGGCTCCGCCGCTGAAGCTCAAGCAGCGGGGGTTGGGCGAGCCGGCTATCTTCCTGATCTGGGGACCCCTGATGATCGCGGGCACCTATTACGTGCTGGCCGGTTCGGTTCCCGGCCACGTTTGGTGGGCCTCGATTCCCTACGGCCTGGCGGTCACCACGGCCCTGATGGGAAAGCACATGGACAAGGCGGACAAGGACGAGGCCAAAGGGGTTTCCACCCTTCCCGTCCTCCTCGGCCCCAAGCGCGCCTTGCAGGTCACCGGCTGGATGGTCTGGTCTTTTTACCTGTTTATCGTTGGGCTAGCGGCTTCCGGCGCCCTCCCGTGGCCGGTTCTCATGGCCCTTGTTTCCATTCCCAGGGCCACTCGGTTTCTCGAGACCCTGGGGCAACCCATGCCTCAGACGCCGCACGAGGCCTTTCAACAAGCAGAGGATGTCATCCCCTCTGACCTGAAGGCCCGTTTCGACCCTTCGCTTCCTGCAGAGAATTTCCCGCTGTGGCCTCTCTGGTACGTGGTCTGGGGGGTCTGGTGGACTCGCTCGGCCGGCGTCTGGCTCGCCGCCGGCCTCCTGCTCGCCGCTCTCTGGAGGGCCCTGTTCGGCGGTTGACGGTTCCGCGCAGAACAGGAGCGGCCACCACCCGCAGATCATCTCTTCGAGTTGGATCTTTGTTGAAAACCGTTGGAGCCAGGGGGGAGGAGACGGTTGACGACAGGATGTCGGCAGCCTTGAGGCCCCGCCGTATCAGGAGTTCAGCGCATGCATATCCGTATTGACCGAGACCGTTGCACCCGCTGCGGGTTCTGTGTGGACGATTGCATCAGCCGTGTATTCCGCATGGAGACCGACGGACCGGTGGTGCTTTTCCCGGAGAACTGCAACCGGTGCAGCCATTGCCTCGCCGTCTGTCCCGCCCGAGCCGTCCTCCACTCGGGTCTGCCCGGCAGGCAACCTCCCCGCATACGGCGCACAAGCGTTCAGCCACGGGTGGTCCGGGAAGTCGCCCTGAGCCGGAGGAGTGTGCGTCGATACAAACAGGATCCTGTTTCCCGGGAGATGCTGGAAGAGATCCTGGACACGGCCCGCTACGCCCCCACGGCCAGCAATGCCCAGAACGTCCGCTACACCGTGGTTACCCGCCGCCGCCTTCTGGATGACGTCTCCCGCCGCATCTTTCGTTTTGGGGACCGGATCTTCCGCGCTTACACCCTGGCTCCCGTTCAGAAGGTGCGGAGAGCACTGCCCTCCCTGGATTTCATCCGCTCCCTGGACGGATACGCGGAGAACTGGCTGGACTACCGGGAACAGGTGGAACAGGGACGGGATCTCATCCTGCATCGTGCCCCGGTGCTTCTGCTGCTTCATACCCCCCGCTGGGAAGGGTTTGGTCGTGAAAACTGCATGATCGCAGCCACCCACATCGACCTGTACGCCCATTCGCTGGGACTGGGTGCCTGCTATATCGGGATCCTGACCACCGCCATGCAGGTGGACCCGTCTCTGGGCAGATTACTCCGTATTCCGCGCGGGCACCGGGTCCACGCGGCCATGACCCTGGGGTTCCCCGCCGTACGCTACACCTGCCACGCGGTGAGAAAGCCTCCGCGTGTACAATGGGTTTCGGACGAGCACGACGGATAAACTCCGCCGGAAAGCGCTCCCCGGAACAACCGATGAGGAAGTCATGGAAAACGAAAGATGTGAAAAAGAGGTTTCGTGCGGATCCTGCGAACGTTCCAACCGTTGCAGCGAAAAGCTTCAGGAGGAGCACGAAGATTGGCTCGTGGAAAAAACCCTCGCCCCCATCCGCCACAAGATCTTCATCCTGAGCGGTAAAGGCGGGGTGGGCAAGAGTACCGTTGCCGTAAACCTGGCGGTTTCCCTGGCTGCACAGGGCTACCGTATCGGTCTGCTGGATATCGATCTCCACGGGCCCAACGTACCCAAGATGCTGGGTCTGGACGGCTGGACCTTGTCCACCGACGTGAAGGCCGGGAAGATCGTTCCGTTTCGTCCCTTCCCGCGGCTGCAGGTGGTGAGCATGGCCGGGTTCCTCCCCCGCGACGACGCGCCCGTTATCTGGCGCGGTCCCCTGAAAAGGATGGCCATCCGCCAGTTCCTCGTGGAAGTGGCCTGGGGGACCCTGGATTATCTCCTGGTGGACTCTCCCCCGGGGACAGGGGACGAAGCCCTGAGCATCGTGCAGTTGATCCCGGATGCTGACGGCGCACTGTTCGTCACCACTCCACAGGAACTTTCCATCCTGGATGTGAAGAAGAGCGTGGAGTTCGCACGGAAACTGAACCTGCCGATCCTGGGAATTCTGGAAAATATGAGCGGCCTCCAGTGCCCTCACTGCGGCGACCCCATCCCCCTGTTCCGGGAGGGTGGGGGGAAACGTGCCGCCGAGGAACTCGGTGTCCCGTTTCTCGGCACCTTGCCGATTTCCAGCGACATGCCGGATCACTGCGACCGGGGCCGCCCCTACGTCCTCCGGGAACAGACCGACACGCTGATCGAGGCGCTGGAGCAGGTACGGCTCCGTCTGGTGGACGTGGTGGAAAAGAAGGGAGCAGGGGCTCGGCTCACGGATTCAGAGTGACGATCCGGGCGTTGACCCGCTTACCGCTCACCTCGAGCAGCGCCATGCTCACCGGCAGCGTAAACCGCCTGGGTCCGGCACTTCCCGGATTCAGGAACATCACCCCCTGCCGCACTTCCCTTGCCGGCCGGTGGGAATGCCCGCTGATCACGACCTGAAATCCTCCCGCAACCGGATCCAGGTCCAGCCCCTGAAGATCATGCAGGACATAGACCCAGACGGCACCGATCTTCAGCGTTTCCGTCCAGGACAGTTCACGGAATGCTGCCTCGGCATCCATGTTTCCCCGGACCGCGGTGACCGGGGCCAGGCATCGCAGCTGTCGGAGGAGTTCAGGGGACCCCACGTCCCCGGCGTGGATAATCCCATCCACGCCCTGGAGCGCTTGCCGGAGTTCGTCCCGCAGGAGTCCGTGCGTGTCGCTGACGACGCCGAACCGGTATCGTTTTTTGTCATTCTCTTCCGTGGGAATCATGCTGACTCCGCTGGGGGGTCGCCGGATGGATCAAGGGAAGGCGGATCGGTTTGATCTGGGGCGGCGCACGTGTGTTCGGAACAAGGCTGCAGTCGAAGAAAGTATACGAGACCGTACCCCGAGGGTCAATCCGCTCAACGGGTGGGCGGCGGCCCCTCCTCTAGGGCCGTCGGAGCACGGCTTGCACCCGGCTGACGAGATAGGAAGCTGAGAACGGTTTCTCGATCATCTCTGCGTTGGACGCCATCGTCACATGATGCACCGTGGCATCCTTGGCGTATCCGGACATGTACAGAATCTTCATCTCCGGCCGCGATGGGGCCAGGCGGCCCACCAGTTCACAACCGCTCATCCTGGGCATGACCACATCGGTGAGCATCAGGTGGATCGTACCGCTGTATCGGTCACATATCCGGATGGCTTCATCACCGCTGTTGGCGGTCAGAACCGTGAATCCACTCTTCCGAAGCACCTCCTGCAGCAGCCCCCGGATCATCGACTCGTCCTCCACCAGAAGCACCGTCTCCTGATCCTCGGTCATCGGAGCGACGGACAGAACGGTTCTCTCCGGTTCTTTCCCGACACCGCCCATGCAGGGCAGGTAGATCTGCAGCGTGGTTCCCTCCCCTGTCCGGCTCTCCACCCGAACGGCTCCCCCGCTCTGCTTCACGATGCCATAAACCGTGGAGAGTCCCAGGCCGGTTCCTTGTCCGGCCTCCTTGGTGGTGAAGAACGGATCGAACACCCGCTTTCGGGTCTTTTCATCCATCCCGATCCCGTTGTCGCTGACCTGCAGCAGCACATAGCGTCCCGGTTTCAGTTCGCCGATGCGCCGGACGGCGTTATCGTCCAGGGTCACGGGGGAGGTCTTCAGGATGAGCTTTCCGCCCGCGGGCATGGCGTCCCGCGCATTGACAACGAGGTTCAGGATCACTTGAGCGATCCTGCTTGGATCCACCACGACCGGGGGGATCTCCGGGTCCAGATCATCCACCAGTTCGATGTCCTCTCCGATGAGGCGCCGCAGCATGCCGTTCATCCGAGACACCTCGTCGTTGAGATCCAGTTCCCGGGGACGAAGCATCTGTTTCCGTCCCACGGCGAGCAGTTGCTGTGTAAGGGCGGCTGCCCGTTCCCCGGCCAGTTTGATCTGTTTTGCCTTGTGGTGCAGGGGATGGTCCTCGGACAGATCCATAAGGATCATCTCGGAATACCCCGTGATGGCGGTGAGAAGGTTATTGAAATCGTGTGAAATACCCGCGGCGAGCTGTCCGAACGCTTCCATCTTCTGGGAATGATGAAGCTGCTCCTCGAGGTGACGCTGTTCTGTGATGTCGTTGCCGATGGACAGAATCTCCACGAGTTGCCCATGGTGGTTCAGGATCCCCTTGTTGGTCCAGGCGATCCACACGCGTTCCCCGTTTCGCCTGAGGCTCTCGGTCTCTTGTGTCAGGTACCGCTCCGGGTGGTCCTGGATGTTTTTTTCCATCCCGGCCAGTTCGTTTCCCTGGCAGTCTCTTTCCGGGAGAAGCGTTCCGATGACACTCTTCCCGGTGATCTCATTCTCCCCGTAGCCGAAAAAAGCCTGCCCGTGAGCGTTCAGGAAGGTGATCCTTCCCTGCACATCGCGCCGCAGGATGATGCTGTTTGCGCTCTGGACGAGCTGCAGGTACTGATCCTCGCTGGATTGCAGCGCCGCATCGGTTTCCCGTCGCCGGGTAATCTCGGGCAGCGTGACCAGTGTGGCGGGCTGGCCCTCCCAGGCAAACAGAACGGAATTGATCTCGAACCAGCGAATGTTCCCGTTCCGGTCGATGATACGGCAGGGGTATATGTGCAGGAAATCGCCTCCCTGAAGCCTTCGTCGATGCCGCTCCAGGATCAGGGCGCGGTCCTCCGGGTGAATGAATTCCGAAAAAGGACGGTTCAGCAGTTCTTCCCGGGAACGCCCGATCACCTCGCAGGCCTTCCGGTTCACATACCGCAGCCGGAAATCCTGCGCGACCAGGATCGGTTCATTTGCCTGTTCCACCATATCGCGGAAGATGTTCTCCGCCTGGATCGTTCGATCCCGCTTGACCTTGTAGGTCCTCTTGACCCGCTCTTCGATATTATCCTTTTGGGGCCCTCCTCCGGTTTCCGTCACACCGCCTCCCACGTCTCGCCTTGCAGTGGTCATGGAGGCCCCCTCCCGCCCCTCGAGGATTCTTCAATGACAAAAAGAACAAAGACGGATTTTTCTTATTGGATCATCCCGGAAATGCGTACCTCGGTTTCCCTGCTTGTATGTGTATCAACGAAAGGAATCACGGTTTATATGCACACCCACTCTAGCCAAAAACATGTATTTTCGGGGGACGG
>CAYTRL010000005.1:0-29356 GCA_964439795.1 uncultured Thermodesulfobacteriota bacterium
ACGCGGGTCTCGCGCACCTGAAAGGCCTGAAGGAGCTGCGGACGCTCGACCTCGGACACACGCAGGACACCGACCGCCGCTTGGCACACCTGATGAGGATGCGGGAGCTGGCGGAGACCGTTCGGCGCGTTCTGGGAGGAAGTTGAAGGGACCGGAGTCGCGGGATCGAACCTTCATCGTCCAGCCAGGGTCCCGGCCTGCCCGTCGTATTTCGGCTTGATCCTGATCAGCAACAGGTAATACACGATCGACGCCACGGCCCAGATCCACTGCATGAGCCAGGCGATATCGTGCCCGTTGCACTGAAAGATGGCGGGGTTCCACGGGTACGCGATAAAAGCCCACCCGTCGTTGAAGGTGCTGGAGAGTTCCACCAGGAGTTCGGAGACCTGCCCCCAGATCAGCAGCACGGCGCATTCCTGCCAGCGGAACCTTTGAAAGACCGGCGGACGGCAGATCCCGCGCACCAGCCAGATGCCGATCACGAAAAGCATGCCGTCCCACAGGGTGTGGGACACCATGAACACCAGGTAATGGGCGATCAGCGGCCGGATCCAGACAACGATCGGTACGGAGGTGGATTCACCGCTCAAGACGAAGATCGGAATCTCCCACGTTAATCCAACCAGGGCGCCGAGCCAGAAACAATGCCATGTAAACTTTTCGATACGGCCCGTCTTGAACAACAGGAAAAAAACAAGCGGGGAAGAGAATCCGACAAGCAGATCAAGGTAATAATAAGCTTCTCTGAACATCTGGAGCATATTGGCCACGTCCCCCCGATCGGTTCTAAGGGCTTTCCTAGACCCGGTTCAGACGGGTGAAGGTCCTGCGGTTGTTCTTGTAAAGGTTCCGGAACTCCGCGAACAGTTGCTCGTAGATCTTCCGGCGGGCCGGGTCCGGCTCGAAGGTCTGCCGGATCTGGGTCCGGTCCGGAATCTCGTCCACCCGGAGGTGCCCCAGGGCCAGCGCCCCCAGGAACGCGGCGCCCCGGGCGTTGGCCAGGATCGGGTCCTTGACCTGCCGGATGGTACGGCCCAGGACGTCGGCGTGGATCTGGCACCACACGTCCGACTGGGCGCCCCCCCCGATCATGTTCAGGGATGGGAACGGGCGCCGGGTGAAACGTTCCACGCACTGAAGCAGCCACCTTGCGTTGAAGGCCACCCCTTCATACACCGCCCGGATCATGTGCTCCCGGGTGGTGTTCAGGGACTGGTTGAAGAATCCGCCGCGCACGTACCGGTCCTCCACCGGTGTCCGTTCCCCGTAGAGCCAGGGCATGAAGATGAGCCGCCCGCTCCCCGCGGGAACCCCTTCCGCGATGCGGTCCAGGGTCTTGAGGATGTCCGGCGGGCTCTCGGCCTCGGACAGTCCGTCCCGGGGGTACAGAATATTGTCCCGCAGGTAGTTCAGGCAGCCCCCGGCGGTTTCCTGCTCGTTGGCGATGAAATACCGCCCCGGGATGGCCGAGGGAAGGCTGGCCATATTGTTGAAGATATCGGTTTTCTTGAACGGGACGTGGCTCGTGATCCAGGAGGAGGTGCCGATGTACAGGTGCCCTTCGTAGTCCTTCACGGCACCGGACCCCACGGCCGCGGACTGGACGTCCGGCGTGCCCATAACCACCTGCACATCCGGGCCCAGACCCAGATCCTTGGCCGCCTGGGGCTGCAGGGGCCCCAGGATGTCCACGGCGCGCTTCAGCCCGGGAAGCTTTGCCGGGTCCAGGGTGGAGTACCGGAGCAGCGTTTCGTCGTAACGAACCGAAGAGAGATCACGGTTGTCCGTGACCCAGTGCAGGGCGATAGAGTCAAAGGAAGAGGCGAACTTCCCGGTGAGCCGCAGGTTGATGTAGTCCTTGGGTTCCAGAAATTTGTGGGTCTTCCTGTATACCTCCGGCAGCTCCTTCTTGATGTACAGGATGTGGGCGATCGAGTCCTTGCCGGACGGGGAAGGGATGCCCCCGGTGAGGCGGACCCACCGGGGAAGCTTCCGGAGGCCGTACCCGTCGAACTTAATCAGCCCGTCCGTGATCTTCTTCACGTGCGGCGCCCCGCGGGAGTCCATCCAGATGATGGCGTTCATCAAGTGGCCGCCGCTCTCGTCCACGGCCACGGTGCCGGACCACTGGGCGGTGGTACTCACAGCCACGATCCGGTCCGCCGGGACCGGCGTTTTTATCATCAGCCTCCGGGTGGCCTTCCGGATGGCTTCCCACCAGTCGTCCGGGCACTGCTCGGCCCCCCCGTCGGGCAACAGGATAAGCCGGGTGGGCTCGAAGGCGTGTCCCACCAGCTCTCCCCGGGTGGAGAACAGGGCCACCTTGGGCCCGGAGGTTCCCAGGTCGATGGCCAGGATGTACTGGGATTGTGTGTCCGCCATGCAATATCTCCTTGGTGGGTTCCCTAAAAAGGGCTTACCCCGAACAGCTTCTTGTGCAGCAGGATGGCGGCCACGTAGGCAACCACGGCTGCAATGAGCAGGGGCCGGCTGAACTCCCCGGCGTCGAACCGGGTCTTGCCCCGAAGGATGGCCACAAAGGGAAACACGCTGGTCTGCTCCCGGAAGGCCTTGAACGATGCATCACCGCTTTCCCGGGCCTTGCGCCCGTCCTGGTGGTACGCGCCCACAAACCCTACCAGGAAGATGGACCCGAAGAAGAACACGTCCCCCAGGGCCCCGTTGGCCAGTATGTGCGCGAACGCAAAGCAGGCGAACCCAATGTTCATGGGATGCCGTGTGACCCGGAGCACACCCCGGGGCTCCAGAGAGGCGGGCCGCATACCGATGGGACTGGGCGTGGCCACGGACAGCACCAGGAGCAGGAAGGAGACGAGCATGAGCAGGTAGACCAGGGGAAGCAGCCAGCCGGGAAGCGTCCACAGATACGGGCCCATGCCCTTGTGGGTGGCAAAGACCCAGATGGCCCCGCCCAGGGTCACTAGGGACACCAGGGAATAGACGCCCATGAACACCTGCGGTCCCAGTCGCTGGACCATCCGTGAGCGGTAAGGGTCGTGGGACATCCCCAGATGGGTGACAAAAAACAGAACACTGAGCAGCATCAGCAGGAACAGGGCCATGGTTCTACCTCCTCCGTATGAAAGTTTTCCCCCAAGAGATAACAGGATCCACCACCCGGAGCAAGCGTTCGAAACCGATGAACAAACCGTCGGGGAGTTGGACGGCGCTTCCGCACGGATGTGTCTCGAGCATCCGGAGGTACTCCGGGTGCAGACGGTGATGCCGGGCGCCCTCCCGGATGAGGTTCAGGTACCGACAGGAAGGGCTCTTCTCCGCAGTCAACCGGATCGCGGAGTAGACCCGGGCCCTGATGGTCCGGCCGTCGTACGCCCGGACCTCCAGGTCCAGGTGCCGGTAGGCCATGCCGCCGCCCTCGAACATGTCCAGCCGGCCCATCTGATCGGCCGTCAGCCGGTAGAGCACGCCGTGCACCTCTCCCCCCCTGGCGGGCTCCACGTTGGCAAAGGCCGGTTCCAGCAACGGAATCCCCCGGGTGTTGAACACGAGCCGGTACCCCTGCAGACATCCCGCCGCGGCCTCCAGGGGCTCGATCCCCCTCCGGTTGCCCAGCACCCGGGGGTTCATGTTCCCGCCGTAGGCGAAGTTCCAGATCTCCTGGTGTTTGGTCCGCAACGCCCTCTCCCGCTGTTTGGGCTCGCTTTAAAAAAGGACCGGTTCATTATATCCGCCCGCGGCCTTCCTGGAAACAGCACCCGGACAGAAAAAAGGCCATGGACCCGGTACGATCACGGATCCATGGCCTGTGGAGATCGAAAGCCGTGAGAAGAATCTACTACCGAGCTTCCAGGTTCGGCTGCACCCTGGCTGCCTGCTCCACACCCTCCGGCATATTGGCAGCGGGTCTCGAAGCGCGGGTTTTTTCCGGTTCATCCATTTCCGTACGTTCCTGTTCCTCATCCTCTTCCTCTGCCCGGCGGTGCTTGATCGCCGCCGCTGAAGAGCCGAAGACTGAAATGCCGCTGAACACGGAACCCCCGTGACCCGGGCCGTTCATGAAAGCCAGCCGGACCGGATCCCGTTGAACGGTTGCATCCCGTAAGACGAGGCCATCGACGGACCCGCACGAGGAGATATTCCGTACCGAACCGGGGCTTCTCCCGTGATCTATGTGGTTCCCCTCCGGCAGACCGGCCTCCACCCGTTCCTGGATCTGCGGGGGCTTCAGGAGGATCTCCAGCAGGATCTCCGCCCCGGCCGGTACCGGAACGCTCACCACCGGCAAAAGGATCAGCATCCACATCATCTTTGCCTTTGAACACGATCGGGTGTTTTCTTTCATGGCCCAGTCCCTCCGTGTACCGTTCCTGGTTTACCTTTCAACGGCCTTTGTCCCTACCAGACAAGCCGGGGCTGCGGTTCTTACAGATGCATGGGGAATTAAACAACCACCTGCTAAAGCAGGTGGATTTGATTTACGGCTGAAAGCCGGTCATTTCGGCTAAAGCCGATGGAAAAGGATCTGGGGTCGTTCTTGTCCTGTCATTCCTGCGAAAGCAGGAATCCATGGGTTGGGCGGTGAAGGGAAGTTCCTACCCCCCAAACCGCCCCTGGATCCCCTCTTGCGAGGGGATGACATTCTGATTGGACTTCCTTAAAGGACGCATCATAGAAAAAGATACGCGCTAAAGCTTTTCGCCTGAAAGGCGAAGGTTTTAAACCTGTTGAATGGAAAAATAAATTCGATGGTTCCCGGGTCCGGTCTGCTACGGAAAGTGTTGACAGGCTGTAAGCGCTTGATTATGTTGTATTTATCCAGAGACAGAGACCGAGTTCACCCGGGACCTGGAGTGGGGACGGGGACGGAAATGAACGAATGGGACAAGAGCCCGGAGCAGGAACAGGCGCTGATCACCCGGTGTCTCCGGGGGGAAAAGGACGCCTGGGAAGATTTTGTAAGATCTTACACCCGGCTTGTCTATTTCATTATCAACAAACTCGATCAGGCCCGGGCCGCCCGCCTGTCACGGGAAGAGATCGCAGACCTTCACAACGATGTTTTTCTGCTCCTGATGGAAAAGAAGCTCTCACAGTACGAAGGAAGAGACGGTTGCCGCCTGGCCAGCTGGGTCCGGCTCGTCACGGTGAGCACCACCCTGAACACCCTGAGATCCAGGCAGGTTCGGATGAGGCATCAGGCGGAGGTTCCCGGAGGCGGAGATGAAGACCGGCCCCTGGAGCAGGACCATCCGGACCCTTCCATGGGCCCGGAGGAGGAGGTCCGGACCAGGGCGGCCGCCCGGCACCTGGAGGGGGTGATCAAAACTCTCCCCCCGCGTGAAAGGCTGTACCTGGCACTTCGGTACGAAAAAGATCTTTCTCCACCGGAGATCGCACGCATTCTGAAGATTTCCACCGGTGCCCTCTATACCCTGGGCAACCGGGTGCGAGGAAAAATAAAAACGGCCCTGGAAAACCCGTAGCGGGTTGTTGATCATATCCATTTGGGCAGGCTGTTCATAAAGGTTTAGATATACAGCGTACTTTAGAAGTACGTTGATGGACTCGGGCCTTTTTCAACAGCTTGCCAGGAAGGTGCCATGGACCGGGAAAAATCTTATATACAGGGAGTCCTCCGGCGGATGCGCTCCCCGGGCAGGCGGGAGGGAACCGGGAACTGCCCGGATGAGAGAACGCTGACGAGGTACCTGGAAGGCCTGCTGGGTGAGGAGGAAGCTCTCCGGAAGATGGAGATGCACCTGGCGGAATGCGACGCCTGCCTGAACGTGGTGGTGGAATGTCATCGCCTGCAGGCGCTGGAAGAGGAGGCGCGGGACCTGACCGTCCCCGAACAAGTAGTGCACCGGACCCTGGCAACCCTGGAGCAGAAACTGGGTGCACGGGACGAACGGTCCCGGCAGTCCATCCCTGATGAGGTCGACCCGAAGGGCTCCGAATCGATCTTTGACCTGGTGCTGCAGATCGTCGGGCACGGCTTCCGGGTCGTCAGGAAGGCGGCGGATATGGAATGGCTCGCTCCGGAACCCATGCCCGCGGCCCTCAGGGGTTTGTCCCGGCAGCGAGACGAGAAGACCGGGGAAAGGGATTCAGAGGAAGGGGTCTCCTTTTCCAGGAAGTTCAAGGGTTTTACCCTGACCCTGCATATCTTCCGCTCCGGTTCCGGCCCGGACTTCTTTGATCTTCAGGCGAAACTCTCGGACGCCGGGACCGGCGCATCCCTTGACGGGTACCGGGTGACCCTGCAGGACATGGAACACGAACGGGAATCGCTCGTCACCAGGAACGGAACGGTCCTGTTCGAGGGGTTTGAAGCGGGAAAGTACCGGCTGGACATGAGAGAGAGGGGTTCCGCCCGGGGAGAGCAGACCACGCTTATCATCGGGACAGAAGGAGGCGAACCCTGACAGCCCATTGAAAAAAGTATACTGAGTTTTCCGTCATTCCGGGTCTGACCCTTTGACCCCCCTGATCCGGAAGCATGCAGGGGTCATGACACGGGACGGTCGAACCAGCGCCGGATCAACTCCACCTGAAACCCCACGGAGCCGTCCTCACGGACCACCAGTTCCCGCCGCTCCAGAAGCGCAAGAGCCTGATTCCAGGTGTCGGGAAACCGCTGTTGCAGCTCTTCCAGGCTCACCCGGGCCCCTTCCCCGTTCCGGGCGAGAAACCGCAGGAGCGCCATGCCTTCCTCGTCCACCTGGTTCCGTTCGATGTCCGCGAAAAAGAACCGGCCGTGGGCCAACGCCTCCGGCACCGCCTCTTCCACATCGGCCCTGCGCGCCAGCCGGCGGACTCCGGGATCCTGCTCGTTCTTGATCGCCACGAGTTCGGAACAGAGCAGCTGGGTCAGAAACGGGTGTCCGCTGGTGATCTGCAGCACGCGGCGGCAGGCATCGCTCTCGTACCCGAGTGTGAAATCCCGGACCGGCCGTTCGATGAGCTGCAGCGCCTCGGCATCCTTGAGCCGTCCGATGCGGACCACCTGCACATTGATCAGGTAGCCGGCCCAGCGGTCCATCTCCTCCAAGGTGTGCGAACCAGCCAGGAGGATCTTGATACGGGGCCGGTGCTGGATGATGTGCCGCAGCGTGCCCAGGATGCCCGCCTCGTCCAGCCGTCCCCGGACGAACGCCTCCTCCAGCGCCTCAAACTCGTCCAGGCAGAGCAGGGTCGTACTGTCCCCCAGGGCGGATTCCATGGAGTCGAGCCATTCATCGAACGCGGTGAACGGGTCCTTCTCCAGGGCCTCCCGCGCCAGGGGGGGCAGGGGCTGTTCACGCTTCCGGCGGCCGGATTCCGCCATGCTTCTCGCCACGTTATAGAAAAACCCCTGGGGGTCGGAGGCCTGGGACACGGGCCCCTGCAGGTCCACGAACAGGGGAACCACCGACCCGGGCAGCAGGCGCCCCAGGTTGTTGAGCATGGAGGTCTTGCCCATCCGCCGCTGCCCGTAGAGCAGGATGGGGGGGCGGCGCCGGTCGAGCAGAAGCTGTTCGATGCGGGTGCTGATATCCGTGCGTCCCGTGAAGATCTCCTGCTGCTCGGTGAGGGGAACCCCGATGACGTACGGGGAGTCGATCTCCTGACGCCGCTCCACATCCTCGGCCAGGGCCTGGATATGGTCCCCAAGGACCTTTCGCCAGGCGGCGGCCACGGGCCGGAACCTGCCGGCGTAGGGCTCGCTGCTCCGGGTGAGCTCCCTCAGCAGTCCGTCCAGGCGGTCTTCCACCACGCTCAGGGCCAGCCGCTGATGATAAGCGCCCTCTTGCCGCACGGCCGCCTCCGTATCCTGACTGATGCGGCTCAGGCTCCGGAGCAGGGCGCTGGCGGGCCCGGACAGTTCCCCGGCCGCCAGGGCAAGGTGGGCCCGTCCAACTGCCTCCACCTCGACGCAGCGTTCCAGGTTCCCGGCGTCCAGCTCGATCCGGGCGGCCCGGGCCGCCCAGCGCTGCCGCCCGGCGGACAGGTGTTCGATGGCGGCCTCCCCAAGGGCGGGATGCCGCCGTGCCGTTTGAACCAGGGTTTCCGGAAGCCCCACCATCGGCAGGAACTGGAGATCGTCCCAAAAGGCGGAGTTCAGCCTCAATAGACCTGCTGCCCGTTCCGGTTTCCGCTCCCCGATCCGCGTGAGGAGCATGTTCCAGAGCGAGAAGAACGGGTACGAAACCACCGGCAGCCACCGGGAGAAGGTGAGCCCCAGGAACATCCCGCAACACCCCCAGAGCATGACCAGATAAGAGGGATAAAATTGAGTGACATATGTATCGTGGGACATGAAGAGGATATAGAAGAGCACACCGGAGATCCCACCAGCCCAGGGGCCGGCGATCCGCCGGGCAATGGCATAGGGCAGGATGAATATTCCCAGGTTCCAGATGGCATTGAAGGCAGACAGGGTCACCCCCACACCGGCAGCGCGTACAACCAGCATCGCCTGATCGCCTTGAGCACCCAGCCGAAACATCAACCGGACGAACAGAAATTCCACGCTGAAGGTTAGAAGAAGGATAAAGCCCCCGAACAGCAGGGCACGCCGCCACGTGCGGTTCCGCAGCGCAGCCCCCAGGACCCATACGATGCCAACGGGAACGGAAAAAGTGACAAGACTGCGCAGGTCCAGAATGGTTTCGTAGTTGAGTTCAGGTACGAAAGCTTGCTGAAACCTCCCGACCAGAAGTCCAAAAAAGACACTGAGCACTATGCCCCCCAGGACACTACCCAGGGTCCGGAACAGTCGGACAAGCCTTCTCTGCTCCGGGCCCGCCGTACCCAGGCGGGCGGCAAGGCCGCAGGCCGCTCCAACGAAAAAAACATTTGCCGTCATCATACTCAGGCTGAACGCATCGTCCGGGCCGGCGGTTAACGAGATGACTCCTTCGGAGATCTTCACCTGCAAATCCTCGATCACCGCGTACCCAGCCCCCACACCGAGCATGATCCCTACAGGGACGGCGATGGCCCCGGAGAGCAGGGAAACCCCACAACCCAGGAGGAGAGCTGCAAACAGAACCATCCCTAAGCCATACAACGTTCCGAACAGGATGTGACTCGGTGGTTCACCGGATAGAAACACCAGCGGGGCCGTGACGAGGCAGGCCACCAGCGGCCAGCCCACAAGGGTCATCGCGGCCAGCCGTCGGAGCCCGGGGTTTCTCCACTGCTCCCTGTTCCATTCCAGGAAGGTGAAGTCCGGGCTCAGGCGGTTGTCCAGGGCCGCGATGTGGCGCTGCCAGGCCGACGGGCGGAAGAAGGCCCAGAAGAGCAGCTGCAGGGACCCCGCGACCCAGTTCCTGCTCAGCATGGGGGCATGGGTGAACTGCGCTCCGGGGGCTTCCCGGGGGTGCGGCTGCGACAAGTGAACCTCCCTGTCCTAAGGGGGGGAAAGCTGCTAGGCATATTCCAGCAGGTGTCCGAAAGCCCTCATCTGAACGAGCGCATCCTCCCGCCACTGCTCCCCCGTCTCGTTTGCCTCCAGGGCGGCAAGACGCTCCCGGCACAGGACCTGGAGGAGAATGGGCCACCCGCGGCTCTGCGCCAGGATCCACTCCACGTCCCCCGTGTCGAAAGGAACCGGGGACGATCCGATCAGCTCCCGTGACTCCGGTTCGGTCAGGGGCTCCAGTTCGGTGGTGTAGCCGAATATATTGAAGAAGGGGGAGCTCAGGCCGCTGTGATGGGCCAACTCCTCCGGAGCGCCCGCGGAGGAAAGCGCGAAGCCGAGGTTGCCGCGCACCTGGTTGGTCGCCAGGGATCTCAGGGCCTCCCAGAAGCCGTTATCCAGCTCCGGGTACCGTTTCATCACCAGGTCCATCTCATCCAGGAGGATGACCGTGGGGGTCTCGAGCCCGGCGGAAACCAGTTCCATGAACAGGTCAAGGGTACAGGGTTCCTCCCCGGCCCGAACCCTGCGGAGTCGATCACCGAGGCCGCCTGAAAGAGGGTCCAGGTTGAGGTTCATGCCGGACACAAGGCTTCCCAGCAGCGAGTTTCTGCCGCCCATCCTCGGGTCCTGGAAGTCCACGTAGACCCAGTGGAGCCGTTCCGGGTCGGGCAGCCGGTGACCCTGCTGTCCCGGGCGAAGGGCCTCGGGCCTGGCCCGGGAAACATTCTTCAGGTAGAGCAGGAGCGAGGTCTTGCCGCTGCGCCGGGGGCCCACGATGGCCGCGTTTTGCATGGGGGTGTGTTTCCAGAGACCGAACAACCGGTTCAGTACCCGTTCCCGGCCGAAAAAGCCGGCCGGGTTCGAGACGGGCGGCCCCACGATGAAGGGGGCCGGATCCCGGACAGGCTCCGGTGCGGGGGAAGATCCGGGGAGACCCCCTGTTCCCGGCGCCTCCTTTTCCGGAAAATAGACCACCCCCGGGTCACCGTACAGCAGATAGCTCGCCCAGATTCCGTTTTCCTCGCCGAAACGTTCCACGGTCCCCGCCCTGGCCCTCCGGAGGCTCTCTCCCACGCTCCTGCCCTGGATCAAGGACCGGTAGAACGCCGCCGCCAGGTGTGCCGCCTCCTCGTCAAGAACGTCCCAGAACGTTCCGATGTAATGCCTCACCCCTGCCAGCAGAAAGGCGTTGGCCAGACCGAAGATCTCTGCTTCGTGAGGTTCCCCGGTGTCCCGGTCCGGGGGATCACCGGAGCGGCAGGCGTTGGAGAACACCAGGGACGGCAGGGGCTGTCCCGTCATCCGGGCGAACAGACCCGCGGAAACGGATCCCCCACGGACCGACCAGCCGCTCCGGGAAGGATCCGTTCCGTGGTAGCGGGCGTGCCCGGCATAGTGAAGAATGTCGAAGTCGCGTACGTTTCGGCGGACGTACTCCCCGGTGACATGGTTCCCCTTCCAGGCAACCCGGACCCGTTCCGGCTGTTCATCCAGGGCGTTCCGAAGGGCGACCCCCTCCCGGTAGGCTTCGGGCAGGTTTCCTTCCGGGTCGCACAGGATCAGCATGTCCGGGGGATGCCCGATCTTCCGTGATGGAAACCGGCTCACCCGTTGCCGGGACTTGACGGTCCTTCCGAGATTGTACTTTCTGCAGAGGAACTGTTCCCCGTCGTGGAGGAGTTCCCACGGGATCAGGACGAGACGGTCCTCCAGGTTGAAGGTCAGGTCCGCGAACGCCCCGGCCTGCAGGCGTTCCCTGATCCACAGGGGGATGAGCTGGTCGTACAGGTCCTGGCCCAGCCGTCTCAGGGGGTCTGCCGTCAGCGGGGCCGCCGGTCCCGAAGAGGCGCTTCGCCCAAGCTGCCGTACGATCTGCCGGCAGGCCCGTCGCGTGTCGTCCCGGTGAAATTGTACGTAGTCGTAGTGCTCGAAGGTACGGCCCTCGAAGGCGCTGACCTTGAGGCGGTCTCCTTCACGGGAGTAGTCGATCGTGAGTCCGGCCATCCTGCGTCCAGAGAAGGCGTTCGGGAGAAGGGGTCCGGGCCGTCAACTATGGTAAAAGGGAGAAGTGCCTACGGTTTCACCTTGGCCCGGCAAGCCCCCGAGATCTCGTTTTCGTGTTCCCGGAGGCAGTTCACGAGGCGGCCCTTGCCCGGGGGGATCCCCCGGCAGTATTTCTGCAGGTCGACCTTGCAGGCATCCATGAAATCCTGGCCGACCTCCACGACCTTTTCTTTGATCTGGATGAGTGTTTCCTCGATGTAGGCGTTGCACGCGTTGGAGAGGTCCGGGCGGTGATCCGCCATGCAGTTCAGGATCCGGCCCGCTCCCGGCACCACGTCGCCGCAGAACGTCTCCTGGTCTTCGTAGCACGGGTGGCCCTTGCCCACGAGATCTTTGAGCTCTTGAGCCCGTGTACGGCATGGGGAAGACAACTCCGCCTCGTGTTCCTTCAAACACCGCACGATGCGGGCCTGCCCCGCCGGGACCCCCTCGCAGAACTTCTTCACGTCCGGAAGGCAGGCGTCCAACGTTCCGCGGACCTTCTCCCGGATCCCCAGACGCTTCTCCCGGCACTCCCGGGAGACCTCATCCTGGTGCTCCCGGAGGCACCGGTCCAGCCGTCCGCTCCCGGGTGTGACCTCTTTGCAGAACTTCAGGATGTCCTCCTGGCAGGGCCAGGCAAAAGCGGAAGGGTTCTGCGGGACGACCCAGAACAGCACGGTCATCACAATCAAAACGGCTCGCTGGGTACATCTTTTCATATTCGGCACCTCACCCGTAACCCCTCTATGCCCTGGAGCATCGAAAGCCATGATTGCCGATTACGTCCCTAAGCCGAACCCTCTACATGGGTATTTTTCCGCAACAGCTGCCGGGGCCGGCACAGCCGGCGGCCTGACCCGGGGCGGACCCGCAGCAGGCGGTGTCTCCGGGTCCGGGCATCCTTTCTCCGGAGCTCGACATGGTGGAGTGGGCCGAGAGAAGCTTCTTCAGGCTGGTGCTGTCGCAGGACCGGCACCGGGGTTCCGCCGAGCTGGCGCCGACCAGGATTTCGCTCTGCTTTCCGCAATCCATACAGATGTACTCGTATATAGGCATCTCTTCCTCCTGTTGTTTTTGATTTGCGATACACGTTCCTTTATTCTCATGAAGGCATTGAGGGTTGTCAAATCATCGTACCGTTCACCGGAGGAGGAGGATGTTCTGAGAATCTGGATAGACGCGGACGCCTGTCCCCGGATCATCAAGGAGATCGTGTACCGGGCATCCGAACGGCGTGAGATCCCGGTATGCCTGGTGGCGAACCGTCCGGTTTCCGTTCCCCGGTCGCCCCGGATCACCTTCGTCCGGGTGGCACAGGGCGCCAACGAGGCGGACGGATACATCGCCGACCGGGTGTCCCCCGGGGACATCGTGATCACGGCGGACATCCCGCTGGCGGCACAACTGGCAGAGAAGGATGCCCTGGCCATCGATCCCCGTGGAACGGTGTACGAGGAGAACGTGGTGCGGGAGCGGCTCTCCATGCGGGACTTCATGGAGGAAATGCGCGGTGCCGGCCTGGTGCAGGGGGGGCCTGCCCAGATCAGTCCCGCGGATCGAAAAAAGTTCGCTGACTCCCTGGACCGCGAGCTGGCGAAACGGTAAGAGGAAAAAGATTCATTCATGCAGCACGACACCCTGCCCACGGTCTTTTGCCACGTCGATTTTCATCCGGTGAACGTAATCCGGGACACGGGTCCGGGTGGACAGGGGTTCTGTCCGGTGTCAGAATATTGAAAGACTTCCTGCATCCCGGAATACAGCCGGGGTGGACCGGGTGGAACAACCAACCGCAAAGAGAAAGGCTGACACATGAAGACGCGAATCATGGACCTGTTCGGCATCGAATACCCGATCCAGTGCGGCGGAATGCTCTGGCTGGCCACACCTCCGCTTGCCGCGGCGATCAGCAACGCCGGGGCCATGGGCAACCTTACCTCGGGCAACTACAACAGCGGGGATGAACTGCGCGCGGCCATCGACGAGACCCGCTCGCTGACCGATAAACCGTTCATCGTGAACATCACCACCATGCCCTCCATCCGTCTTCCGGTGGAACTGCTCCAGGAGTTCTTCCGGGTCTGCTGCGAAATGAAGGTCACGGCCCTGGAGATCGCAGGCGCCCCGGTGGACAAGTTCCTTGGCCCCCAGTACATCCCCATGGCAAAAGAGGCTGGGGTGAAGGTGCTCCACAAGGTGGGCACGGTGAAGCATGCGGTGCACGCACAGAAAGTGGGGTACGACGCCCTCACCATCGCCGGGTTCGAGGAGGGCGGGTTTCCACACAAGGACAACGTGTCGGTCATGCTCCTGATCCCCAGCGTGGTGGAGGCGGTGGACCTTCCGGTGCTGGCCGCGGGGGGCATGGTGGACGGCAAGAGCCTGGCCGCAGCCCTGGTGCTGGGGGCGGACGGGATGATGATGGGCACCCGGTTTCTGTGCACCAAGGAGTGCAACGTGCACCCGAACATCCACAAGATGCTGCTGGAGAAGAAAGAGAACGACACGATCCTGGGGCTCAAGACCCTGCTGGGCGACTACGGGCTCCAGGTGCGCGCCCTCCGGAACAATATCATGCGCAAGATCGAGGAGGTGGAGGAGACCGGCGGGGACTTCTCCGAGCTCTTCCCGCTCATCTCCGGAGAACGGGCCCGCCAGGTGTGGCAGGACGGCAACGCGGAGGAGGCCATGCTCACCGTGGGCCAGTCGGTGGGGCGTATCAACGACATCCCCTCGGTGTCGGACCTGGTGCAGCGGATCGTGTCCGAGGCCAAGGAGGCTCTCCGGAAGAACATGGACCGGGCCACGGCCTGAAAACAGGAAAAACCCTCATGTTCCAGATAAGGAATCGATCCCACCGGGTTTGCATTACGACCGCACTGCTTTTGTTGACGGTCTGCCTGGTTTCCTGCTCGGACGGGCAGGATCCCGTCCCGGGGGAAACAGACCCCGCAGGTGTGGACGGCGCCTTCACGGCCGGGTTTGCCCGGGTGGACATCTCACCGGACCACTCCGTGAAGCTGGCCGGGTACGACCTGTTCTTTTTTGACGAGGAGGCCTGCCGCTGGTCCACCGGCATCCACGATCCCCTTTACGCCACGGCGGCAGCCTTTCAGAACGGGGAAGACCCGCCGGTCGTCATCATCCACCTGGACGTAATCGGAGCCCTGACCACCGACGTGGTCCGGATACAGGCCGGGGTGGCCTCGGCCCTGGGGATCCCGGAGGAGAGCATCATCGTGGCGGCGAGCCACTCTCACGGCTCCCCGGATACGGTAGGGCTCTGGGGTCTCGTTCTACCGCCGACCACGGGCAGGGACGGCCCCTTCATCGAGACGATGATCCAGGGGGCGGTGGAAGCCGGTGTGCGGGCGTGGGAGGCAAGGGTCCCGGCCTCGCCCCGGGCGGCCACGGGCACCGAGGCACGCCTGCACGTCAACCCCCAGACCTCCCTGGACCCGGCCGCCATCACCGACGACACCATGGTGGTCCTGGCTGTGTACGACGGGCATGGCGCGCTGATCGGCTCCCTGATGAACTGGGGGTGCCACCCCATGGTCATGGGGGCGGAAAACACTTTGATTACATCGGATTATCCGGGCGCCTACTACCGGATCATGGACGAGGAACTGGGGGGGATCCACATGTACCTGAACAGCTCCCTGGGTGCCACCGTCCATCCCCGAGTCCCGGATGACCTCGGCTCTTACGAGGGGGCAACGGCCAACACCTGGGAGGATGTGGACCGGTTCGGCAGGGTCCTGGCCGATGATGTGAAAGAACTCCTGGGGCGGGCCGAGCCGCTGGCCTCATATGAAATGGTTCTCGTCTCCCGGACCGTATACGGCAGGCTGGAGAACCCGGTTTTCGCCCTGGCCGGGGAACTGGGGATCATCCCCCGGGAGATGCCGCCGCTGGGGGAGGTAGGCGAAACCACGGCCACCGCCTTTTCCATCGGGGAGGTACGCTTCGGCACGGTGCCCGGCGAGCTCGTCCCGGACCTGGGCCTGGAGGCAAGGGAGATCATGGGGGGGAGACACCCGTTCCTGATCACGCTGGGGATGGACTGGCTGGGGTACATCATGACCCGGGAACAGTACGAAAACCTGGGCTATATCTACTTTTCCATCCTGAGCCCCGGACCCGCCACCGGGGAGGCGGTCCTGGAGACATACCACGGTATCTTCGACGACTGGCCCGATTGAAATCCATCGTTGACGGCTTCTGAAAACCCGGCCGGATGCGGTGCGTCGATGACCGGCTCTATTCATTCGGCTTGAACGGTCCCGGATCCGTTGCCTCGCCGAGGGCCTGCAGAAGGGCGTTTGCAACGGTCCGGTGCACTGTTCGGTTCCAGTGCCCCGCGTTATTCCTCGATGGTGACCCATCCCGTCCCGAAGCCCCCCCGGGTCCTTCGGGTATCGATAACGACCCCGCGGGTATTGGCACGGTCCACGCTCCGGAAGGGAACGCTGTGCGAAAGGTCCGAAAACGTCGGATCCTGCATGGGAAGGGGATCGGGGGTCATCACGGCCTTGATGGTCCCGCGGCCCGTGGGCCGGCCCGCTGTAAACCACCCCTTCGGCGACTCGAACAAGTCCCCCCCGGCCAGGAAGTGAGGTCGGCGGGCGTAGATGTTAGGCAGCAGCAGGGTCTGATTCCCTTGCGAATCGATGTCATACAGGTACAGGTATCCGTCCCGGTTGGCCTGCACGAAAATCTGTACCGGGTCTCCCAGCCGATACACCGCCTTGTCGGTCCACACCCGGATCCGGTACTCGGAATCAGGGTTTTCCGCGATGATGAGCTCCGGCTTGGCGGAGGAAGGCTCAGGGGGTTGAACGCACAGGCTGCGAGCGTGTCCGGGCAGAGAAACATCCGAGGAAAACGCGGCGAGGATCTGCGTGCTCTCCACGTCCATGACCTTTCCGATGATCCGGACCTTCCCCTCCCCCCACGGGTTCATGGCGGCCCGAAGCAAAGAGGTGGCTCCCAGCTGTTTTCCCGCCTGGATGCAGTGGCTCTCGTCCGCCATGCCGGACAGGCTGTGCTTGACCTCCTCCATGATGATCGGGAGGTTGTCCCGTTCCACCAGGGAGAAGGTGCCGAGTTCCCTTCCCTGCCGGACCAGCTCCGTCTCCAGGTAGCGTGACAGGAGCCTTCCGCATTCGGTCTCACTGCCTTCCATGTCGGTGATGGGGAAGACCGCGATGCGGACCGTTTCTTCAGGGGGAAGCTGCCGGGAGATGCCGCGAGCCAGCTCCTTCAGCTGCTCGTCGAATTGCAGGGTCGCCTGGCGGCCGGCATCCACAGCCGGACGGGACGACGGAACGGCCGCAGGGGCCTTTGGTGCTTCCGGACGGGACGGCAGACCCTCCGATGGGGGATCGACAACCGTGGAATGTCCCGGTGCCGGCTGCCCCGTGCGCGAACAAGAGAGATGAAGCGGGGCAGAGCACAGCAGCAGGAGAGAGGACACAAGGATGAAGAGACCATAGCCATCCGCACCACCCTGTTTTTTCTTATATGACCGGGTTCGCATACAGACATCTCTCCTTATCCGGTGAAGGATAAACACCCGTCTACCGGGCCTGTCCCCACGAAACAGTGAATCGGGGAGCGAGGAATCCTCCCTGAATTCCTAGATACTATGAGATTCTACAGAAGATGACAATCTGTTTTGACGGGTTGCCCCGTGCAGGGATAAACAAAACCCGACCGCATGCCGATAAAGATCCTATCAAGCGCCGGCATCTCTCCGCGCCGCCGTATCGGATCATCCACTCCATTGCCCTGGAGAGCTGTGCCATGAAAAAGCAACAAATCTTCCTGCTTTGCCTTCTCCCCCTTTTTCTGGTCTCCCCGGACTCCTCTCACGCCGCTCAGGAAAAGGTGCTGGTGGCCGATTTTTCCGGCGACGGAAGGCTGGGAGACCTGGGGACCGCCCTTTCGGCGGTCTGCCGGTCTGCCCTGGGGCCTTCTTCGGTCCCGGCAGGCCGCACGGACCGGGCCCTGCGTTCCGCCGGCCTGGATCCGGCCCGGGGGATCCGGATCCCCGGCCAGGACGTCACCGGTTTCGCAGATACCGCCGGTGCGACCCGGCTGGTGTCCGGGAGGCTTTTCGTTTCTCCCACCGGTACGCGGCTGGTGCTCCGGTTCCTGGACCGGGAGGGACGGCCTGTGGGTCACGCGGCCTTGAACGCCCCCGACTGGCAGGCATGGCCCTCCCTGGTGCGAGCGACCGCCCGGGAAGTGACCCGCCAGGCCGGCCTCGAAGCCTACACGGAACCACCGGAGGCCCTGCGTCCCTCCCTGGAGTCGTACGGTGGGGCCGTCCGGGCCTGGGCAGCGGGACGATGGGACCGGGCCGTGGATGAACTGGGCCTGGCGCACAGGCAGAACCCAGCCATGACCCGATACCTGGAGCAGAGCGGAAAGCTGGCCGAGAACCTGGCGAGGAAAGCGAAAACAAAACCGGACAAAGCCCGCCTTCTGCTGGAAACGGGCCGGAGCCGGGAAGCCGCCAGGCTCCTGTCGCCCCTGGCGCGGCGGGCCGGCGGGGACCCGAACGTTCTGCTTCTGTACGCCACCGCACTTCGGGAGTCGGGCCGGCCGGAGAAGGCGGTGCAAGTCCTGAAATCCGGAGCTAAGAGCACCACGGAAAACCTGGAATTGCAGATCGCCCTGGCCCGGGCAAGAAGCGCGGCGGGCAGCCCCGGCGAGGCCGCGGCAGGCCTGGAGCAGGTTACCGGCCCGGCACCGGAAAACCCGGAGGCGGCCCTGGCCCTGGCGGAGGCCATGCAGGCCGGCGGACAGGGCAAGGCGGCGGCCGTACTGTCTACGGCGGCGGGAAACGCTCTGGCTTACCAGGGCAGGCTGAACTCGGCCAACGAGGCCCTTCTCAGTGCCATGGCGCAGGACCCGTCACGGCAGGAGAACCTCCAGGAGCTGGAACCGGCCTTCCTCACCATGGATCAGGCCCGGGCGGTCCAGGCGCAGCTGATGAAGGAACTGGACGGTTCTGCCCTGGAAGGCCCGGACAGGCTTTACGCACAGGGCATGCTGCTTCCCCGTGAAGGCCGCGAGGAAGAGGCGAATCTGGCCCTGGCAGCCTACCTCGCCACAAATCCGGACCACGGGCCGGCTCATGGCGAGATGGGACGCCTTTTGGCAGCTGCGGGGAGGCATGAAGAAGCCGTGCAGCATCTGGAACCGGCCCCGGGCGAGATGGCGGACACGGAAACCCTGATGCGGATGGCCCTGGAGTACCAGGCCATGGGACAGCCTCACAGGTCCCTGGCAGCCATGGACAGGATCGACACCGCCGCCGGGGACCCGCACGTGCAGGCCCTGATCCAGCAGTCGGTGCTTCACCTGGAAACAGGCAACATCCCGGAAGCGAAACACACCATCGATCGGGTCATAGACCTGCAGCCGGACAACGCGGCCGCGCACCGGGTGAAAGCCCGGATCCTGGGAGCCTCCGGCTGGGCGGGAGGGGCCACCCTGGAGATGAGGACCGCGGCCCGGCTGGACCCCGGTGGTCTGGAGGTGCCTTATTTCAGCCCGGAGGGATCCGCTTCATTCCAGGGAACGGCCCTGCAGGCGCCCCTGGTCCCGCACGCCGAGGAGCTGTCCGAGGCCCTGTTCGATCTCCTGAAGAGCTTTGAGGTGCTGGCGGAACGGCCGCGGGAGATGCGACGGGCGATCTGGGTAGCGGTGGAGGTCAAGGGGCTGGAACATCAACCGTTTTTCCAACTGTTTCGGCTGAGCCCGCAGCGGCTGGCCCGGGATGCTGCCTGGGTGCTTTCCGCGAAGATGGGGTACCCGGACCTCGTATCGTCCCGGGTGATGCCCGTGACGGCCCCGGATGAATCCCGGGAAGTGGTGCTGGCGGATCTGATCCGTCAGGGGGCGACCCTCGGTCTGGTGCTCACCATGCAACCAGGGGAAGAACCGAAAATCGAGGCCCGCGTCTACGACACCGCCTCGGGCGGGGAGTGGAAAAACGCGGCGTGGGTGGACCCCATCAGCCTGTCCGCGATGGAGGAGATCAACCGGCCGTTCCTGGCGGTGCTCACCGCACCGTTCACCCTGGCAATCCTGGTGTTCCTGGTTCTCTGGATCCGGGGAACCGGCACGCTGGTGGTGGAGGAAGAGCACGATTCCGGCGTAGAGCGGGCGTTCTTCAGCGTGCTCATCTCCCGGCGCAAGCTGGGCCCTCCCCTGAAGAAGGGAGACGAACTCTCCTACCTGGAAACCGTCGCCGCCAAGGGACGGGAGAAGTCCAGGTACTCGGCGAACCTGGTGGGACGGCACACGGTGTTCGAGAAGCTGCCCCCGCGCTCCTTTTACGTGTATTTTTACGGCGTCCTTGTGGACGCGGGCGTTCCCATCGGCTCCTACTCCCTGGAAAAGGCGGTCCGTGTACGCCGGAGACGAAGGGAACACGTCAAGTTCGACCTCACTCCCCGGGAGGCCACCATTCATGTTCAGGCCATGTTCCAGGGTACGGCGTGCTATGGCGCCGAGGTGTGGGTGAACGAAGACCGCCATCACTCGGTGTACACCAAGGACGGAACCCGGGGGGGGGTGGACGGCGCCCTGATCCGGTTGCCCAGGGGGGAATACACCATCTGCGTGGCTTTCAGGGACCGTACCGTTTCCCAGGAAGTGAGCATTCAGGACATGTCGCGCCAGTCCGTGTTCGTTGAGATCGAACAGCCGGACCGGCATGTGCACTGACCCGTGCCCAACAGCCCGTCAGCAGATCCGGGGAAGCTGGACCCCTGTGAGCATATCCACGATGCGGGTCCCGCCGATCCGGGTCTGCATGAACACCCGGCCTTTGTGCTCGGCCAGCACTTCACCCACCAGGGCCGCATCCCGGCCGTGCTCCTGCAGTCGCAGGGCCTCGAGGACCCGGTCCGCGTCTTCGGGCGCCACGAACGCAACAAGCTTCCCCTCGTTGGCCACGTAGAGGGGGTCGGTCCCCAGCAGGTCGCAGGCCCCGCGTACCGCGGGAACCACCGGGAGGTCCGCCTCCCGGACCAGGATACCCACCCCGGCCTGTAGGGCCACCTCGTTGAGCACGGTGCCTACACCCCCGCGCGTGGGGTCCCGCAGCATGCGGACCCCGGCTCCATGCTCCAGGATCCGCTCCACCAGCCCGTTCAGGGCAGCGGTGTCACTCCGGATCTCCGAGGAAAAGGCGATCCCCTCCCGCACGCTCAGGACCGCCATCCCGTGGTCCCCCATGGTGCCGGACAGGATCACCCGGTCCCCGAGCCGAACACGCTCGGGGCCCAGTTGCACCTCCTCCGGGACCGTACCGATCCCGGAGGTGTTGATAAAGATCTTGTCCGCCGCGCCCCGGGGCACCACTTTGGTGTCTCCCGTGAGCACAGGAACCCCGGCCGTGCCGGCGGCCCGCTTCATGGAATCGAGGACCTTTTCCAGGTCCGCAACCGGAAACCCTTCCTCCAGGACCAGCGCCACGCTCAACCCCAGGGGCCGCGCACCGCACATGGCCAGATCGTTCACCGTGCCGTTCACGGCCAGGTCCCCGATGTCGCCCCCCGGAAAGAAGATCGGGTCCACCACGAAGGTGTCCGTGGAAAAGGCCAGCCTGCCCGGAGGGGGGTCGATCACCGCGCCGTCCCCCAGCCGCTCCAGCACGGGGTTTCGGAACGCCGGCAGCAGCAGCTCCTCCGTGAGCCTGTGAGACGCCTTGCCTCCGCCCCCATGATCCAGCAGGATGGTTTTCGGTTTCATAAGCCAGGCTCCGTATGGTACCGGTAGTAGGCTGCGCACGTCCCCTCGCTGGAAACCATGCAGGGCCCCACCGGGTGTTCCGGCGTGCATGAGGTACGGAAGAGCTTGCAGTCCGGCGGGAGGACCCGGCCGGTGAGCACCGACCCACAGGCACAGCCGGCGGGTTCGGGGGCATCCGCAATCTCGACGGCGTGGCGTACCCCGGCGTCGAACCCGGCGTACGCCTCTTCCAGGAGAAACCCGCTTTCCTCCAGGGACCCCAGCCCCCGCCAGCGCGCGCGCCCCACCCGGAACACGCGCCCCATGAGCTCGCGGGCCTTCAGGTTCCCCTCCGGGGAAACCGCCCGGCCGTAGGCGTTATCCACAACGGCCCGTCCCGTCCGGACCTGCTCCAGGACCCGGAGGATCCCCTGCAGAATATCCACCGGTTCGAATCCGGTGATCACGCAGGGGACCGAGAACCGCTCCGCCACGGGACGGTACGCCTCTTCCCCGATGATCACGGAAACGTGACCGGGGCAGAGCAGCCCGTCCACCTGCACCTCCCCGGACCCGAGCAGGGCGCTGAGGGCGGGGGGGACCAGTTTGTGGGCGCAGAACACGGTAAAATTTTCCAGGTTCCCGGCCCGGGCGGCCAGCAGGGCCCCGGCCACCGTGGGAGCGGTGGTCTCGAAACCCACCCCGCAGAAGACCACCTCCCGGCCCGGGTTCCTGCGCGCCAGTTCCAGCGCATCGAGGCTCGAGTAGACAACGCGGACGTCCGCGCCCTCGGCCCGGGCCTCCTGAAGGCTTCCCCGGGTCCCCGGCACGCGCATCAGGTCCCCGAATGTGGCCAGGATCACCCCGTCCCGCAGGGACGCATCCACAAAGGCGTCGATCTCACCCTGGGCTGTCACGCACACCGGGCAACCGGGCCCGGAAAGGAGTGTGATCTCACCGGGCAGGAGGGAGCGCAGGCCCGTCCGGAAGATCTCCATGGTGTGAGTGCCGCAGACCTCCATGATGCGCACCGGCCGGTCCACCAGTGCGCGGACCCGCTCCAGGAGTCTTTCCACCAGCACGGGGTCCTGAAAACCGACGAGTTCCTTCACCTTCGATCCCTCCTGCCCGATCCACAACGCAGCCGTCGTGGAGTCAGGTCAGTATAGCGGAAACGCTGCGAAACGGTCCAAGACCATAACCTCACACTATCCATTCCCCCTGCGCATCATCTCCGATGCGGCAACGGCCTGGCCCAGGCAGATCCCCCCGTCATTGGCAGGAACCTTTTCGTGGATGAAGACCCGGAAGCCCTGACGCTGAAGCGCGTCGGGCAGGCGGGTCAGAAGTCGGGCGTTCTGAAAGACGCCCCCGGACAAGACCACCGTATTGATCCCCGTCTCGGTCCGGGCACATTCACAGAGCCGTTGGAAGAGGGACACCACCGCATTGTGAAAGCGCGCGCTCACCACGGACACCGGCGCCCCGCTCTCCAGGTCCCGGACCACGCCGCGCACGATCCCGGCCACCGGCGCGGCCACCGGAAACCCGGATCCGTCCAGGTCCGTTTCATAGCCCCCCGCCTCACGGTCATCGGCCGCGGCTTCCAGCTCCATGGCGGCCTGCCCTTCATAGGCCACGCTGGAGCGGATCCCGCACAGGGCGGCCACACCGTCGAACAGCCGGCCCAGGCTGGAAGTCAGGGGACTGTGCACACCCCGGCGGACCAGGGTCCGGACGATCTCCAACTCCCCGTGAGGCACGTCGGGCCAGACCCGGGCCAGGAAATCCAGGGAACCCTCCCCCAGGACCTGCAGGAGATAGCTTGCCGCCATGCGCCAGGGGTTTCGGATCGCTGCGTCGCCGCCCGGCATGCGCACATATTCCAGGTACGCAAACCGCGTGAAGGCGTGAAGCTCCGCCACCAGGACCTCCCCTCCCCAGATATTGCCATCGGTTCCCAGCCCGGTGCCGTCCGCGCTCACGCCGATGACCGGGCCCTCCAGCCCGTGTTCGGCCATGCAGCTGACCACGTGGGCGTGATGGTGCTGGACTCCGACCTTCTCCACCCCCTCCAGGCCCGCGGCATAGCCCGTACTCAGGTAATCCGGGTGCAGATCGTGAGCCGCGATCTCCGGGTCGATCTCCAGGATCTTCCGGAGCAGGTCCACGGTCTCGCAGAAGAAGGTGTACGCCTCCAGGTTCTCCAGGTCGCCCACGTGCTGGCTGAGGAAGGCGTTGTTCCCTTCGGCCAGGCAGAAGGTGTTCTTCAAGGCCGCCCCGCAGGCCAGCACCGGGGACACGGGACGGCTGAGAAACACCGGGGCCGGCACATACCCGCGGCTCCTGCGGATCATGCGGGTCCGGCCGTCCACCGCCCGGACCACGGAATCGTCGCAGCGCTGGAGGATCTCCCGGTCGTGCATCAGGAAAGCGTCCGCGATACCCTCCAACCGCGACAGGGCTTCCTCGTTCCGGATGCAGATCGGCTCCTCGGTGAGGTTGGCGCTGGTCATGACAAGCGCGGTGAAGCCGTGAGCGAGCAGGAGGTGGTGGAGCGGGGTGTAGGGGAGCAGGACGCCGAAGGTGACGCTCCCCGGGGCCACGGCCCGGGCCAGCGGGCGGGGGTCGCGCTTCGGCACCAGGACGATGGGACGGCGGCTGCTCATCAGGAGCGCCTCCTCCTCCGGGGAGGGATCGGCGTACAGCCTGACCCGCTCCAGGTCCGGTGACATGACGGCCAGGGGTTTTTCCTCCCGGCGCTTCCTCTCCCGCAGGCGGGTAACGGCCTCTTCGTTCTCCGCGTCCGCGGCCAGGTGAAACCCGCCCAGACCCTTGACCGCCACCACCCGGCCCTCCCGCAGCAGGGAGGCGGCTTCCGCTATGGGGTCGGCTGCGGAGATCTCCCGCCGGTCCGGGCCCAGCAGGGAAACCCGGGGACCGCAGCCGGGACAGGCGTTGGGCTGGGCGTGGAACCTCCGGTTGTCGGGATCGTGATACTCCTCGCTGCAGGGGCGGCACATCTGGAAACGGTGCATGGAGGTGAGGGGCCGGTCGTAGGGGATCCCGGACACGATGGTGTAACGGGGGCCGCAGTTGGTACAGTTTGTGAACGGGTACCCGAACCGCCGGTCTCCGGGATCGCGCACCTCGGCCAGGCACTCTTTGCACACCGATACGTCGGGAGAAATCAGGGTGCGCGGCCGGGAGGACCGGCTGCTGGAACGGATCGTGAAGTCTGTGTACCCTCCGGGTTCTGGATGCATCCGGCGGATGCCGGTGATCAGGGCCAGCGGCGGGGCCTTGGCGGTGAGATCACGCTCAAACGCCTTCAGGCTGCCACCCTCTCCCTCCAGGTGGATCTCTACGCCGCCGGAGGTGTTGGCCACGTATCCCCGGATCCCCAGGGAGTGCGCCAGGGTGAACACAAAGGGACGGAATCCCACACCCTGGACGATCCCGCTGATTTCCAGGCGCAGCGCACGGCATTCCCGCGGGGTCCTGCTTTCGCTGTCAGGGGAGGGAGGCTTCACGCATCGCCCCCGTCGGCATCATGAACACCTATTTTTTTTGAATGATCCATTGAGGCAGGCCGTTCAAAAGGTGCGAAGGATAAATATTAAGATCTACATAAGTAGTCAGACATTGCACTATTCAGGAAACAGTGCTCAACAGGCTACTGAAAGAGTCCAATGTGTTGTCATCCCGGCGAACGCCGGGATCCAGGGGAAGCCTGGTGGGGGATGCCAAACAGTCCCTTTTGCCCCTCCCCTGGATTCCGGATCAGGGGGGTCTAAGGATCAAGTCCGGAATGACGAAAAACATAGAATCCTTGTTTTTAATGGACGGTCAGGTAATGCTGCATCGCACATCATGTCCACATACTTTCGTTGTTCTTAATAAGTCCCACCGCCTGCCCTCGACTTCGATCGGGGGTTCGCCGGGACAAGCTCCGCAGATAGTGCTTTTTGACTCAGCGCGACTACGCGCTTCGCCCTGCGGGCGCATCCTGCGGATGCGTCCAATTCCTACTCGATGAAACGGCTCTGAGGAATTGTCAACAGCCTGCCTCTCAAAGCTCTTTGATCTCCCGTAGCAGGTCCAACGTCATCAGCGCCTCCCGCTCGTCCAGCTTCTGGATGGCGAACCCGGCGTGGACGATCACGTAATCACCTACCCGGGGGCCCTCCAGCAACATGATGCTGGCATCCCGCCGGACGCCCTCCACCTCCACGGTAGCCATGTCGCCCTCGATCCGGATGATCCGGGCGGGAACGGCTAGGCACATGATCCGCGACCTCCTTTCACCTTCTCATCGGTCTGCATCCGAAGACCCCGTTCCCAGTATGACCGATCCCGCAATCATTTCAAGGGAACGCGACCCGTTTTCGGACCGGTGCCTCTCTTTGTCCGAGACGATGGAGTGATCTCCCGGCCCAAAAAAACTCCTTACTGGGCCGGGGGGTTGCCGCGCTCCGCTCGCAATCTCCCACGCTGTGTTTCTGTCCATGGGGGACGTGTGGCGGGAGCCAAACGCTGATCGCCGATGGCTGACCGCTGAAACCGATTCCACTCCGCTCGCAATCTCCAATTCTGTGTATCCCTGCATGTAAGGAGTGGTGGTGGCGTGGAGCCGAATACGGAACGCCGACAGCTGATTGCTGGTCCCGTCACTTCTCGTCCGGCGCCAGAGCACTTTGAACGGCTTTGGCCAGATCCTCGATCTTGTAGGGCTTCGCCACGACCCCGCAAAAACCGTGCTCCCGAAACCCGGACATCACCGGGTCCTGCGAGTAACCGCTGGAAACGATGACCCGCGCATCCGGGTCGATCCGCAGGATCCGTTTCACAGCTTTCGGGCCTCCCAGGCTTCCCGGCACGGTCAGATCCATGACGACCACTGCAAAAGGCTTTTGATCCTTGTACGCTTTCCGGAACTTCTCGATCCCCTGCTCATGGTCCCCGGCGGTGACCACGCGGTATCCCAGCCGCCGGAGCATCTCCCCCGCCGATTTAAGGATGACCGCGTCATCGTCGATGAGCAGGACCTTTCCCTTGCCCCGTGAAGGCTTGCCCCTTCCCGCTTTCGCCGGGGCGGGATCATGCTTGGAGGCGGGAAGATACACATGGAACGTGGTCCCCCTCTCCACCTGCGATTCCACGGTGATGTGGCCCCCGTGACGGCTCACGATGGAAAAGGCGGTGGAAAGCCCCAGGCCGCTCCCCCTCTGCTTGGTGCTAAAAAACGGGTCGAAGATGTGGGGCCGGTCCTTTTCGGCGATCCCCGTCCCCTGGTCGATGACCGAAACCTTCACATAATCTCCGCCGGTCAGGGGCGGGACCTCGTCCTGCCCGATGACCGTGTTCTCCGCCCGGATCTCGATCGTTCCGCCCCGGGGCATAGCCTGGTCGGCGTTGATCAGCAGGTTCTGGAAGACCTGGCTGACCTGGCCTTCGTCCGCATCCACCGGCCGGAGGGCGGCCGGGATCGACAGGTTGCAGCGCGATCTGGACCCGCTCAGGGCGAACTCCACCGTGTCGTTCAGGGTGCCGGCGATGGAGATGGTCTTGGTGATGGGCGTTCCGCCCTTGGCAAAGGTGAGCAGCTGGTTCGTCAGCTTCCGGGCCTGCAGGGAGGCCTTCTCCGCATCCCGGAGCATCTCGATGATGTCGTCCTCCAGGTCACCGAAGGCCGTGGCCATGGAGAGGTTGGCCAGGACGGCGGTGAGGATGTTGTTGAAATCGTGCGCGATCCCCCCCGCAAGAATGCCCAGGGCATCCAGCCGCTGTACGTTGGCGATCTCCTGCTCCATCCGGCTCCGCTGGGTGATGTCGATCCCAAACCCGAAAAAATAATCGAGCTTCCCGGTCTCGAACATCACCGGTCTGCCGTACCACTCCACCAGGAGCTTGCGCCCGTCCCGTGTGCGGACCCGGTTCTCGTTGAAGGTGGGGCCCGTGCTCTCTGTAAGCTCCTTGAATACTTGTGCCAGCGCCTCCCGGTCAGGTTCCGGCACAAAGGTCTCCAGGTACGATAACCCCGGCACCTCTTCTTTTTCGTATCCCAGTGCCTCCAGCATGGTTCGGTTCATCATCAGGATCCGTCCATAGGAGTCGATGGCCACGAAGAACGCCGGGGTGGTCTGGATGAGCGTATCGCTGAAATCCCGCTCTTCCCGGAGGGCCTTTTCCGTCCGCTTCAGATCGGTGATGTCCCGGAGGGTGGCGATCATCCCTACCGGCGCCCCGTCCTCGGCCAGCACCAGGCTGTTTTCCATCAGGGCGGGAAAGACCTTGCCGTCCCGGTGCACGTGCCAGATCTCCCCGCTGAACCGGCCCTTCTCCTGGATCGCACGGTTCGCCTCGTTCACGGCCGGCATCTGTTCCGGCGTGTGAAAGATCGACAGGTGCCGGCCCGCCAACTCCTGGACGCTGTAGCCGTGCATGGCCGCAAACGCCTTGTTGACGAATGTCAGGTGCCCTTCCAGGTCCACGATGGCTATGCCCTCGGTGCTCTGATCCACGGCCAGGGAGAGCAGGCGCAGGTGCTCCCGGGTCTTCCTGCGCTCGGTCACGTCCTGGATCATGCCGAACGACCGCCAGGGCTTTCCGTCTTCATCCAGCAGATTCTCTGCGATGGAGTGGATGAACCGCTCCTGGCCATCTGGCAGGATCAGCCGGTACTCCAGGTCCAGGTTTTCGCCCTCCCGGATGGCCTTCCCGACCCGGCTCTCCAAGATCTTTCTGTCGGCGGGGTGAACCAGTTCGAGAAACGACTGGTAGCTCGGTGCTGCATCGGCCGGATCCAGGCCGAAAATGAAATAGAGTTCCCTGGACCACTTGTTCGTCCCCTGCTTGAAATCCCCCTCCCAGTATCCCAGACGACTGATCTTCGCAGCCCGGGCGTACCGCTCCTCGCTCTCCCGCAGCTCCTGTTCCAGGCGTTTCCGTCCGGCCTCCCTCTCCTCCAGTGCCCGGAGCCTCCGTTCCAGTTCCTCACGGGTGGGTTTTGCCGCCATGAATCATCACTCCTTCGTGGAACGGCCACCGTTGGGTTTCGGGACCGATCGGGAACCATCAATAAAGAGATCAGTCAGACTATAATCAAAAGCGTCTTCGTCCATCAAATTTGTATTCTACCACTACCGGGAAGCACACCGGAACCCCTCCATGAGGAACCCCGCCGGGGGGATTGGATTCCTGGCAGCCAAGAGGGTAAAGTAGAAAGTTCTCAGTTTCTCCAAACTTATATACACGGGAATGACCTGATTCCACACGGATTGCGGGACCCACACGATCATTTCTCAGAGGAGACCACGGTTGGAAAGCGCGGCATTGCTCGGGATCGTCTTTGCTGTACTTGCCTCCACCTGCCTGAACGTGGGCAAGGGGATGCAGAAGTGGAAGGTGAAGGTCTTCGGCCACGGCAAGGCGATGTTCGCACCGGAGCACCGCAGGGACCTGCTGCTCTGGTTCTGCGGGTTCATGCTCACCTTTTCCGCCACCCCGCTCTACTCCCTGGCGCTCCTGAACACGGAGAAACCTTCCATGGTCAGCGCCCTGAACGGCGTTGGGATGATCGGACTGGTGATCTTCGCCTGGCTCGTGCTTCGGGAAAAGATCGGGGCCCAGGAGATCGGGGGCGCCCTGCTGGTCCTGGCCGGTGTGACGGTCATGGGCTACTTCGACAAGCCCCTGGAGTGTGCGCAGCAGTTCACGCTGGCCCCGTTTCTCTACTGCATTCTCGGCACCGCGGTCGTGTTCGTGCCCCTGGCCGTGTACGCGTGGAAAACCAACCATCTGTACGGGTTCACGTTCGGTGCGATCCCCGGAATCACCATCGGAATCGCCATGATCCTCGGGGACATGGCCCTGGTGGAATCGGGAAACTCCATGCTGGGGCAGTTCAGCAACCCCTACCCTTACCTGGCCGTGGCGGTGGGGGCCATTGCGCTGGTTGTGACCCAGTTGGCGTTCTGGCGGGCCCGGGCCATGGTGGTGGTTCCCACCATCAACTCCTTTATCATCCTGACACCGGTGATCTACGAGATCTTCACGTTCGGCACGCGCCTCGAACAGATCCTGTGGGCGTCCGTGGGGGCCATCGTCCGGGGGGTGATCCTGCTCAAGGCTACGTCCAAGCACGACCGGATCGAGGGGGTTGGG
>CAYTRL010000005.1:29366-36494 GCA_964439795.1 uncultured Thermodesulfobacteriota bacterium
GCGGGGAAGGGTGAGGACCCGGTGGCTGAAACCCCCTGACTTTCAGCAGGGCTGTTCCCCGGAAATCGAACACTTGTGAACGGCTCCGGCGGGCGGCGCCATTACCATGGCGTCGATCTTTTCAAACAGGGAGCCCAGGCTTTCGGATTTCTCCACGAAGGCGTCCGCCCCAAGGTTGAGCAGCTTGATGTGATCGTCCGATAACGGGCAGGCGGAGATCATGATCACAGGAAGCTTGGAGGTCTTGGATTCGTTTCGGACCCAGTTCAACACCTCGTAACCGTTCTTGCCCGGCATGAGCACGTCCAGGATCAGCAGGGCCGGCACCTGGTCTTTCATGGAATCGATGGCAGATTCCCCGTCCTGCGCCACCACCACGGAAAACCCCAACTCCCCCAACCGCATTTTGAGAACCTCCAGGACCGAAACCTCGTCGTCCACCACGAGAATCGGTTTTTTCTCCTCCCCCATGAGGCTGCGCACCTTGCTGATCAGGTCCTCTTCCACGAACGGTTTGCCCAGGCAGTCGTTGGCCCCCAGCAGGAGCCCTTTTTCCCGGTCTTCCACCACCGAGATGATGAGGATGGGGATATCCTTTGTCACCGGATTCTCCCGGATCATTTTCAACACATCGTACCCGCTGATCGTGGGCATCATGAGGTCCAGGGTGATCAGGTCGATGTGAGCCGCCTTGGTGAGATCGATGGCTTCCCGGCCGCAGGAGGCTTCCAGGACCGTGTATCCCCTTTTCTGGAACTGGTAACGCAGCACGCGGCGGACGTTCTGGTTGTCGTCCACCACCAGGATGGTCTTGCCATTCCACCCCTGCACGGCATCCTCCGGCCGGATCCTCACCGGGTCGCCGGCGGACAGGGGGGAGATCGGAAGGCTGAAGAAAAAAGTGCTTCCCTCGCCCTCCTGGCTTTGGACCCCGATATCGCCCTTGTAGTGGGTGACGATCTCCCGGCAGATGGGCAATCCCAGACCCGTTCCCTCGGGCTTGTCCTTCAGGGTGTCCGCGGTGGCCTGCCGGAACTTGTCAAAGATCGTTTCATGGTCGTTTTCGGGGATCCCCTTCCCCTCGTCGGACACACTCACCCGGATACATTCGGTCCCCTCTTCCAGGTCCCGGCTCCAGGAGCCTTCTGCGAGGATCCGGATCTGTCCTCCGGGGGGAGAAAACTTGACGGCATTGCCCAGGATATTGGTCACCACCTGGTGAATCCTGTCTTTGTCGGAAAACACGAGCGGAAGGTCGTCCGGCACGTCCAGCTTCAGAGAAATCTCTTTCTTCCGGATCTGCGGGGCCTGGACCTTCACCGAGTCCATGATGACCTGCTTGAGGCTGATCAGGTCGTCGTACCAGACCATGTTCCCCGACTCGATCTTGGACAGGTCCAGAACGTCGTTGATCAGCCGGGTGAGCCTCTCGCTCTCCAGGTTGATTATTTGCAGAAACTCTTTCTGGCTTTCCACGTCCACGTCTTCGTAGTTGAGCAGGATCTCCGAGAACGACCGTATGGACGTCAGAGGGGTGCGAAGCTCATGGGAGACCGAGGAAAGAAAGCTGTCCTTGAGCTCGTCCAGCTTCTGCATCTCCCGGCAAGCCGCTTCCAGTTCCGTGGTTCTCTCCTCCACCTGCCGATCGATCTCCTCGTTGATCCGGAGAACCTCGTCCCGGGCCTCCTCGCCATCCGATGTCTTCCGCTGGAGCTCCACCTCCAGGAGCATCCGTTCGGCGTTTCGGTCCTCCAACTCCTCCTGGAGCCGGGTGCAGCGTTCCTTCAACTCCGCTTCCGACTCCCGCAGGGCGGCAAGCTGCTTTTTCAGATCCGATGCTTCGTCCATGATGCCCTCTGGTCCGCCAGCAGTCTGGATGGGTCGATCTTTGTTGTTATAATACAGACCTCATTCCTTACAACTGGTAGACATATCGGACGAGTCCGGCCCTAACTTTAATGGTTATTTATTTCCTGGGAATAAAAAAAAGGCGGGGGATGGAACCCGGACATCAGTCCATGCGCTTGACGACCTTGTCCTGCCACCGAAACGGAAGCAGCCGCTTGACGGTGGCCATGATCCAGGTGGGGTGGGTAACATAATATCGAGGGCGTGGATGAGGCGATTCCAGGGCCCGGACCACCTTGCGAAGCACGGCTTCCGGCGGCAGGGTAAAACGCACTGCGGCCCCTTCCTTTTCAAACCGGGCCACCATGTTCCGGTAGACTTCCTGGTGGATGCTCTTTTCCACCTGAATATGTTTTCTGAACGCCTTGTGGGCGTTCTTCCGGAAGCGGCTGAGGATGGGGCCCGGTTCGATCAGGACCACCTCGATAGGGGTATCGTACAGTTCGATGCGCAGCGTGTCCGTCAACCCCTCCAGCGCAAACTTGCTGGCGATGTAGGCCCCACGGAACGGAAAGGCAACCAGCCCCATGATGGAGCTGTTCTGGATGATCCGTCCATACCCCCTGCCTTCGCATGACCGGGATGACCTGACGGGTCAATTCATGGGTACCGAACAGGTTCGTCTCGAACTGCTCCCGCAGGGCATCCCGGGGAAGATCTTCCACCGCGCCAGTCTGACCATAAGCACCGTTGCTGAAAAGTGCATACAGGGTCCCGCCTGTTTGCTGGAGAACCTGCGTGACCGCACGGGTGATCGAATCATCGGAGGTGAGGTCCAGCAGGAAGGACTCCATCCCTTCCCCCCGCAGACGGGCCACATCCTCCTCACGCCTGGCCGTTGCAAAGACCCGGTACCCCCGTTCCTTGAGTCCACGGGCCACACACAACCCGATCCCGGAAGAACAGCCGGTAATCAATATCTCTCTGGTCATGGAAACTTTTCCCGTTCATACGAAAAAATTTGTCAACTCATTTCCGGAACAGGACCCTCTGTTCACGTTTATCAGAACCTCGGGAGAGGGGGCAAGTCCTTGCGGGTCAACGGCGATCGGAAGAGGCGGACCCCGGCAGGGGGACCGTTCCGGAAAAAAAACTCCCCGGGCCCTTACGGGGGGCATAAGGGCCGGGGAGCGGATAAGAGACCGTAGAAGGGGTCGGCGTTGTCGCCGAAATCGCCTTCAGATTCAACCTTTAGAACATGGAAAATCGGAAAAGGTTTCAGAAAAGGACCCTTTTCCGTTCCGAACCCTCCGCCGCGTGCATCCGGGGCAGACAGTGGGCGGAGACTTTCATTTTTTCCGGATAAATGGAAATATAACTCCCCACAGGAATAACCTGGGGAGGCGATCCATGGCCCGGAAACCGTTTTTCTGCCTTTTTTTGGGGCTGCTGTTGCTGTTTTCTTTCTCCTGCGACCGCGGAAAAGCCCCGGTGCACCTGGACACCATTGGAACAGACTGCTCTCAATGGTGTGAATCCGCATACAAGGGAGACGGTTCCAGAGGAGTCTGCAAACAGGCCTGCCGCTCTTTCCTGGAGCGGTTCCGGGCTTGCCTGCAGCAGGAACCCTCCTGCCGAAAGGCCCGGAAGTGCGCATTGGACTCCATGAGGGAGGCGTGCGCCGCCCGGGACGGGGAACGGGAGATCTGCACCCTGGGGGGAGATTACGCCTACAAGCTCTCCCTGGACTATTGTATTGACCGGGCTGAAAGACTTTGATCCGGCTTCCGGGAAACGCCCATCTGCTGCGTTCCCCCTTGCATATGGACCTTTCTCGAAAGCCGGAATCAGAAAAGGAAAAAGGGGGCACATGAAGAGCGGGAAAAAAACGGGGCGGGAATCCGGCGATGTGGGGGAGTGGATCCGGCGGCTGGAAAAAGCGCACACGGATGCGGGGATCGCCCTGGATTTTTCCGGCCCCCTGGAACTCCTCGTGGCGCTGATCCTGGCTGCTCAATGCACGGACCAGCGGGTTAACCAGGTGACTCCTTCCCTGTTTCAGCGGTACAGGAGCGCTGAAGACTTTGCCCGGGCATCGCAGGAAACCCTGGAGGAAGAGATCCGGTCTACCGGATTCTACCGGAACAAGGCCAAGGCGATCATCGGTTGCTGCAGGGCGTTGAACGATCGGTTCCAGGGCCGGGTGCCCGACCGGATCGAGGACCTGGTGTCTCTGCCGGGGGTGGGCAGGAAGACCGGAAACATCGTGCTGGGATGTGCCTTCGGCATTCCCGCCATCGGGGTAGACACACACGTCAAGCGGCTTTCCGGCCGCATGGGTTTTTCCGCGGAAAAGGACCCGGACCGGATCGAAAAAGATCTCTGCAGGCTCGTGCCGCAAAACAAATGGGTGCGCTTCTGCCATCTCCTCCAGTTCCACGGCCGCCGGGTCTGTAAGGCCCGGAAACCCCTCTGTTCCTCCTGCACAGGGCAGGATATCTGTCCCAAGCTGGGCATTTGATCACGGATGTTGCATAATGCTGCCAAGGACATTCAGGATCGGTCCCGCAGGTTTTACTTCCTTCCTGAGAATCCGGGCTACGCCAAACAGACTCATGGTCGGCGACATCTACGACTTCGACATGGTTTCATGTCAAAGTCGGGAGATAAATGAAACCTCTTTTTTGTCCCGGCGAACAAGAAGTGCCCGTATGCAAGTCCTGGCGAAGGGGCGGGCCGAGAGAGAACAGTTCCCGCCCTTCGCCGGCATAGACACGACAATGGGATTTTCCCGATGCACATGGCTTGGCGAAGGCCCGGGCCGCAAGACAGACCTTTGAGGTCGTCGCAGCGACCTTAGGTCGCCGCAGCGGCACGGACCGAGCCCAACGCCGCAGACGGGTGCTTATCGTTCGCCGGATTAGCGAGACATCTGTATGGGAATCCAGTCAAGTGCAGCGACCTTTACACGCTTTCACGTAGAAGACCCTGTCCAGAAAGATTTCTGGGCGTTCGTCGAAAAGGGGCTCCAGGAGGGAAGCTTTCATCCGGTTCCGGAAGACCGTTCCGAAGCGGCGGGTTTTTCTTCCTGGGACGACCTGTTCGACACCTCCTTCGACTCCGCATCCCATCAAAAGGGGGAATATGTGGCCTTCCGGTTCCGGGTGGACCGGAGAAAGGTCCCATCGATCCTTCTCAAGCAGCAGGTGCAGGCGGCCATCCAGGAGCACCGGGAAAAAAGCGAGGGGAAATGGCCCACGCGGGAGGAAAAACTCGAGATCCGGGAGGATGTCCTGGAGGGACTGATGGCCCGATCCCTGCCACAGCCCGCCGCCTGTGAGCTGGTCTGGGACACCCGGAAGAAACTTCTGCTGGTGGGTACCACGGGCCGGAAGATGCTGGAGGCGGTCCGCGGACACCTGGAAACCCACCTGCGGCTCTATCCAGTGCCCCTGTGCCACGTGGAATGGGCCCGGAACCTGCTGCCCGCAGGGGGGCCGGAGCGTGCGGCCCTGGATGCCCTGGTGTCGCCGCAATCCGGCAGCCTCCTGGAGGAGGGCCGCCCCCTGGGCCTGGAGTTCCTCACGTGGCTCTGGTTCTTCTCGGAGACCGGGGGGGGCCTGTTCACGCCGGAGGACGGCCCGGAGGCCGAGATACACCCGGGGGAGCGCATGGTGCTGAGCCTGCCGGACGACGGCAGGGAGAAGGTGGTTTGCACCACCCCGGCCGTTTCCCTTGACGAGGCGCGCACCGCCCTGCAACGCGGGAAACGGGTGGAGGAAATGCAGCTTTACATGAAGATCGGAGAGAGCGAGTACTCCCTGAAACTGGACGCCTCCCTGTGGGCCGTCCGGGGCCTGCGGACCCCCAAGCAGCTCAGGGACCCTGCGGAAGAGGACGAGGCCGACGGCCTTTTTCTGGAAAAGATGTACTTTGTGGAAAAGGTCTCCGGTTGCCTGGACGCCGCCTACCGGCGGTTTCTCTCTCAAAGACTGAGTTCGGCCTGGGAGGCGGAGGTTCTGCCCGCGATCAAGAAATGGTCCGGGAAGAGGTGAGGGGCGGCGAAGCCGCCGGCTTTCAGCATTCAGCGATCACCGGTCGGCTCCACCCCGCCTCTCCCCTGGATTCCGGATCAAGTCCGGAATGACGAAAAACAAAGAGTCCTAGTTTCTCAACGTACCGTTAAGGGTCCACATACCTCAGGCAACCTGAAATCAATATCGCAGCAGACACATTGGGTCCGGGGGATTGCCGCGGGTCCTAGCGGACCCTCGCAATATCCGGCCAACGTGCAGTCCGGACGCCCGCGGGGAGTTGCCGCAGGACGATGGGGCCGGTTCAAGTCTTTTGAAGGCCCCGGAGGACGAGGCAAGCTCCCCCGGACGACCTCACGAACGGCTATCGTTGGCAGAAGCACTTGCGCAGATGTTCGTAGCGTCCTCGGCATTCAGCCAATTTGAATATTCCTACCATTACTGTTAAATTCTCTATGTTTTTACTCGACATGACTCTACCGTTTCCCGGGACCGGGACGGCACCAAACCCCTTGAGAACATTGAGAAAAAAAGGAGCTTCCGTATGCCCAGGCGAGAGGACATCAAGAAGGTGATGATCATCAGTTCCGGTCCCATCGTGATCGGCCAGGCCTGCGAGTTCGACTACTCCGGAACCCAGGCATGCAAGGCCCTTCGCAAGCTCGGGTACAAGATCGTCCTCGTGAACTCCAACCCGGCCACCATCATGACCGACCCGGGGATGGCGGACGCCACCTACATCGAGCCGCTGACCCCGGAATATATGGAAGAGATCATCGCCAAGGAGAAACCGGACGCCCTGCTCCCCAACCTGGGCGGCCAGTCCGGTCTGAACCTCTCCTCGGAGCTGTACCGGCGGGGCGTGCTGGAGAAGTACGGTGTCAAGATCATCGGCGTGCAGCCCGACGCCATCGAACGAGGAGAGGACCGGCAGGCGTTCAAGGACACCATGAACCGCCTGGGCATCGAGATGCCCCGGAGCCAGGTCTCCCGCAGTGTGGAAGAGGCTCAGGCCATCGCCGCCAGGCTCGGGTACCCGGTGGTGCTCCGGCCGGCCTACACCATGGGCGGCACCGGCGGGGGTCTGGTGTACAACGAGGAGGAACTCAAGGTGGTGGCGGCCCGTGGCCTGTCCGTGAGCCTGGTGGGCCAGGTGCTGGTGGAGGAGTCGGTCCTGGGCTGGGAGGAACTGGAGCTGGAGGTGGTCCGCGACGCCAAGAACCAGATGATCACGGTGTGCTTCATC
>CAYTRL010000006.1:0-34065 GCA_964439795.1 uncultured Thermodesulfobacteriota bacterium
GAAAAGCAATCCCCACGTATCCGTATCAGGGTCATCGTCTTTTCGGCCGTCCCATGATTTGCTCCACACGGATAAATAGGAGTGGCTGTTGAACTCAAAGTAGTTGATGATTGCAAAATTCTCGGGATTTCCGTTCAGACCGGTATCTGCTACCCGCTTCCATCCCTCATCGGTTGAATCGTCCTTTTTCCAGATTTGAACGCCCTCTCCAACGTTGGGCGATCCGACGTAAAGGTCGCCGTTCGTCATCGGGTATTCAAACAGCGGAAGCAGTCCATAGCCATACCCGAAGCCCTCGTCTCCCGGCAAAACCATCTCTTCTACATTTAAGTACGGGTTGAATGCATGGAGCAGGGTGGAATGGGTCAAGACGACCATGAATGCAAGAGCCAAAACCGTTTTCCATCGATACGTTTTCATTTTGAACCTCCTTTTTCTTTTCTGGTGGGCTGGCATCTGTCATGAAGCATTCAGGGTTTCTGGAAACCGGGTTGATCGCCGATCCTGGTCTTTGATCTTTCTCTGCTGAGCAAGTACTGTTCCTGGAAACAATGTTGACTAATTTTTATTTAATATAAATAGTATTAAAAACAAAAAAATATAATTATTACGATAACTTATATGCATTTAGTCCGGATTTATTGGTGAATATTTTCGTAAAATACGTTTGGTTTTCTTCATGAATAGATGTCAACGAAATAGGCTGGCAGGTGCAGCATGAATGCATGCAAAATAGACAGAAATTACGGTAAGAAGGTCGGCAGACTTCGAGGGAGGACGTTGAGGGGGGGGTGACAGGAACCCCTTGGTTCCTGGAGGGTTTTCAACGACTTTGGTCAGGGGATATCAGGTTACGATGCGGATCTCATTGTCTGCTCCCGGGCCCCTGTGCTACATTTATCCGAAATGAGCCGGGCCGGGATCTTTGGGGCGGGCGGACCCCGCCATGAAACCAGAAAGCAGAAAAGGGGAACGGGTGGCTGCATTTATGGATAAGAATGGAGGAAAATGTTCATCGGGATCTCGTTTTGTTGTGGGTGTGCTGGCAGCGGTGCTGATGGCCGGCTGCGCCGGCCCCCGGGTGAAAAAGGTGGCCTCATCGACCCTGGATGAGCTCGTGGATTCCGGGGCGCGCGTCATGTGGGTGGGCGCCCACCCGGACGATGAGTCTCTGGTGGGGTCGATCTTCGCAAAGGCCGGCCCCAAGATGCAAAACCCTCTGCTCTTCTTCGTTCTGAACCACGGGGACGCGGGGGAGTGCAACCTGCCCGAGGGGTGTCATCCGGACGTGAAATCCGTTCGGGGGGAGGAAATGAAGTACGTGGCCGCGCTGTACCGCGCGCAGCTCCAGCACGAGAGCTACTTCAATGCTCCCCTGCCGGTGGAGAGCTTTCCCCCGCGCCATGAGATCGCCCGGATCTGGCGGGAACAGGGCGACCCCGCCCTGAAGATCGCAAGATCGATCCGGGAGTTCAGGCCGGACGTCCTGATCACGTTCGACCCGGATCACGGGTTCACCGGGCACCCCGAGCACCAGCTCACCTCCCGGTTCGCCACCCTGGCGGAAAGGATGGCCGCTGACCCGGCCATCGAGATCGACGGCCTCCAGCCCTTCCGTGTTGCCAACACCTACTACGCCATCAACCGGTACTGGATATTCGTGATGCTCGGCCGGGCGGACCCGGGCCCGTACTCGGAGACGTTCGATGCCCAACAGGAATGCCTGGACGGTCAGAAATGCCGCGATGTGATGGCCGAATACACCAAGGCGCACCGGACCCAGGCACGGGATATGGGTATGGTGAGGAAGGTCAAGTGGATGATCGACGACGTGTACCTGCTCCGCGTGGACCCGTGGTCTGAGATCAAGGATCCGTACGAGCCGGCCGGGTAGACGGTTGCAGGGAAACGGACCGGATGCAAGCCATGGAGATCTATGCTACCATACCAAATTTCAGATTGATTCGGGTGGTTCAGAGAAAGGCAGCGGTGCGGGAGAGGGGATCCTCCCCATATGGAAGCGCCTCTTTCCGCGGGATCAGGGAGAAACTGTTTCAGAAGCATTGTTTGGGAGAGCCATGGAAGCCGAAGTCAACATCCTCGTGTCCATCGTGATGCCCGCCTACAACGAGGCGGGGAACATCGAGAAAACCGTGACGGACTGTATCGACATGCTCAGCCGGGAGAAGATTCCCGGGGAGGTCATTGTCACAAACGACGGGAGCACCGACGAGACCCTGTCGATCCTGAAGAAGCTGAAGGAGCGGTTCGAGAACTTCCAGTATATCGACCTGAAGGAGAACCTGGGGTACGGCGGGGCCCTGAAGCAGGCCATCGACCTTTCCCGGGGGACCTACGTGGTGACCAACGATTCAGACGGGCAGTTCGAAATCAACGACCTGCCGAGACTGCTGGAGAAGATCCAGGAAGGGTACGACTGTGTGACCGGGTTCCGGGCCAAGAAGAAGGACACACTCCCCCGGGTGTTCGCCAACTGGGGATACAACATGCTCGTGAAGATCCTCTGCGGGATCAACTTCACGGACGCACAGTGCGCCCTGAAGATCTTCAAGGGTGACATCATCCGGCAACTGCCCATGGAAGCCCGCGGGTTCACCTTTCCCACGGAAACCCTGATCAAGTTGAACTACCAGGGCTGCAGGATGGCCGAAATCCCGATCACGCACCATTTCCGGGAAGCCGGGGAATCCAAGGTGAGGTTCTTCCGCACCGTCCGGATCATGTTCACGTTCCTGCTCTACATCCGCTTCAAACTCGCCCTGCACAGGAGCAAGGTCATCTACCGGCTCTGAGCGGATCCCCGCATTCGAGTGTTCGGAAAACAGCTTTCAGCACTCAGCCGTCGGCATTCGGCTCCACCACTCCTCCTCAGCACACCGGATCCTTGTTCTTCACCAACCTGTCAGTGAGGAAAAGCGCCTTCGTACTCGTCGGTGTAATTACGAAGATGCGTCGTAAGGATATTGCGAGGAGCCGGAGGCGACGCAGCTCCAACACAGCAGAACTTCGAGGCCGGGGGGTTGCCGCGGGCCCGGACGGGCCCTCGCAACATTCAACTTTTCACCATTGCTCAGAACTGGATATTGCGAGGAGCCGGAGGCGACGCGGCAATCCCCCGGGACAAAAGACCTCACGGGGCCGGGGGGTTGCCACGCTCCGCTCGCAATCTCCCACCTTGTGTCCTCCTACATGGGGGCGGGTGGTGGGGAGCTGAACGCCGACAGCTAAGGCGGATGTCGATCAACACCGGGTTTTCTGGGAAAGGCTTTTTAAGCGGGGGCGGTTCGTTTGCCGGATTTTAGAGTTCCTGCTCTTTCCAGACGACAGGGTCCGTCTCATACCAGGTGTTGCCCTGGAACCACCATTCTCCATTGCCCAACACCGGCGACACGGTCCCGGGGCGTGGAATCTGGATGTTTCCGTCGTTGAAGATCACCCTGCTGGCAGGGATGCCCTCCACGGCGAACACGTACCACCCTTCGCCCTCGGGGATCATAGGTGACCCCGTCCACTCGCCGCTGTACTGCTCCGTCTTTACGCCGAACTCCTGGAAGATGTAAATGTTCGGCTCCTCCCACTCTATGGGGCGTTTGAAGTGGATTTTCAACCCGTTGAACACCGGTGCCACCAGCAGGGGACGTTCCCCTAGAATTCCGTCCTTCTCTGCTTGGAGGATCACCAACCCGGGGGTATGGGTGCTCAGGAACGCCTTATCGTCTATCGTGGCCAGGGCCTCGTCCGAGGTGCTCCATTTCATGCCGTAGGTCCTCTCCTTTCCGTCGGAATAGAGGCCCAGGGCTCTGATCCGGACCCTGCGATCCACCTCCAGACGATCCGGGCTGTCAATTCCGATCGCTTCCAGGGTAGGGGGCTCTTTACGGCATCCGGATATGGACAGTGTCAGCGTCAGGGCCAGAAGCAGGGAACAGGCAGGCCCGAAAAAGGTCTTCATTTCGCGTAGGCTCCTTTTTAACCGGACAGACTTTGAAAACTCCTCACAACTTCCCCATTGTACATTCGGCTCGCTTATCGTCAACCATGAGGCCACGTTCCGGCATGACGATATCACAACCCCTCCGAAGGTTGTCCTCTTTTTCCGGGTCCGGGCTGATCTTACAGGTTCAGTCCGGGGAGCATGACCCGTTCCACCCGACAGCGTTGTCTTTCCATTTCTTCAACTGTTTCAGTGTGTTCCAGCCTGATGGGCCGATCGAAACGGAGCCGCACCCTGGCAAACGGCTTGGGGAGCATGAACCGGTCCCAGCTGTTCATGGTCCATGCCCGGTCCGCGGAGACCGTAAACGGAACGATCACCGCATCGGCGGCTTGAGCAAGCCGGATCAGGCCGGTTTTCACCCGGCCTGCGGGTCCGCGGGGACCATCCACAACATGGCCCGCGAGCCGCGTGAGCTTCAGCCGGTCCACCATCTCCTCCAGGGCCTTTTCCCCCCTCCTGGACGAGGAACCCCGGACCGGAAACCATCCGCTTCTACGAGCCACGCCGGCGATGAAGTCCCCGTCGCGGCTCTGGCTGATCATGAGCGCCGGCTGGTATGCTTCGTAATTCTTGAAATGCCGGATGGCTGCGAAAAACTGCTGGTGCCAGGTGCAGATCAGGATCCGTCCTCCACTTTCCAGGATGTCCATCCAGTCCTTCTCGTTCTCCACGGTCAGACGGAACGTGAGAGCGTAGAGACGGATCAGGCGGTAAAGAAGGAACAGGGACAAGCGGACCAGCAGAAACTTGATCCTTTTCAGCATCCGAACCCCCTCGTTCGGATCCCTTCACAGATCATCATGATGACCCAGCCTGGATACGGACCTCCTCTTGTTTTTAATGCCTCCCCGGTGGCGTTTCTCCTCCAGGCGCCTCTTTCTGGATCCAGCCGTGGGCCGGGTCTTCCGGCGGGGTACCGGCGGCACGGCAGCCTTCCGGATCAACGCGGTCAGCCTGTCCATGGCATCTTTCCGGTTTTGATGCTGGGTGCGGAAGCGGTGGGCCTGGATGACCAGCACCCCTTCCTCTGTGATCCGCTTTCCGGCCATCCGGAGCAGGCGGCGGCGAACATCTTCGGGGAGCGACGGGGATCGGGCAACATCGAACCGGAGTTGCACGGCCGTGGATACCTTGTTCACATTCTGGCCGCCCGCTCCCCCGGAGCGGACAAAATCCTCCTGAACCTCCTTCTCATCCAGGACAATATTTTGAGCGATCCGGATCATGGGATGCGGATTTTCTTTTTGATATATCCCTTTTCCACATACCACCGGATAGCCTTCTGGAGACAGGTCTCCAGGGGCGCCGGGGTCCAGCCCAGTTCGGTGACCGCCTTCCGGTTGGACGCGTGCATGCCTTTCTTGACGAACAGGGCCCCGGCCACCGTGAACAGGGTGGGCTTTTTCAGGATCCCGGTCATGACGAGTTCCGCGAAGAAGGAGAACACCACCCCCACCAGGACCGGGATGGCCATGAGTGGGCCCCGTACCCCGGTCATCCGGGCCACGGTCTGGAGCACCTGTTTCAGGGAGACGTTTTCACTCCCCAGGATATACCGTTGACCGGGGCGCCCCTTTTCCATGGCCAGCCGGTGTCCCCGGGCCACGTCGTCCACGTCCACCACGTTGAACAACATGGGGGGGTACATGGGCATCTTTCCGTTCAGGAAATCCACGATCAGCTTTCCGGTGGGCGTGGGTTTCACGTCCCGGGCGCCCATGGGGGCGCAGGGGTTCACGATGACCACCGTCAGGCCCCGGGCAAAGGCGCGGTACGCCTCGAACTCAGCGATGTACTTCGTGGTAACATAGGGGACGTACAGATCCCCCAGGTCCCAGATCGTCTCCTCGTCCGCCGGACGGTCTTTTTGGGAAGCCCCCACCGCGCCGATGGTAGAGGTGTACACCACCCGGTTTATGCCCGCGTCCAGGCATGCCTGGAAGACGTTGCGGCTGCCCTGCACATTGATCTGGTAGTAGGCCTCCGGGGGGTCGTCCATGGTGTACAGGGCGGCCACGTGGTACACCCGGTCACAGCCCGAAAGGGCTCCGCGGATGGAGTCCGGGTCCGTGATGTCTCCCTCGGCCACCTCCACGTCCAGCCCCTCCAGGTTGAGCCGGTCGCTGGTGGGCCGAATGAGCACCTTCACCTCCTCGCCGTTCTGGAGCAGCTCACGGACAACCGCGGACCCCACGAAACCCGTTGCACCGGTGACGAGAGCCTTCATGGACGTACCTCCTCTTCCGTCTGTCTCTCAATGGAATGAATAAAAGGCTGGAACGCGCGGTAACCCGGCACCCCTGTGGAACCGATGCGGGACAGCTGGATGGTGGCCCGCGGCATGCGCCGGAGCATGAGGTTGAAAATGTGGTTCCTCAGGAAGTTTTTTTCGTAGATACGCCGCTGGATCAGGGTGGGGACAAAGAAGCGGTTGAGGCTCCGGAACTCCCTCTCGGCCTGTTCCGGGTCCGAGACCGCCGTGGCCGCGATCTTGCCGGAAAGCAGTGCGCCGTGAATACCGAACAGGAACATGGGGTCCATGGAACCGGAGAGGCTCCCGGTGAGGATCTTGTCCCCCAGGAAAAGACGCGGATTCCGGAAGCTGCGCGTTGGAACGCACCCGGTGAGGAACTTCCAGCCCACCAGCGACACGCCGAGCCGGTCCCGGACCGTTTCCACGCACCGGCTGAGGTGGGTCTTGAACAGCGGTTTCCGGGAGAAGAGCAGTGCGTACCAGAGGTCGTTCATGGCCGTCACGTAGAAGTAGTCGTTGGTGTAGTTGTCCATGTATCCCACCAGGAGCTGTTCGAACTCCGTCTTCAGGCCCTGGAACATGCCGGTGCTGCGCTCCGCGGCCATCCAGAAGGAGTAGACCTTGTGGTAGGGGATCTCCAGGGCATCGAACATCTCGGGGTGCAGACCCGTGGCGATGATCGTGTCCGGCGGGAGTGAGAGCGGATCCTGGATCATCGTGCTGAAGGAGAAGGTCACGCCGTGCCGGAGGCATTCACTGTACAGGTAGGAGTCGATGGACGTGGCCCGGCTGCTTCGCTCCACGCAGTGGAGGGTTCGGGACCCGCAGCGGTAGAGCCGTTTGAGCACCCCCAGGCGAAAGTCCCGGATCGGCTTGAAGCAGGGGGAAAGATCGATGTCCAGGGTCCGGCTCACGTGTTCTACGTCAATGGGAGTGGTGTGGGCGGACGGGTGAACGCCCTTCATGCCGCCGATGCCCGGATGCCCCTCCAGGACCTCTACTTCCCTGCCTTCCCGGGCCAGATGGATGGCGGCCACCATCCCGGAGAGCCCGGCGCCTACGACGAGGATTTTTGTCATGTGCTGCCTCCTTCCGTCGCGATGATGAGCGTGCTGAACGTTGCCCTGGGCGGAAATCCTTGATACTATAACGGACTATGAGAACTTTGACCAGACTTGAAGAACGGATCATCCCCGGGCAGCTGGACCACGCCGGCCGCGTGGTTCCGTACCTCCTTGCCCACGTCAAACCGGGCATGCGGGTCCTCGATTTCGGCAACGGGAGCGGCGCCACCACCAAGCGGCTGGCCGAGGAGTCGGGCGCCTCGGTGACCGGGGTGGACGTGGCCCAGAACAGCCTCTTTCCCATCCCGGTGGTTTCCTACGACGGAACCACGCTCCCGTTCCGGGACGGGACCTTTGATCTGGTGTATTCCGTGTTCGTGGTGCACCACTGCCCCGACGTGTATGCGGCCCTCCGGGAGGTCGTGCGCGTGTGCCGGGGCAGGGTGCTGCTCATCGAGGACGTGTGGACCGGATGGAAGGACCGGTTCTGGCTCTACTTCTTTCACATCCTGTTCGACCTGTTCATGCTGCTCATGACCCTCCTTGGAAAGGCCACATGGTCCTCCTTCTTCCGGTACAACTTCAAGAACGACGCACAGTGGGAAGCCTGCTTCGAACGGCTGGGCCTCGAAATCGTCCAGTCCGGTGATGTTGTGATGACCGAGCGTTATCCGGTCCGGCACCGGATGTACCTGCTGGAGAAGAAGCCCGGCCTCTGACCACTACTTCAGAGGCGGATCGAATTCCGTGGAAATCCACACCTATGAAAAAGTGACCGGCTCTAAAAGAGGTAGCTTTTTCATATGATTCCCCTCGAAACGGATCCGCGGGCATGACGGTCAAACGCCATTGATCGACACGCTCTGAAAGGAGGCGCCGGTGGAACCTCTTCCGGAAACCGATCCTCGTTCCGAACCCGTCCCGACCGGCGGCAGCCGACCCGCCGGGAGAAAGAGACGGAAAGAAGACGATTCCCGAAGGACGGCGGCCCTGGATCGGGCCCGGCGGATCCGGGAGGAACTCCACTCGGCCCCGCTTCACCTCTGCCCCGAACGGGCCTTTCTGATCACCGAGTTTTTCAAGAAACACGACGATCCCACCGAGCCGGTCGTGGTCCGGAAGGCCCGGGCCCTTCGGCACCTGCTTTCCCATAAGACCGTGGAGATCTTTCCGCATGAAATGATCGTGGGAAATCCGGGAAAGCAGCGGAAGGTGTGCCTCCTGCAGCCCGAGCTGGCCAGCACCTTCATGAGCCAGGAGCTTCTCTGGATCCATAAACGACAGCCCAACCCCATGAGGATCTCTGCCCGGGACCGGTTCCGGCTGGCCACCGAGGTGATTCCCTACTGGCTCCCGCGCTCCATGCCGTCCCGGATGTTTCCGCACCCGGTGAAGGCCGTCCGCTACATCCGGGACCAGCTGGACCCTGCTTATTACATGATCAACGAGGCCGCCGGCATCGGGCACTTTCTTCCCGATTACGGGAAGATGATCCGGCTCGGGACCCGGGGCTATCGCGAAACCCTTCAGGACCGGGGCGACGGCCTTCACCTGGCGGCGCGTATCGTGTGCGATGCCCTGGAGATCTGGTCCTCGCGTTTCGCGGACCATGCGGGCCGGCTGGCGCTCCGGGAAGAAGACGGAAAACGCCGCCGGGAACTGGAGGAGATCGCGCGGGTCTGCAGGAGGGTCCCCCGGGAGCCCGCCCAAACCTTTCACGAGGCGGTCCAGTCCCTCTGGTTCACCCACCTTGCCGTGAACCTGGAAAGCATCAACTCTGCGGTTTCCCTGGGCCGCCTGGATCAGATCCTTTATCCCACCTACAAGCGCGACATGGACCGCGGTGCACTGGACCGGGACCGGGCCCTGGATCTCCTGCTCTGCTTCAGCGCCAAAGCCACGGAGCACGTGTTTCTCATGTCCCGTCGGACCTCCGAGTTCTTCGGCGGGTTCCTGGTGGTGCAGGCGGCCATCGTGGGGGGCATGGACCGGGAGGGCAAGGACGCCACCAACCCCCTTACCGATATCATGCTGGAGGTGATGGAACACCACCGCATGCGGGACCCCAACTACCAGGTGCGGATCCACCGGAAATCCCCGGCCCGGTACCTGACGCGGGCCCTGGACGTGGCCCGCCGGGGACACGGCATGCCCGCCCTGTTCAACGACGAGGCCGTGATCGCCTCCCTGATCGAGCACGGGTTCCCCGAGGAGGAGGCGCGGGACTACGGGATCGTGGGTTGTGTGGAGCCCTCCATCCCTGGAAAGAGCTTCCTGTCCACCGATGCGGCCCTGATGAACCTGCCCGTGTGCATGGAGTTGGCCCTGAACCGGGGCAGGCACTGGAACGGCCGGCGCCGGGTGGGCGTGGCCTCGGCGGACCCCTGCCGCTTCCGGAGCATGGAGGACGTGCTGGAAGCGCTGGGCCGTCAGGTGGACCACATGGTCGACCGCCTGGTGGATGACCTCCGGATGGCGGAGCGGGGCAACCGGGATTACCATCCCACGCCGCTCTCCTCCATGCTGGTGGCCGGGTGCCTGGAGTCCGGCCGGGACCTCACCGAGGGCGGGGCCCTTTACAACGCCAGCGGCATCCAGGCCGTGGGGCTGGCCGACACGGCGGACTCTCTGGCCGCCCTGGACCACGTGGTGTTCCGTAAGGGACGCGTGGGGATGAAGGATCTGCTGGCCGCCCTGCGGACCGATTTCAAGGGCAGGGAAGCGCTTCGCGCGGAGCTGGAGAAGGCGCCCAAGTTCGGAAACCAGCTGGAACTGCCGGACGGGTACGCGCAGCGCCTGGTGCGCATGTTCCACGACTCGCTGGCGCGGCACGTCAATACCCGGGGCGGGACCTACGTGCCCGGGTTCTACTCGGTCACCTGCAACGTGGCCTTCGGCAGGCGTACCGGAGCGCTGCCCTCCGGACGGAGGGCAGGGGAGCCGTTCGCCAGCAGCCTCGGCGCCGCCCAGCATGCGGACCGGTGCGGACCCACGGCCCTGCTCAACTCGGTGGCTTCCCTGGAAACCCGGCTCATGCCCAACGGGAACGCCCTGAATCTGCGCTTCGACCCGGTGCACCTGGCAGGCGATGAGGGGCTCCGGAACCTCACCGGCCTGGTGAAGGGGTTTTTCGACCAGGGCGGCATGGAGCTGCAGCTCAACGTGGTGGACCCGGAGACCCTGCGGGACGCCCGCGCCCATCCCGGGAAGCACCCCGAACTGGTGGTGCGCGTGGCCGGCTACTGCGCCTACTTTGACGACCTGCCCGACTCGGCAAAGGACGAGATCATCCAGCGCACCCGGCAGAAGATTTGAGCCCCTGGTTCCGTCCCTAATATCTCCCCTGTCGAATCAAAATGCTCCCCGGCTACATCTATGGAACAGCGAATAGAATCAAACCGCTTCGATTGCATCCTGACGCAGCGAAGGGGGGGCGTGCAGCTGTGTGAGGAGTGACGTTTCCTGAGTGTTAACCCTGGGAGCAAAACAATTTGGAGACAGGAAGATGAGAAAAGCATGGGTTCTTGCCATCGTATTTATGTTCGTATGCTGTTTTCTCCCTCAGGAGGGGAATGCTGAGATTTCCCTGTTGTCGCCGGAAAACGAGTCGGTCCACTCCACACCCCCGACGTTTTCCTGGACGCCCGGGCAATACAACATGCATATTTTCATTTCGGTCTTCTCTTATGATCTGCCCGGGTTCTCAGGCTACCAACTGGTCAAGTTTTTCAACATCGGATCAAGCTTTCCTTTGCCCGCTGCCTGGTGGAATGCCATTGAAGCCGGGAAGCCGTGCATCTGGGCCGTGTATGAGCTGAACGATCAGGGTGGGGTCATCAGCGATGTCTATTGGTTCATGAAGGCGGCCCAACCCTGAGCGGGTGGGGCCCGCAGCCATTGAGCATCGAAGCGTCTTGAGGCTAATAGAGGGGGGAAGTACCCCGAGCTGGTGGTGCGCGTGGCCGGCTACTGCACCTGTTTCGACGTCCTGCCCGACCCGGCAAAGGACGAGATCATCCAGCGCACCCGGCAGAAGATCTGAGCCTGATTCCTATCCCCCTATCCCGGATAAGTGGATCCGTTGCTGTGTAAAAGGTCTTCAGGTTCCTGTGTACGGATCCTTCCCCGATCCGACCCGCAGCACCGGATTTCCTCTTGCACCGGGAGCCGTACTGCAAGGTCAGCTGAGGGGGTCGGATCGTGAATATCCTCAGCTGGCTTTCCCAAGGATAGAAGGTTGATATTCACGACCCGACCCTGTTCTTCTTTTCTCCATTTCCCTTTTCAGGGATTCCATCCCCTGTAGAAAGCCGTGCACTCGCAGGTTTCCTTGGCGTCCAGAGGAGAGGTCATCTCGAACGGGGAGGCAGCCCTGGCCAGCACGCACTCGCTTTCCTGGTCCTCTGCCACGTAGAAGGCCATGTCGTAGAAGGTCAGTTCCATGTCCGTGAAGTTCGGCATGACCGGCAGCAGGGCCCCGGGACCCAGCTCGAACTGGAAACCGCAGATCCACCAGGTCTCCCCGTTGAAGGTGATGGGTACTTCCATCCAATCTGCGGGATCTTCCGCGATAAGGTCGTAGGAGGTCGGGCTCAAAGAGACCGTGATCTCTCCTGCTGCAGCGGCAAAGTCGGCTGTGACTTCGGGGAACGGCGGCAGGGCTTCCACGAACAGCAGGTCGTTTGCAGGCAGATCGTCCCAGCCGGGCACGTCCATGGCGGAGGGAGCCATGACGCCAGCGATCAGGGACTCACCCACGGGCAGCAGAGCGCTGAGCCAGAAACAGGTTCCGTCCGTGGAATGGTGATAGAACCCCTGCACGCCGCCCTGGTAGTTCTCCGTCTCGAATCCGCTGCTGATCGTGAAGGTGGATCTGTCCGATCCGTTCGAGAAGTAGGATCCCAGGAAGCCCTCGGAGCTGCATGTCGACTGGACCCAGTAGCTACCGGGAAGCAGGTCCATCGTTCCGGACACCGTGTAGGCTCCTGCTTCATCAGGGCCTTCGAGGGTGAACCCGAACTCGTTGGTCCCGTCTCCCGCATCGAAAATATCGTCGCCCAGAAAACCCCACATGCTTCCCGCCTCTCCCAGTTCCACCTTGATCGAGTCCACATCCACCACGGCGTCTCCGGCGTGGGGTAAGAAGACCGCCTCGAACGGGACGGCCGCATATCCTGTCACGGCATCCGTCACGAAGGCACTGCCGTCACCGGGTTCGATCACCTGTGACGTGACGCTGTCACACCCGGAGAGCGTGACAAGGCAGATCATGCCTGCCACAAGTCCCAGCATCTTGTGTGCAAAATTTCTTCTCATGTTGCCCCTCCTTTTCTCTGGTTGATGTGGTTTTTCGGAGTCCGGTCAGGTGCCGCTTAAGACGTAGACCCCGTTGCCTACGCCGGCCGCACGGTTGTCCTCTATCGTGGTGTCCGAGATCTTCAAGGTAGCATCGGTGGCGTAGACCCCGCCCCCGTCGTTGCCGGCGATGTTGTCACGGATGGTGCCGTCCCGGACCGTCACCGAAGACGAGTCGCTGGCGTGGACCGCGCCCCCGTCGTTGGCGGCGGCGTTGTCGTAGACGGTGCAGTTTCTGATCGTCAGGGAAGACGAACCGTCGGCGCAGGCACCACCCCCCACGACGTCGGCCGTGTTCTCAGAGAGGGTGCTGCCCCTGATCGTCACCGAAGACGAGCTGGTGACCCAGACCCCGCCCCCCTCGCCGGAAGTCGCCGTGTTGCCCGACACGGTGGATTGAACGATCAAGAGGGCATCGGAGTTTGCGGAAACAACCCCGCCGCCTGCACTTGTTATTCCGCTGGTTCCGCTGGTTGTATTGCCCGAAATGGTGCTGTACTCGACGGTCGCTGAACCCCAGAGGCTCGCGATCCCCCCCCATACACGGACGCCGTGTTTCCCGAGATCGTGCAGCGGGAAATCATCGAGGAAGAATCCAGGAGACAAACCCCGGCACCAGCACCGGCAGTGTTGGCCGTGATCGTGCAACGTGTGATCGTCGGCGAGGAACTGTAGCATATGACTCCTCCCCCAAAGCTTCCGCCGTACCCGGTTCCGTTGGTGAGGGTGAACCCCTCGATGGAGGTACTCGCGGTCTCCCCGCTCATGCAGGTCACGACAGGGCCGGCCCCGCCCCCGTCGATGACCGTGTAATCCTCCCCGTCCGCGCTCTGCAGGGTGATCTCCTTGCCCAGAAGGTCGATGTTCTCCACGTAGGTTCCGGCCTGCACGAGGATCAGATCCCCGGTTGCAGCCACATCGATCGCGCCCTGGATCGTGGCGTAGTCCGCGGGCACGTTGATCGTGGCCCCGAAGCCGGCGCAGGGGAAGAAGAACAAGATGGCCAAGAGTTTTACGATCATTGCTGATTTTTTCATAAGTTGTCTCCCTCGTAACAATGTGTGCTTTTCAAGGTGTACTCACTGGCGTCGATACCAAACCCTAGATGTCCCACCCCGGTCCGCCTGAACATCTGTTAAAAAAAAGACACTCGTTAAAAAAAAGACTCTTCAAGAACTATGCCATTTTTCCAACCGGAGTGTACGAGAAACCTTTCCTGGAGATAACCACTTAATAAAATAAAACAATTTCCGTTTTCTCGATTGGAAACCGGAGATTGACGAAGAGCACGGACCTAGGCGGAATTCAAAAAATTTTAACCAAAAGAGAGGAATACCAGGAATATTCAAAAAATTTGAAATCTCCGTTCATCGCGACGGTCTCGATCTCATCATAACGGAACTGATTGAATTTTCTTAGGATTTGCAGCATGTTGCGGGATCGCGGTGATGATCACGATCACAGGGATCACCATTACTGATTGACTCGCCAGGGCCTTCTCGTATAATCTTGTTCTTGGAATGCGACTTCCCCAGGTATTTCCATGACATGGCGCGCTCATGATCGACATCGGCTCCCGCATCGAAGACCGCTACGAGGTCCTTTCCCGGATCGGGAAGGGGACCTTCTGCACCGTGTACAGCGCCCGGGATCTCAAGCGCCAGGGAACCGTGGCCCTGAAGGTGTTGAACGAACAGATCCGGAAGCAGACCCTGGAAGCCACGGCACGGTTCAGACGCGAGGCAAGGATCCTCTCCCGCCTCCGCCACAGGAATGTCCTCCGTTTCTTCGATATGTGCGTCATCGACGGGACCTGTGTTCTCGTCACAGAGCTGCTCGATGGACAGAACCTTCACGACTGGACCAGCACCCTGCAGGGGCTTCGAGGGGACGTTGCCACATTCCTTCCGGTGCTTTGCCAGATCGTGGAAGGGCTGAAGCACACCCATGACAGCGGCGTCCTCCACCGCGACATCAAACCCTCCAACGTGATGGTCATGCCGGATGCATCGGCGGAAAGTGGCCTGGAAACGCATGAACCCGCCGTGGCCAAGATCGTTGATTTCGGCCTGGCCCGGATGGTGGATTTCAGCCGGTTCGCCGAACAGAGCGCTCTCGTCGGCACCTTCTTCTACATGGCACCGGAACAGGCGGGGCTCATCAGCCAGCCAGTGGACCAGAGAGCGGACCTCTACTCCCTCGGCATCCTTTGCTACGAAACCCTTGGAGGCCGTCTGCCATACACGGGAGAGGAACCGGGCATCATCCTCCAGCAGCACCTCACCCGGAATCCGGCCCCCCTGGTGGAATTGAACCCGGCGGTACCCCCATCCTTCTCCGAGATCGTTGAACGGCTGATGGCAAAGGTCCCGATGGACAGATATTTCTCTGCCGGCGACCTGCTGATGGACCTCAGGGCCCTCAGAGAATCGTTGAGACAAGGGACAACCGTGTTTCCTCTTCCCTCGCTCCAGCCTGCCCGCCCGGGCAGGCTCAAAACACGCGTGGAACTCGTGGAACGGGCCAGGGAAAAGAAGGAATTGATGAACTGCTTCCATGAAACCGGACAATCTCGGGGCAGGTTCATCGTTCTGGCAGGGGAGGCAGGCGGCGGAAAGACCCGCCTTGTCGAAGAGTTGCAGGAATATGTTCTGGCCGGCCGAGGCCTCTTTCTGTACGGGAAGTGCGATGAATACACCTCCAAGATCCCGCATCAACCTTTTATCGAGATTCTCGAAGATCTGGTCGAGCAGTTCCGGACATGGCCAAGGCAGAAACAGGAGGCCTTTCGTACGGACCACGGCGAAACCCTTGGGCACCATGGAAGCGTCCTGGTCAGGCTGATCCCGGAACTGCGCCCGCTTCTCGGACCCTCTCCTGCACTGCCGGAACTGGAACCGGAAGGGGAAACAGAGCGTTTTCTCGACTCCATCTGTCAGTTCTTCTGGGGATTGGCCGCACCGGAGACCCCGCTGGTCCTGGTTCTCGACGACCTCCAGTGGGGCCAGGAAGAAACATTCCACGTCCTGCTGCGCATGACCGAACATCTCGCAAGACACCCGGTCCTGATCATCGGAGCGTGCAGGCAGGAAGAGGTCCGAGGAAACCCTCACCTCCAGAGAAGCCTGAAACAGATCCAGCAGATCCCTCTGGTGGCCCGGGTCATTCGCCTGAAGGCCCTGAGCCTGGAGGGGGTTCGGACCATGGTGAGGGAGGCGATGGGCCTATCCGGAGGCGGATACCGCTCTCTTTATCATGCCGTTCATCGCCTCACCCGAGGGAACCCCTTCTTTGTGCTGGAAACCCTCAAAACCATGATCGAGAACCGGATCCTGCGGAAGGGTCCGGAAGGAGACCGATGGGGGTATGACGCAGAGGAACTGCAGGCCGAAGCGGTGTCGACCAACCTGCTGGATTTCATCTTCCGGCGTTTCGAACAGCTGTCTCCCGACACCCGCCGGGTTCTGTCCACCGCCTCGGTACTGGGGAGACAATTCGACTATGACCTGCTGTTTTCCGTCTGCGGACTGGAGGAAGACCACCTCCTGGACGCACTGGACGAGGCGATGCACCTCCATCTCATCGAAGAGATCCGCAGCGGGGAACAGACCCTCTATCAGTTCTTCCACGACCGGATCCGGCAGGCTGTCTATGAGAAGATGCCGACTGCGGAGAAACAGGAGGTCCACCAACGAATCGGGCTCGAGCTCGAGAAGGTTGCCGTTGAGAGATCTCTGGACCGGGACCTGTTCGACCTCGCCCACCACTTCTGCAACGGCACGGACGCTGTAAAGGCGTTCCAGTACTCCGTCCAGGCCGGAGACCTGGCGCACCGCCACCACGCCAACCGGGAGGCGGTCCAACACTACCGGGAAGCCCTGAAACGGCTGAGCGGGAAGGATCAGGAAATGTTCTCCCACGTCCAGGAGCGGCTGGGCGATCTGCATGTATCCCTCGGCGACTACGATAAGGCGCTGGAAGCCTATCAATGCGTTCGGCCCGTGGATCAGTCGCCTCTTTCCCGGGCCCGGCAGGAACGGAAACTGGGCACGGTATTTCTCCGAAAAGCCGAAACCACGGAAGCCCGCAGACACATCGAAAACGCTCTCACCCTGCTCGGCAGGAAACCGCAAAAGAAGAAGGTCCTCATCTTTTTCTCCTTCACGGCCCGCTTTCTGTCCCAGCTGGTTCCCGGGTGGCCCTTCTCCCTTCCGGGCAGGAAGGGTCCCGAGCAGTCGGTGCACCAGAAGAGGTACATCGAGCTGTACAGGTGCTACCGGGAACTCGGCTCTCTTCATTATTTCCAGGTAAATGTCCGGCTTTGGTACGTGGCATTCATCCACTCCGTTACCTACGCCCGGAAATCGAGAGACCCCACGCTCAAGGCGGAATCTTTCCTGGACCGTGCCGTCGTCCAGTGTCATTTTCGCAATTTCAGGAGGGCCCGCAGGCTCCTGAGGAAGAGCTTCCGGATCAACAGTGAACAGAAGGACGCCTGGGGGTTGGCAAAGACCAAGGCTTCCATGGGATGCCTTTCCCTTTACGAGGGAAGGCTCGAGGAGGCGCTTGGCAACATCGAGGAGGCCCTGCCCGCGCTCGAGATGGCGGAAACGCCCCTGGAGCTCCAGGGCGCATACCACCACTTTGTCAGGGCATGCGCCGCCACCGGGGACTTCCAGAAGGTGCGACGCTATCTGGTGAAGATGGAGCATCTTCTGACGGATCGACATGATCTGGTCTTGCGCATCGCCGTGCGGCTGGCCAACACCACGGCCTATGCCCTGATGGGGGAGTTCGACAGGAGCCTGGAGCAGCTGGAGATTGCGAAGAAAACAGCCGAGAAGTTCCCCTCACCGCTGGGCAGGCTGGCCTGCGCCGGGACAGCCGGTTTCGTAATGGACGTGAAGGACGACTGGCGTGCTGCCTATCAGACCCTGAACGAAGTGGTCGAGGCGATTCATAAGAAACGCCTCTACAACTTCCATTCTGTGGCCTTTGTGCTCTCTCTGGTCATCGCCTGCCTGAAGGGGGCTTCGGACGAAAGCCTGGATGCCGAAGAGAGACGGCGTATTCTGAAAAAAGGGGCAAGGGTTCTCCGAAGAGTCAAGCCCCACGCTTTGGGCTTTCGGTTCTATGCCGGTCAGTGGAGGATCCTGTGGGGGTTCTACCTCGGACAGCAAGGGAAGATGAGGAGGACGAAGAAATTCTTTCGAACCGGGACTTCGATCCTGGAAGGAACCGGCGCCCGCTATTTCCTCGCCTTGTGGTGCGCCGAGATCAGCAACTTCCTCGGCCGGCAGGGAGTTCCGGCCGAGTCTCACCTCTACTTGAACAGGGCCCGGGAAATCTTCAAAGACCTGGGGCTGTGGAGAGAGGTGACGCGGGAGGGGGACGAAGTCCGCCCGGGGGATGCCGGAACCCTGCTGGAGCCGGAGGAACCGGTTGTCCAGGCCGAAGAGCCCGCGCTGCTGCCCGAGTCCAGGGAACTCAGCTCATTACTCCGTGCCAGTCAGCTCATGAGTTCCAGCCTCGAACTCAACCATGTCCTGGAACGGATCATGGATCTGTCCATCAGTTCCCTGGGTGCCGAGCGAGGGTTCCTGATGCTCTACGAGGAAGGGGAGCGGCACGTTCACGGGCACCGGGGCCGCCCCGGGGGGAGACCCTCCCTGCAGGTCCTGTTGGCCCGCAACATGGAGGAGAAGACCCTGGAGGAAGAGGAGTTCGCCTTCAGCCGCAGCATCGTGCGGGAAGTGGAGACAACCGGCAGGCCCATCGTGATCACGGACGCCCAGAAGGATGTTCGGTTCAAGGGGTCGGACAGCGTGGTGGACCGGAATCTTCGCTCCATTCTTTGTGTCCCGCTGCAGGATCGAGAACATCTCATGGGGCTCCTGTATGTGGACAACCACCTGGTGAGCCACCTGTTCACCGAAGGGGATCTGAACTTTTTTCAGTCGCTGGCCTCTTTCGCCGTGATCGCCATCAGGAATGCACGGGCTTACGAGGAGGTACAAAGGCATCGGGACGAGATCGAGAAGCTCAAGGAGAGACTCCATGACGAGGTGGTCTATCTGACCGAGGAGATCCAGGAAGAACACAATTTCGAGGAGATGGTGGGGTCCGGCAACGCCATGCAGGAGGTGTTCCGCTTCATCGAGACCGCTGCGCCTCTGGATCAGACCGTTCTCATTCAGGGAGAGACCGGCACCGGCAAGGAACTGGTGGCCCGGGCCATACACCGGCTCAGCCCGCGCGGCAAGAAGCCCATGATCAAGGTGAACTGCGCAGCCATCCCGGAGGGTTTGCTGGAGAGCGAGCTGTTCGGTCATGAAAAGGGGGCCTTCACGGGTGCCGTCCAGCGGAAGATCGGCCGCTTCGAGCTGGCAAGCGGCGGGACGCTCTTCCTGGACGAAATCGGAGAGATGAACCCCGCGCTGCAGGCCAAGCTGCTGCGGGTGCTCGAGAACAAGGAGTTCGAGCGGCTGGGTGGGACTCGAACTCTGAAGGTGCAGTTGTGCATTATCGCATGCACGAACCGGGACCTGAAAGCAGAGGTGAGAAAGGGAAACTTTCGGGAGGATCTCTACTACCGGCTCAACGTGCTGCCGGTGTGGATCCCGCCGTTGCGTGAACGGCCCGAGGACATCCCCCTGCTTCTCAGCCACTTCATCACGAAGTTCAACAAGAAATATGACAGCAGCGTGAAGGACGTGGATCATGCCTCCCTGGAGACTGCCAAGCGATACCCCTGGCCCGGCAACGTGCGGGAGGTGGAGCACCTGGTGGAACGGGCCATGGTCCTCTCCAGCAGCCCCTGCCTCAAGCTGGCTCCCATGATCGCGCCGGGAAATGAAGCGGGACCCGCCGGAACCAGGACAAAGACTGAGGACCGGTCCGCAGCATGGGTGCCTGAGATCGAGCCCGGCACGTTGGACCAGTCCGTGGAAGCCTACAAACGAAGACTCGTCCAGGAGGCCATCCGCCGGGCGGGCGGGTCCAAGAAGGAGGCAGCCCGGGCGCTGGGCATGTCCCCCAGCAGTCTCTCCTATCTGTTGAAGAAGCTGCAGATCGGGAGCTGATCATGTCGCCGCGGAACGCGGGTCTGCGGCGTTCGGCCCGGCCCTCCTTTCAAAGAGGCTCAAGCTTACTGCCGCGCCACCTTCGACGACCTGCCCGGCTCGGCCAAAGGGGAGATCATCCAGCGCACCCGGCAGAAGATCCGGCGGCAGGGGGGTTACTTCACCGGCATTTGCAGGTTTCGCGGGGAGAAGAAGCTGTCGGAAAGGCCTGTGTCAAACCTCTGATCGATATTGTTTAGGAGGGTCTGGTGGTTGTCTTTCACCGTTGTCATGCGCATGTTCGACGCATTCCAGTATTTTCCATCATACAGCTTGAAATTCATGCGCTCCTCAACCTTCTGCTTGGCTCCGCTTTTCTCGAAATAATCGATCTGTTCCAATAAATAGAGGCCTTTCTTCACTTTGAGTCGAAGCTTGCCATAGCCCACAGCGGCGTCGGGTTTCGGGGTGAGTTCCAGTTCCCAGTGTGTATCGGTCTCACCGATCCGTCGCGGAGCGTAGTCATCCGCGTATCGGATCAGGGCCATGTCCTCCTGGGAAAAGTCGGTGCCTAAAAATGTCTGGTTGCGCATGTGAGCGGCAACCCGCCTGATCTTTTTGTATGCGGGCAGGTAAACGTAGTTCGTTTTCGGGCCTGTAGAAAGAAGTGAAATATTCCGCTCACTGGCCGGTTTAACGAATTTTACCATCCGTTTTTCACCCTTTTGCCACACCCGCAACTCCCGAATCTTCTCTTTGCCGTCTCCGGAAAGAATGGTCATCATCGACGTCATGCTCAAATCCTGATAGGGGTTCAGCGCTTCATCCACCTTCTTCAGAATTTCATCTGCAGTGGGTTTCCCGGAAGTCACACTCGCGCCCGGTTGCAGCAGGCTCTGCGCATGCCCTGCTTGTTCCGCAAATCCGGTTCCGATAAAGCTCAGCACAAGGATCAGAGCAAGGGGAATAGGCAACCTTTTCATCAGCCTCTCCTTATTCCATTTGAACTTGTTGAAAATAGATAGGGCTGGGTGTCCCTTCGAAAAACAGTTCGTTGTATTCTTGTTCACGCGTTATTGCGTTCCAAAGCCGGCAACAACGTGAATGTGGCTACCGCCGCCACCAGGATCGCCACGGTCACCAGGATCCCAAAGCGTGACAGGGGGACCGTGTCCGCAACGATCATCACGGCAAAGCCGCTGGCTACTTCCACGGCATTGAAGGCAATGGCCGGCCCCACTGTCCGGGCGGTCTGCTCCAGGGAGAGCCCGCACCAGCGCCGGCGCCAGAGAAAGTGGATGGCATAATCAATCCCGATTCCCAGGGACAGGGCGGCCACCATACAGGTCCCGGGATCCAGGGGCATGCCCAGCCAGCCCATCAGGCCAAAGGCGATCAGGAGTGTGAATCCGGCCGGAAACACGGCCAACACCCCCATGCGGAGAGATCGGAATATCAGGGTTCCAATGAGGAACAAAGAGATCAAAGCAATGACGATGCTCAAGATCTGGTTCCTTTGAACGGAGCGCCCAAAGGCACGGTTGATTACCGGCGTCCCTGTGACACCCACCTGGATGCTCAGTCCCTCAGGGCCGTCAGCGGGCAGTCCAACACGGGCGTCATCGAGTTCCTCCAGGGCATATAGTACATCTTCTGATGCCTTTCCCTTGGCATCGGGCACCCCCGCTGCATCCAGCACCTCGGGCAAGAGCCGCCGGGCGAGCACCTTCGCCCGTGCCTGGGAGATACGTTCGGCCAGAGCGGGCGCGGCCATGTACGCTCTTTCCGCATCCGAGGCAAGCCCGGCCGGCAACACGGAAGGCAGAACCTGGGCAAGCTGCCTCTCCGTGACAGGCCCCTGGGCCACGGAAACGAGCTTCAACCCCACAGACCGACCGTCAAAGGGGTCAAAAGGGCTGTCGTAGGAGTTGAAGAACTCGTAGCCCAACTCACCCATTGCCGCCTCCAGGTCGCTGCCCGCGGCGAGGGTCCAGTCCCGGAAGCGGAGCTTGAGAACCTTGTTGATCCGGGGGACGGCCTGAGGGGACGGTTTTTCCCCTGCCCCCCGCAGCAGGCGAACGATCCGGGAAGCAACCGATTCCAGGCGTCGGGCCCGTGCCGCCTCGACCTCTTCACACTGTCCGCGGATGTCCACCGCAACCACCTGCCGCGGCAGTTCGCTGTTGATGAAATTCCGGAGATGGTCCACCACCTGCCCCAGCACCTTTGTGTTCTGTGTGCCCACGGTGATCTGGACGATGGCCCGGGTCAGGTTGTCATCCACGAGTTGCCGCAACGCGGGGTTGCCTTCCATGAAGGGACGGAGGATGGAAACCTGACCGGTCGTTCGGGGCAGCCGGGGCGTTCCTCCAAGGCCGGCCGCCAGCATCTCCAGGGTTTCCAGGAACGAGGTGACGTCCGTGACGGCGTCCAGGGTGCGGGCCTCTTCCACAATGTTCCTGAACTCGTCCAGGATCACCGGATCCTGGAGGTCGCCCCGAAAATAAACCTGTATAAAGATCGAACCGCCAAAGTGTTCGCGCATGAACCGATCTGTCCTGGCCGGACCGCTCTCAGGCCTGAAAAAGCTGTCCACGGACGTGTCCGGCACCACGCGCCACACCATGGATAAAGCCAGGAGCCCGATTCCGATGGCCGCACCCAGGGTGAGCCATCGCAGGCGTCGGGCGCCCCGGATCAACCACCAGATCGGCCCGGCAAGCCTCTCCGCCGGGGCCGCCGCAGGCTTTCCCCGGCTGTAGGACAGAACACAGGGTACGACCACCAGGGCAAGCAGGCCGCAGAGGAAAACCCCCACGGATGCCTGGAATCCAAAGGCCCGCATGGGCGCCACATCCATGGCCATAAAGGAGGCAAAACCCGCTATCGTGGTGAGGATGGATGCCGCAACCGGCGGCCCGATATCCTGCAGGGCCTTTTCCACCCGCCCTGCAGTTGTTGGCGCACGAGCAATATAAAAGGCTGCGAGAACGTGGGCTCCATAGGCCCCGCCGATGGCCACCAGGACCATGGGAAGGGAGGTGCTGACAACGGTCATGGCCTCGCCCATGGCGGCTATGCCGCCAATGGTCCAGACAGCGCTCAGAGCCACGGCGGTCAGGATCAAGAGAGCACCCAGGGGCCGACGGAAGAAGATAAATGTAGCCAGCGCCGTTACCAGCAACACAAAAGGCGTTAACCGGAAGAGGTCCCGCCGGATCCCGCCACTGATGTGGGACTGGATAAAGGGCAGGCCGCCAAAGTAGAGCTGCATGGGGCCGGACTCCGCTTCAACCGCCTTCCGGATTGCCTCAGCAACCGCCTGTTGGCCTGATTCGGCGGTCAGGAAACAGAGGATCACCGCTGCCCGGCCGTCACGTGCCACCAGACGGCCTGCAATAAAAGGGTCACCCGTCACCCGCCGGCGAACCTTTTCGATCTGTTCCGGGTCCTGCGGGATCGTGAGAGGTACCAGCGGCTCGATGGAAAACTCTTCCCGTGTGGCGCTGAGATGGGGGATTTCCGTGAAAGAGAGGCTGTGATGGACCCCCTTGACCCGGCCCGCGGCCTTGGTCATGCGGCGAAGGGCGTCAAGGCCGTCCGGGGTCAGAAGGTGCGGGGACTCGACACCGACAATGGCTACATCAAGGCCGCCGAACTCTGCACTCACATTCCTGAACAGCTTGATATCAGCGTCCTGGGCTGGAAGGAATTTCAATACATCCTCATCCTGGTGCAGGAACTGTAAAAAAAAGGCGAACAGCGCGGTAACCGCAACCACGATCACCAGGATAGGTTCTCGAAACCGGATAATGACTCGGGCAAAGGCGCCCATCATGCCGTTCGTTCCTGTTGGGGGTCCGGTTTTTCGGGACACTTTCTGACCCATGGGGTCCACCTTATCTGACCGGTCTCAGTAAAATATGGCTGGAAGAGCTGTCACATGTTCATCAGACTGGCGATAGTGGCAGATAGGATTTTCTTTGGGAAATGAGCGCAGAATAGCCAATAAGGTAAAAAGGGGTCAAGAAAGAAAACACAAAATGTGGTAGACAGACCCTGAGGAACGAGAGGCATACGCGCTGGGTTTCGAACCACGAAGGACGATACTGAACGCCTGAAAACGGGTTTTTACGGCGATTAGCACCTGTGAATCGAGAAAGGCGCTGGCCACGACCTCCCGGAGCTTTTCCGCGTTGAGGGACAGGGAGATGATCCGATGCTGGTACAGGTGGATGTCGTGCTCCCAGATGAACCCGATGCTGCCACAGAGCTGGATGCTGTCGCTGCCCGGGTTCTATTCGGTCACCTGCAACGTGGCCGGCTACTGCGCAACCTTCGACGACCTGCCTGACTCGGCCAAGCAGGAGACCATCCAGCGCACCCGGCAGAAGATTTGATTCTGGTGTCCTGTCCCGGAAACAGGGATCCGCTGCCAAAAAAACTCGGTCTCTTGTGTGTGTTTCTTATTGATGCACGATGACTCCCAGTGCCATACTTAACGCATCTCATATCATATTCCTGTCCGCTCCTGCAGTGGTGTCGGGCAACCATCCGTGAAAATCTTCGTATTGATTCTGTAGAAACAACGGGTGATACGGTTACGGCAGGCGTACGAGGTGTTCCGGCGTCGGAGCGCCTGGTAAGGGCCTGGAAAGGAGGGGCAGGATGAAAAACGTGCGATGGGTTTTCACATGGGTGGCCTTGCTGGCCGGCGGTGTCGCTTGTGGAGGTGAAGATTTCCGGGGGTATACTCTGACCGAGAGAGGTGTTCTCTACGTCATGGATTCCGATGGCGGCAACCAAAGGATCCTGAGAGACGACCAGAGCGTTTCGACGCCTTCGTGGCGGCCGGACGGTCTTGCCATGGTCTACGACTTCAGCCTTGCAAAATCCATGAATATGAATGACGTCATGCCGGACATCTTCGTCATGGATCTTCTCACCGGCACCCATGGACGTGTTGGAGGCGGCGAATTCGACGAACACCTCGATATGGATCCCGTCTATTCGCCCGACGGGTTGTGGATCGCCTACAGTTCCAGCAGGGGTAACAACGGTGACATCTTCCTGGTCCGTTCCGATGGCAGCGAAGAGGTTCGGCTGACCCAGGGGAAAGAGAGAGAATCTTCTCCCACATGGCATCCGGGCGGAGAGATTATCGCTTACGATTCCAGCCTCTCCGGAGAACCGGAAAGCAATGACTGGGACATCTACTCCATCCGTGTGGCGGATCCGGAAGCGAAACCGGAACCGCTCGTGATGAGCGAAGGAAGGGACTTCACCCCGGCGTGGTCTCACGACGGGCGAAGACTGGCTTTTGCCTCGGACAGGGATGGAGACCTTGAAATATACGTGCTGGACGTCGTCGGAGAGGATCCGCTTCGGCAACTCACGGACAATGAGGGTGTCCATGACCTGTTCCCCTCGTGGTCCCCGAACGACGACCGGATCTGCTTTCATTCCAACATGGACGGAGACTACGACATCTACGTGATGGATGTGGAAGATTCGGGGGAAGGGCCCCGGAAGCTGACCCACAACCCTGCCACAGATTTCTGGCCGAGCTGGTCCTCCAGGGATGAAATCGCCTATGTGCAACTGGTCGAGGTTCCCGTGGAGTTCTGATTCAGCAGGAATGCGTTGAGAGCCGAATGTTGCGAGCGGAGCGTGGCAACCCCCCGGCACCGGAAGCCTGCTGCGCCGGCGGATTGCCGCGTCACCTGCGGCTCCTCGCATTGTCCCCCACGGGGTCCTGGGTTCCGGTCCACAGGGGTTCCGCCCCTTATGGGGGAGCCAACGGTTCGGGTTGGAAACATCACAATGCCCCCGGCTTTGCCGGGGGATCATTTAGCTTGCCATTTGCACACATAATCAGTCTTCCGGTGGTTTGTTCCCGGTCTGGGCGCCGGCGGCCTTGAGCATGCACACGGCACAGTTCGCGCACAACGGAGTGAATGCGGAGCCGGAGCCTGCGGTTTTCCGGAGATCCGGAACGGTTCGACAGTCCAGGGCCTCTCCAGCGCTTCGGACCGGACCGTTGTCTGGCTCCGGGCGTCCGGTCCGTATCATGACCTGCTGCCGGCAAACCGGGCACCATCGAGACAGGGGATCCTCAGGGCTCGATTTTCCTGCCGTGCCGGGGATATTTCTCTCTTTTTTCATGGGCCCTCTGGGGTTGCGGGATGGTCATGGGAGAACGATCCTTGTGGATGATGGTACATTTACCGAATTCGGGGGACAAGCGGTGGGGGAGGGGGGGAATTTGTCAGAACAGGGACCCGATGATAGAATATAAAAAGGCGGACCGGTTCTGGAAAATAATAAACGATCCACTTTTATATACCCGGATAATCATGAAATCTCCTCGTCTTATTGCCTGCCTGGCCGTTCTCCTGCTGCTCGCACTCCCCGGGTGCGGCGGGGAGGTTTTGGAAGCTTCGGGGAAGATGTCGGTTTGCGGGATGGCCTGCAAGGGCAACGCACCCGTGGAATTTCAGATCCAGCTGACCGGCAACGCTTCCTGCCGGGAGGATTTCCTGGCTTTTCAGGAATCGCATGCCTCCCAAGTCTGCGGCTATGCATGGGAGGTGGTCCCCACGTCGAGGTGCATCGGTGTTGTGCTGGTGGGGTCCCTCCTGTCGATCGGATGCGCCGTGGCCTGTTCCGAAGACCCGGACCAGCAGCTCTGTATGGTGGAATGCCTCATCGAGTCGTTGGAACTCGAAGGCAACTGCCTCATTTGTGTCGTGGAGGAAGCGCTCGCCTTTCAGGGGTGTATTGCGAAGCCGGCCCTTTCCGAGACGCAGATGAGCGCCTGCGTGGATGAGTACATTATAAAACTTTCGGCGTGCAGTCCCTGACGGACAGGAATACGGGCCCGTTCAGGGAAGCGGTCCGGGCCCGCCCCGCTGGTCCAGGTGTTCCTGTCTTAGTCCGCCCGAAGCGGTGATCTCGCGGAAGACCCGGGCGGCAACGGTGGGCACCCGCTCCAGGCCGTTCTCGTAATCGATGCGGACGAGACCGAAGCGGGGGAGGAAGCCGCGCCCCCACTCGAAATTATCCAGCAGAGACCAGTGATAGTACCCCTCCAGGGGGATCCCCTCCGCCAGGGCGTTGTGGCAGGAGACGAGGTGGCGCACCAGCGAGGAGGCGCGCTTCTCGTCGTCGTCCACAAAGCCGTTCTCTGTGATCACGATGGGCAGTCCCGGGTAGCGTTCGTGGAGTTTCCGGAGCACCTCCAGGAGCCCTTCCGGATCGTGTTGCCTCCCATAGACCGCTTCGGGCTCTTCATCCCCCAGCGGGAAATCGTTGGTGGGAGGGGGCGGGCAACCGATCAGGCGCTCGAGTTCGATGACCAGGTCGTTGTCCACGTTCAGGCAGGGGGTGCCGTCGAACGGCGGGACCAGGGAGATCCCCACCACCACGGTGGATGCATAATACTGCAGCCCCAGAAGGTCCAGGGTTCCGGCCCATTCCGGGTGGCTTTCCTCCGGCACGGCATCGAAATCCGCGTCCAGCAGGCCGAAGACGACGGCATCGAACGTAAGGAATGTAGCCAGGGACTCTCCCTGCTGTGCCGCCGAAGTGTCACGCGGATTATCCGGATCGGCCGGCCGGACCATCCCGGTCCCGGTGGTCATGCCCACCCGTGCGGCGGTTCCGTCCCCATCCGCATCCACCCGGTCGTTTTCGTGGATGGCCCGGTAACAGGCTGCGTGTGCGGAGAGCAGGCCTCGCAGCACCGGCAGGGCGTCCGTATCCAACCTCATCGGCGTGAGGGCGGTCAGCCCGGGAGGGAACGCCCCCGTCACCGTGGTGTTCAGCCAGTGGCCTGTCAGTTCGTTGAAGGTCATCCACTCGTCCACACGGTCGCCGAACTCTTCCGCCGTCAAGGCGCAGAATTGACCGAAAGCCTTGACCGCCTCCGGGTTTCCCCAGAAACAGAGGTCCTGATCCGAGGGACCGTCCTGGCAGAAGCTCTCGTTGAAAGGGGGGGTGAGCACGGTGAGGTCGGTCAGCCAGACAGGCTCCGTGAAGTGATGCAGGGTCACCGACGGGCGGATTCCACGATCCTCCATGGCCTCGAAGACCCGGCGATAGTGCTCCAGTGCCTCGGGATCGTAGCTTCCCCGGACGGGTTCGATCCTGGACCACTCCAAAGAAAGGCGGAACGTGTCCAGGCCCATCCAGCGGACCAGATCCAGATCCTCCTCGTAGCGGTGGAAGTGGTCCACGGCCCGGCCGGAAGGTTCGGCGGTCCGGCCGGCGAAGGCTGGAAGCGTTTCCCACTGGGTCCAGTTGTTATGCTGCCCTCCCTCCACCTGGTGCGCGGAGGTGGCTGCGCCGAACCGGAACCTCTCCGGGAAGGCCCGGACCGCCTCCGGCGGTGTTTCACCCGCATCCTTCCCTCCGCCCCCGGCCTGGGTGCAGGCGGAAAGAGCCGGGAGCGTGACGAGAAGGATCAGCATCAGGGGCGTTCTTCCCACGATCGAGTTTTCCTCCGGTGCCTGTATTTTTTTTAAAACTTGATGGGAACCTCGAACGTATCAGGAGGACGGGTGCCGGATCAAGGAAAGACCCTTGGTTCCGTGTAATGAATCGTGGAAAAACAAGCTGGCCCCGTTCATATTTCCGTGGAATCCGGCCGAATGGTTGTGATAAACATCATTCCAGGGCCGGAATGCATCCAACAGGAACGGAAAAAAGTGTCAATCAGAAACATATGGAGGCTGACCCCATGGCAAACGTGAAGCGAACCAAAGGTGTGATCGGGATTCTCACAGGAGGCGGGGACGTGCCCGGGTTGAATCCGGCCATCCGAGCCATCACCATCCGGGCGATCCGGGAGGGGTACCAGGTTCTGGGGATCCGGCACGGGTGGGCGGGAACCGTTGAGATGACCCGGAACAAGAAGGACGACAACTCGGACCACGTCCGGGTCCTCACCGAGGAGATCGTGAACAAGGCCGGCAGGACGGGAGGAACCTTCCTGCACACCTCGCGCACCAACCCCAGCAACGTGAAGAAGGCGGACGTGCCGCCGCACCTCAAGAGCAAGTACAAGGACGAGGTGAACGACCTGACGCCGGAGGTGATCAAGAACCTGGATTTCCTGGGCGTGGACTACCTGATTCCAATCGGCGGAGACGACACGCTCAGCTACGGGGTGCGGATGTACCAGGAGGGCATCAAGGTGGTCGCCATCCCCAAGACCATGGACAACGACGTGCCCGGAACCGATTACTGCATCGGGTTCAGCACCTGCGTGACCCGCACCATTCAGATGACCAACAGCCTGCGCACGTCCGCGGGGTCGCACGAGCGGTTCATGGTCCTGGAGGTTTTCGGGCGGTATGCGGGGTTCACCGCCATGCTTCCCACCATGGCGGGCGCGGCGAACCGCTGCGTGATCCCCGAGCACAGGTTCGACATCGATCGGCTGACCGAACTTCTCGTGGAAGACCGGTTTCGAAATCCGAGCCGGTATTCCGTGGTGCTGGTCTCCGAGGGCGCCATGTTCGAGGGGGGGGAGATGGTCTTTCAGGAGGCCGCGACCGACGCCTTCGGGCACAAAAAGCTGGGAGGCATCGGGGACCTGGTCTCCATGCAATTGAAGGATCTGTCCTCCAAGTACAACAAGGGGAGGGGCATCGACATCATCCAGCAGAAACTGGGATACCTGGTGCGGTGCGGGGACCCGGACGCCATCGATTCCGTTGTGCCGATGGCCTACGGAAACCTGGCCCTGGACCTCCTCCTCAACAAGGTGCACGGCCGCATCGTGGTGCTGAAGAACGGCCGGTACGACAACATGCCGATCGATGTGGTCACGAGCTACAAGAAGATCGTCAACGTGAAGAAACACTACAACACGGACCGGCTCCGGCCCCGGTACGAGAGCTTTGAAATGAAGCCGCTGTTCATCATGACCAGTGAAGGGGAATGAGACGGAAGGGGCTCACAGGACCTGACGCGTGATCCATTCGGATATCTCTTCGGTGGAACGGTTGGTCACGTCGATCGTCTTGAGAGAGGGAACCTTTCGGAACACTTTTTTGCAGTAATCCAGTTCCTCCATGAGTTCCTTTTCGGATGCATACCCCGGAATGTGTGGGTAGGACATGCGCCGCAGGCGCTCTCCGCGGAGTTGGACCAGCCGTTCCAGGCTCATGAGAAACCCCACCTTTTTGGCCGGTGCCCGGAGTACCTCCCGCGGCAGGGGAACCTGGTTGATGATCGGTATGTTGGCGACTTTCAGCTTCCGGCAGGAGAGGTAGATGCTGGTGGGGGTCTTCCCGGTCCTGGACAACCCCAGGATGATCAGGTCGGCCTGATCCAGCGTGTCGCCCCCCAGCCCGTCGTCGTGTCCCAGGGTGTAGTGGATCGCTTCGTTGACGATGTATGTTTCTTCCACCGTGTTTCGAAAGATGCCGGGCTTCATCCGGGGTGTATTCTTGAGGATGCTGGAAAAGGACGAGATCAACGGTCCCATGACATCCACGGCGACCAGTTTTCTGGTGGCGGCTTCCGCGGTCAGGAAGGCCCTCAGTTCTTCCGAAACCAGGGTGAAAACGATGATCCCCTTGCCCCTGGGGGCCTGCCTGATGATCTCCTGCAGCTGTTCCAGGGTCCGGGTGAACGGAAACCGCTGGATGTTGAACCGGCTCCTGCGGAACTGCACCACCACCGAGGTGAGCACGGATTCAGCCGTGGTCCCGGTGCCGTCGGATATTACGAAAATATTCACCCGTTCCTGCTTTGCCATGTTTCCGCCTGGTTTGAGGGTGGAAAGGGGGCGGCACAATGGCCGGTTTCCTTTGCCTGCTCTCCCCTGTATTCTATCCCCAGCGAGGTTCTCATAGAAAGCTTTTTTCAGTCGTTTTCCCGGGTTTTGGCCGAGCGTGGCAGGCGGGTCCGCCTGTGGACTCCGGGAATCGAATGTGCCGGAACCGGGAACGGAAAGGGGGAACCCCATGAAGGAAGAAATGTTTTACGAAAAGGCGGATTTCAAGAAATGCGTGGATTTTCACGGACATATCTGTCCCGGATTGGTGATGGGCTACCTGGCGGCCAGGGCCGGGATGGACTGGCTGAACGAAAACCGCGCGGGGGATGAGGAGATCGTGACCCTGGTGGAGACCGATTCCTGTGGCGCCGATGCCGTCCAGGTCATTACCGGGTGCACGTTCGGGAAGGGCAATTTTATCTTTGACGACCAGGGCAAGATGGCCTTCACCTTTCTGAGCCGGAACACGGGGAAGGGTGTACGCGTTGTCCGGAAGCCGGCCGGGCCCAGGCCGGCTTCATACGACCGGCACGGGGAGTTGATGGATCGGCTCCGCAGGGGCGAGGCATCACCGGAAGAAAAAAAGGAGTTCCGGAAGCTTCATCTGGAAAAGGCCTACGCGTTGCTCAACATACCCCTGGAGGAACTGTTCACGGTGCAGCCCGTGGAGAGGGCCCTGCCTCCCAAGGCGAAGCTCGAGCCGTCCCGGGTCTGTGCGGGCTGCGGGGAACCCGCCATGGCCTCCCGGTTAACGGACGTTGACGGGAGTGAACTGTGTCGAGCGTGTGCGGGGAAAGAGAACTGACAGGCCGTTGATAAAGTACCATCTGCTGCGTTCCACTTATCCTTCGTCCGTCAACGTACTACCAAAGTACGCCTCCTTCCTCAGGATTGCGTGCGCCTTGCATCTGGCACCTTCTGAACGGCCTGTCTAAATTGACTTTAAACAGGCTGCTGGAGGTGCTGGCTCAGTGGATCTTCCCTCCGAACCGGTGCAGAAACAAATCCAGGAAGACGTCGACCGTGATGAGATAGTTGTATTCCAAATAGGTCTCCACCGCCACCCCCTCGATCTGAAGCTTGACCCGGACCAGGTCCTGGATGGAAAGGCGCTTGCGCAGGCCGAACCGGTGCAGGGGTTTGTTCGTCCGGTAGAGCGGATCCCCCTGTTCCACGAAAAAGTCGTCGCCGGAGAATACCCGGTAGTAGAGCTTCCAGCCCCAGGGGGCAACGAAACACTCCGCTTCCCCGCCGTAGCCCAGCACCTTCCGGGTTCCCCCCCCGGGAAGGCCCCCTTCTGCATAATCAGCGGAGCCGTACAGGGTGAACGCGACACCGAAATCGGTTTTCAGGTCCTGCCACCGCTCCGACAGGACGCCCCGGACCATGCCGGAGAGGTTGTTTGTTTCCAGCCCTTCGTGAAACTCCTGCCCACCGTGATGGGTGGTCCGGAAGCCCAGTTCGCCGGAAATGAAACGCCAGGAAGACGAGGCGTGCAAGCCGACCGCAAAGAACTCCCGGTGTTCGGGGGTGTTGAGAAGGTACCAGTTGATCCAGGTGTCCGCCCGGAAGTGCCGGGTGCGCACCAGAATCTGAGCCCCTTCCTCCACGGGATAGTAGAACGGGTACTGCTGTGCGAGCATGGCCTCGGGCAGACCGTGGTTGTCCAGTGAGTCGATGAACCCCAGGACGAACTTGCACACGCGCGTCTTGTAGCGGAACCGGAACAGGGGCAGAACGTCCGACAGACCGTCTTCATCCCCGAATTCCCGTTTCAGGAACACCCCCAGGGAGAGATCGAACGAAGGCCTGTCCATGGTGAAGTAGAGGGATGTCTCAGCCCCGAAAAAGGTCTTTCCTTCCTGGTACCCGTTGAAGTATTCCAGGTTGTTAACATAAAACGTGGCGTCCGCGTGCAGGAAGATGGGGAACCCGGGGTCCGCGCCCTCGTCCGGACCGGAGGCGGAACCCTCCCGGGCGGCCGGGAAGAGGCAGAGAACACCGATCAGGGCGCAACGCAGAGTTTTTCCGAACAGTTCCCGGTAGCTCATGGAAGAAGACTATCCCTGTAGACTGTCCACGATACGCTGGAGGAACCACATCACCCCGTTGGTGGATAATATGACGAGTGCCGTCACAACCTGCAGAACCGCCATCATGCGCGCGTCCCTGCCCGTACGAAGCTTCGTGTCCCGGAGGACACGGGTCCCGGGTGGTGGATACCGTTCTGATGTGTATGTTCTGTAAGCCCGCACCGCGAACCAGGCGCAGAAAACGGAGGAAAGGAGGGCGTTGACCATGGAAACCACGGTCACCAGACCACGGAGTTCTTCCAGGGCCGCCGCCGGTTTGGTCTCCGCGAGCGTCTCTATCCCGCGGAACGCCCCGTACAGCGCCCAGAAGCATACCCCGCAACAGAGCGCGAAGAAGAGGAGCCCGACGAGGACCTTGAGCCTGTATTCCCGGTCTGCCGGAACGATCCTGCTGTTCTGAACACTCATCCAGACCCCTGTTTCCCCTGTTTCACACGAGCATGGAAATCCCGTGTCCGGTCTCGTCCGTCAGGATCTCGAAAGCGGTAGTGAAGCTGCTTGTCAGGGTATCGATCTGTTTCCCGTCCCGGAAGAGAACGATCTCCGAGGACGAGATCTTGCTGTTGAGGCAGGCATGGGCCCCTCCCGGCGGGTTCCGGTACCGGAGCCCGGCAAAGGTTTCTTTTCTTCCCGCTACCCGGCACAGGGCCCGGTCCCGACCGTTGTCCACGGCAAGGTGCCACTCGAAAGGGGAGGGGAATCGCGCCCGGGCCCTGCAGAACGAGCGGAGCGAGTTGAACCGGATGAGCCTGCCCCGGTGCCTGAGGACCAGAAAACTGATATAGGGCGTCCACAGCGGACCGATCTTCAGGCGGGCGCTCATCATCTCCATGAAGGTGTCCCCGGCTCCATCGAAAACATTGCACTGGGCCCAGGCATACCGGTCCGTGTGCCTGGTCCCCCAGTTATGGTTCTGGCTTCCCCGCCACCCGGTCACGTCGATCTCCCGGCCGTCCACCTCCAGGGAACCCTCCCAGGTCGTGTCCGGGCAGGGCGACAGGCCCTTGGCCTTGGGAAAGGGGCCCCTGTAGGCCCATTCCGGGAGAAAGTGCAGGGAGGGGGGCTTCATGAGGTACCGGAGGTCCCACCGGAACTGGTGCCCTCCCGACATACACTCCCCCGCGCTGATCCCTTCGGAAAGCTGCGCGCGGCCCACCCGGACCTGGAACCGGTCCCGGGCGAACAGGCACCGGTCCAGGGGATAGACCTCCTTTACCGCCGTCTTTTCGCCGTCCTCCCCGTGGAAAAAAACCGCCCAGAGTTCTCCCTGGGCCTCCCCGGGGCTTCCCCGGGGGGTGAAGACCGTAAATTTGATCCAGAAGGCCTGCGGTCCTTCCGGGCCGTTGCCCCGCAGGAAGTAACTCTCGTAGAACCCCTTCCGGCTTCCGGGTTTCCACCGGCTGTAGTTGTCCACCAACTGCTGAGAGACCA
>CAYTRL010000007.1:0-33880 GCA_964439795.1 uncultured Thermodesulfobacteriota bacterium
TCGTCAGCAGGTACCCACGGGGGATATTTTACCCACACGATATCCTGAAGACCCTTTTCCCTTTTCTTTTCCCTCGCTCATAGAGCCCCCCTGCTTCATGTCGTCATCGGCTCCCCGGTGGTACCACTGTCTGTCCCGGCCGGACAGAAAAAGACCGTTTCCCGGGGTAGAGGGCCTCATACTATTCCCCCTTCACCCGCGGATCAAGGTTTTTCCTGCGGCCCAGGATCCGTTGGGTTCCCGTACCCTGTTGACCTTCCGATGGTTTTTCTACCCAATTGCCATCCTCTCGACATATCCGTCTGCCCTGTATCCTCCGTCCTTGCCCCCTTTCGGGGCGTTTCGAACAACCCGGACGCCAACCACACTCGTTTCCGGTCCTCTTCCTTTCCGGATGCCATCTGCCTCGCATGACTCCACAGCATGTTTTGTGACTTTCTTGTTTCCGGCAGGGCTTTGACGATCCATGAATATCCATGATAGCTTTAACTATTCTCCGAGCTTTTGCTCCTGTGGGCCGGCCTTTCGCCTATGGAGCAAGGCCTGCAGGGTACGACTGGAAACGGTCGTGCCTCCCGTGCTTGGAAAGGAGATGGTGCATTCCGAAGCCTTCTGCCGCCGATTCCAGTACGGGACCGGCGGTTTTGTTTCTGTACGTGCGAAAAGGAGGGAATCTGCGTGGAAAGTGCCTTACGAAAAAGCCATACGAAATTCTTTCATTCCCTTTCCGTCTACATGGCATGCCTCATGGTTCTTGCTCTTGCCCCTGGATCCCTGTCAGCGGAAGGGCCAAAAATTCGTCTGGCCACGACAACGAGCACCGACAATTCAGGTCTTTTGGAATACCTCCTGCCCCGGTTTGAACAAGAGACCGGCATTCACGTGGACGTTATCCCTGTGGGTACGGGCAAGGCCCTCAAGCTGGCGGAAAGGGGGGACGTGGATGTGGTCATGGTGCATGCGCCGGAGAGTGAACGCGCATTTGTGACGGCCGGATGGGGTGTGAACCGTCGCTCTGTGATGAAGAACGATTTCCTCATCGTGGGACCCCCGAATGACCCTGCGGACGTGAAAAAAGGGAAATCTTTTGCCGAGGCCCTGAAGCGGATCAAAGGCCCCGGCGGGCAGTTCATCAGCCGGGGGGATCTCTCTGGGACACACAAAAAGGAGCTGTCTCTGTGGCCTTTTGTTTCAGGCCCGCCACCCAGGTCCCAATACCTCGAGACAGGGCAGGGAATGGAGGCCACCCTTCGGATCGCCCATGAAAAGGGAGGGTACACCCTGACCGACCGGGGGACGTGGCTGGCTGTGGGGCAACCGTTGATCCTGGTTCCTGTCTTCGAGGGTGACCTCCTGCTGGAGAATCCCTACTCGATCATTGCCGTGAACCCTGCCAGGCATCCACTTGCACGCTATCGGGACGCCATGTCCCTGATCGCATGGCTCACTTCACCGGAGGGGCAGGCCAGGATCGGTTCCTTTCGAAAACAGGGTGAAGTCCTCTTCCACCCAACAGCGGTTCCGGAAGCAGGTAGTCGGTAGAATGCACGATTCAGGCTTGGGAATCGAAGTTTTTGAAATCATGGGCGTGTCGCTGCGCGTGTCCCTGGTAGCCACGGGCCTTGCCACCCTTGTGAGTGTGCCCCTGGGTTTTCTCATCGCTGTGAATGACTTCCGGGGAAAACGTGTTCTCGTTTCCGTGATCAACACGCTCATGGCCTTGCCCACCGTTGTCGTGGGCTTGCTGGTGTATATCTTGTTGAGCCGGTCAGGGCCCTTCGGGTTTTTGGGTATTCTCTATACGCCCACGGCCATGATCGTGGGGCAGTTCATCCTGGCTCTGCCGATCATCACGGCGCTGACGTATGCCGCGGCAAGGAGTGTGGATGCAAGAGTCCGGAAAACAGCCGAATCGCTCGGCGCCAGCCCCGTGCAATCCGCGTGGATGGTTCTCAAGGAAGGCAGGCTGGGCATCATTGCAGCCATGATTGCAGGTTTCGGGCGCGTTATTGCCGAGGTGGGATCAGCCATTATGGTGGGTGGCAACATAAAAGGGTATACGCGCACCCTCACGACTGCCATTACAACGGAAACGGCCAAGGGGAATTTTGCCCTCGGTGTGACGCTTGGTCTGATCCTGCTCGTGGTGGCGCTTTCCATCAACCTGACCGTGGAATCCTTTCTGGGACGAAAACCATGACAGAAACAAATCTTTACGAACTCCGGGGTGTCAGAAAGATCGTTGAGAGCGGCAAGGTGATTCTGGACATCGGTTGTCTCGATGTGCCCGAGGGCTCCGTGAGCGCAGTCGTGGGCCCGAACGGTGCGGGCAAAAGCACCCTGTTGAAAACCCTGGCCTTTCTGGAGAAGCCTGATCAGGGGGAAATCCGGTTCCGCGGCAAGACGGTGGAGCCGAGAGACTTCCTCGAGATTCGCCGGGGGGTGACCATGGTGGACCAGTCCCCACTCCTCTTTCAAGGAACGGTTTTCAAGAATGTGGCATACGGTCTCAAGGTGAGAGGCGTACCAACGGAAGCGTGGGAAAAGCGTGTGGAGGACGCACTGTCGCTGGTGGACCTGGCTGGTTTTGCAGGCCGCTCGGTCGGGGGATTGAGCGGCGGGGAGACACAGCGGGTGGCCATAGCCCGGGCCCTTGTGTTCCGGCCTCAGGTCATCCTGCTCGACGAGCCTGCAGCCGGTGTGGATGCTGCACGGGTGGAAATGCTCGAGACCCTTCTCCGGGAAATGATTGAGAAAACAGGGACGAGCGTCGTCTTTTCCACACACAACCTCGCCCAGGCGTACAGACTGTCCGGCACGGTTGTTCATATGGCGGCCGGGAAAACGGTCAGAAACGGGTTGGAAAATCTGTTCAGCGGGCATGCGGAGACCCGCGAGGGGTCGGCCCTCGTCCGGTTGAGATGCGGGACCCTGGTGGCCCTGACCGGGGATCGTTCCGGGCCGGTTCGTTTCACCATCCCATCCTCGGACATTGAAATTATTCCCCTGTCGGACAACGGGCACGGGCCCAACCGTTTTGAAGGGTCGATCACCCGCATGGAAATTCGCGGCACCAGAGTGCGCATGCGCCTGAGTGGAGATCTCAACCTGAGAGTTGAAATGCCCCCCCAACGCATGCAGGCCCTGGGCCTGAAACTCGGCGACCGGGTGGCCGCCGTAGTGCCGCCGCAGGCGGTACAGGTGCTGGAAAGCTGAATGGCACACGAGGTCCTGCTTGTGCCCGAATCATAGTATTCGTCCTGATCCAACACATTGGATTCCATTGAATGAGCACGGATGGAGGATCCCACATGATTTCAGTTGAGGAAGCAACGCGGAAACTTCTCGCCAAGGTCAAGCCTCTGAAAGCCGAAGAGGTCCCGGTCCTCAAGAGCCTCGGCAGGGTGCTGCGTGAGGACATCAAAAGCCCCTTTCCCATTCCGCAGTTCAACAAATCCGCCATGGACGGCTATGCCGTACGATCCGTTGATGTGGAGGGGGCGTCCGAGGGATGTCCCATGGAGTTGAAGGTACTTGAGGATGTTCCGGCCGGAATGGTAGGCAAACACAGATTGGGAAAGGGGACAGCCACACGCATTATGACCGGTGCCCCCGTCCCCTTGGGAGCGGATGCGGTTGTCATGGTTGAGTATACCAAACGGACCGGGGATGGTGTGCGGATCTTGAAGTCCGTCTCCAAAGGAACCCACATTGCCCCGGCAGGGGAGGACGTCAAGAAAGGGCAGCGGGTTCTCCAAGCCGGTACCGTAATCCGTTCAGCGGAGATGGGAATGATCGCCGCCACGGGACGAAACAAGGTCAAGGTAGGCACCCGGCCCAGGGTCGCCGTATTATCCACGGGCAGTGAGGTGGTGGCACCGGGCAAAAAACGGAAATCCGGCCAGATATTCGATTCGAACGGGTATTCCCTGACCGGGCTGGCCACGGCCCGGGGTGCGACGGCCCGGTTTCTCGGCATCGCACCGGATCGAAAAGGTGCGCTCGAAAGAAAAATCGAACGTGCCGTGGATTTCGATGTACTGCTCCTGTCCGGTGGCGTCAGCGTGGGAGACTACGACCTGGTTCAGGACATCCTGCTGGGGTTGGGCACCAAGCGCATTTTCTGGAAAGTCCGCATGAAACCCGGGAAGCCCAGCTTTGCAGGGATCCAGGGGAAGCGGTTCATCCTGGGGCTGCCCGGCAACCCCGTTTCCTGCATGGTTACCTTTGAACTCCTTGTCCGGCCTCTTCTGGATGTCATGCTGGGCAGAAAAGAGGCAGGCCTCCGCCGGGGCCGCGCATGTCTCACTGTGGGGATGCGTCTCAAACCGGAGCGAAGAAAGTTTCTCCGGGGCCGTGTGCAGGAGATGGACGGCCGGCTGTTCGTTCAACTGTATGCCTCCCAGGAGTCGGGAATCCTGAGGAGCATGGTGGAATCCAATGCTCTCGTGGATATCCCGGACGGGGTGGAAAAGCTGAGAGCCGGTTCCATGGTAGACATCCTTTTTCTGGAGCAAAGACATTGAGCAAGCTGACGCATGTGGATAAATCAGGCAAGGCGAGGATGGTGGATGTGGGGCCAAAGGAGGTCAGTTTGAGGCGGGCCACGGCCTCGGCGCGGGTGCGTATGTCCGGGGAGACGCTCGAGGCGATCCGCGGGAATGCGTTGGGCAAGGGGGATGTGCTCGGCGTGTCCCGCGTGGCCGGGATCATGGCCGCCAAGCAGGTTGACCGGCTGATCCCTCTGGCTCATCCCATTCCTCTGGAATACGTTGGGGTCGAATTCGAGTTCGAAGAGTCTGCCTTGCTCATCCGGACCGAAGTCTCTGTGGAGGCCAAGACCGGGGTGGAGATGGAGGCCATGACGGCCGCCGCCGTGACGGCTCTCACCGTGTACGACATGGCCAAGGCCATGGATCGCTCGATGGAGATCACAGATGTGAGGGTCGAAACCAAGTCCGGAGGCCGGTCCGGTGACTACCGGCGAAGGGCGGATGCCCCCTGAGCGCGTGAAGGAGCGGGAGAATATGGGAAAGATTGTTTCCATCAATGTGAGCAGCCGGAAGCGTGTGCCCAAAAAACCGGCGAATAAGGCTGAGCTTGTTCCCGGCATGGGGATCGCAGGGGATGCCCACGCTGCCCCGGGAGACCGGCAGTTGAGCCTGCTCATGATGGAGTCCATAGAAAGGCAAAGGGATCTAATCAAAGAACAGTCCCGTAAAGCAGTGTCAGGGAACGGGTCTTCTCAGGCCGTGGAACTGGTTCCAGGGATCTATGCGGAAAATCTCACAACAGAGGGCATCGATCTGATGTCTTTGAACCTTGGAGACGCACTGAAGGTGGGGCAGGGCATCCGGCTTCGCACTTTATGGGGGGGACGGCATCCGGGATCGCGTGTCCAAGATCGGAAAGGAATGTCACACCAAATGTGCCATCTACAACCTCGTGGGAGACTGTGTCATGCCTCGTGAGGGCATCTTCTGTGAGGTCGTCGAGGGAGGCCCCATCAGGCCGGGAGACGATATTGAGCGCTGTTGACACCCTTAGAGTCTCGGTGACCGACCGCTGCAACCTGCAGTGTGTCTACTGTATGCCCAGGGAGGGGATACCCCGCATCCCGTCAGGAGACATCCTGTGGTATGAAGAGATCCTCCGTGTGATCCGCACGGGGGCTGAGCTGGGAATCCACAAGATCCGGATTACAGGCGGCGAACCGTTGGTGCGAAAAGGCATTGCCGGGTTCCTGGCCTCGATCGGATCCGTGGAAGACATCATAGACATCTGCCTGACAACCAACGGGGTGCTCCTCAAGGGACTTGCCGGCTCTCTGAAGCATGCGGGACTGAAACGGGTGACCGTGAGCCTGGACAGCCTGCGGCGCGACCGGTACAGGCAGATTACCGGCTGTGACGGATTGCATCAGGTGTTGGATGGGATCGAGGCCGCCCTGGCTGCGGGGCTCGCACCCATAAAGATCAATGTGGTGGCGATCCGGGATCTGAATGAGGACGAGATCGTAGATTTTGCCCGCCTGAGCATCACCTACCCGCTGGAGGTGCGTTTCATTGAAAGGATGCCCATTGTAGACAAGAGAGAGGAAACCCGGGGATGCGGGCTCTTGGAACGGGAAGGGCTATCCGGCCGCGACATTGTCAAGCGGATCGAAGACGCATTGGGCCCGCTGGAACCGGCTTCGGCCGTGGTTCCCCTGCCGGGGCCGGCCCGATTGCACCGGGTTCCCGGGAGTATGGGCAGAATCGGGCTGATCACCCCCATGACCCATCCCTTCTGCCATAAATGTACCCGCCTGCGTCTGACACCGGATGGCAAATTGCGCAGCTGCCTGTTCAGTGCCGAAGAGATCGATCTTCTGAGCGTGCTTCGGTCCGGTCCGGGTCAGGAAAAGCTGCGGGAAGCTCTTGAGCAGGCCTTCCGGGCCAAGCAGATAGGTGAGGGGGGGCCGGCTTTTCCCGGAAATCAGCGCCCCATGGTACAGATCGGAGGTTGAGCCCGGCTTTTCCCGCGCTCATAGAGCCCCCCTGCTTCATGTCGTCATCGGCTCCCCGGTGGTACCACTGTCTGTCCCGGCCGGACAGAAAAAGACCGTTTCCCGGGGTAGAGGGCCTCATACTATTCTCCCTTCACCCGCGGATCAAGGTTTTTCCTTCAGGGCAATCCGGACGCCAGGCGTACTCCTTTCCGGCTCCTCTTTCTTTTCGGATGCCATCTGCCTCGCATGACTCCACAGCATGTTTTGTGTGTGTTTTTTCGCCATCACGGCAGGAGACAGGGGAAATATCCAACAATTCCAAGGGCTTCATAAGGCCCCTGAGAAGACCGTCAGAGTTCAAGATCCCGCCGGATAATTCATTCAGATCAATAAGCGATGTAAGGATTTCCAGAGAATTTGTCGAAAGATAAGGGTGAGATTGATTCCAGGAATGGATGGCGCACATGAACCCATGTGCGCGGGCACCCATTGTATGTGTGGATGTCTTTTCGCTTTTGCGCGGCAACCTTTCCAAATAGAACAGGAAACCGTTATGGCCATGATCAGCGGAATGTCTATGGAAGATCTGATCGACCTGCAGAACAGAATTGCAGGGGAGGTATCCGGATGCACGAGCCTGGAAGAAGCGGCCCAGGTGTACATGTCCATTCTGTACGAGGCATTAACGGAATCGATCACGTTAACCCGGTTGTTCGCGACCATCCCTTTTGAAGACCTCCCGGAGTCAAACAAAGAATCTGTGATAAACCTTGCCCGTTCGGCAGGAATATCGGAGAAGCTCAAGAGGCAAACTATGATTTTGTCCCTCTTGGGAAGCAGGGGATCGAAGCCTGAATGGAACGACCGCCGCAACTCCCAGGGTCATGTGGGCATTCCTCTTGCGTCTTCAGACTTCATTGAAAAAATCCCGATGATGTCTAGGCTGTTGAAGCAACTGGGTGCCGGAATTGACTGGATTGACTCCGAGGACACGGGGATCGTGGCAAAGACGTTCAAGAACATAAGCGGTGTGTTCCATGTTCGTGATGCCAGGACCGAGGTGGACAATCAAGGCCGTAAGATTATCGCGGCGCAGGATTTTGTAGAAAACGAAAAGGTTAAGACGGTCTTTGGCATCGGCGGGTGCTATCTGGGCAGTTCTGTTTTCTTTACAACCATTGTCTTTGTTCGCGAATTTCTGGAAAGAGAGTTCGTGGAACGTTTTATGCTCCAGGCAAACAAGTTCAAGACCGCTACAATAGGTCTTGTGGATGAAGCAAAGATCTTTGATTGAGTGTTGAGACGGTCTTTTTCAAATCGGCAACCACCTGAATGGAAGACATCGGGTTTCATTCATGGACAGCAGTCGCATCGACGAAATTATTGAAACCGCTGTGAGGGCCGCAACCGGAGATGACGCTTGCCGGGCGGAAGTCTCCGTGAAAGAGGATCCATATGATCTGCTTGCAAGGGCCATCAACAAGATGGCTGCCGATCTGCAAGAAAAGGGAGAAGAACAAAAGCGGACAGCAGAAGAGTTGAGAAGGGCCCATGCTGAATATATCTGGCGATCCGAAGAACTGAACGCAAGAAATGAGGAAATCGAAGCGTATTCCAATCTTTTGCTGAAGCAAAAGGCCAAGCTGGAGAAGCATGCAGCAGAGATCGGGAAAGGGAACAAACGCCTCGAGGAAGAAATTGCCAGCCACAAACGGACCGAAGATGAATTAAGAAGACACCGGGATCAACTCGAGGGACTGGTTGCCGAGCGTACCAGCGCCCTGCAAAAGACAAACGAAGAACTGCAGAAGGAAATCACCGAACACAAGCAGACAGAAAAGGTACTGCAAGAGAGGGAAGAGATCTTCAGGAAGATCTTTGAGAATGCAAATGACGAAATCGTTCATACGGCTATCGATGGCACCATTCTCAATATAAACAGAAAGGTTGAAGACATCTTCGGCTATAAGCCCGAAGAGGTCATCGGGAAGAACTACGCAGAACTTGGTTTTCTAAGCCCCGAGGATTTTCAGACTGCCGGCGAAGTGATCAGCGATATCATCTCGGGCAAACCCGGCCGACTCCTGCAGTTTGATGTTCGCCACAAAAACGGGAGCAAGGTAACGATTGAGGTGAACTCCAAGCTGATCATCGAGGATGGCGAAATAACCGGGTTTCTTAATATTATTCGAGACATCACCGAGCGCAAACAGTGGGAAGAGGAACTCAAACGGGCAAAAAATATCGCCGAGGAATCTGCCCGGGCCAAGAGTGAATTTCTGGCGAACATGAGCCATGAAATCCGCACGCCCCTGAACGGGGTCATCGGAATGAGCAGGATTCTCTTAGGCACCGAACTGACACCTTCCCAGCATGAGTACTCGGAGGCCGTGTGCAAGTGTGCCGATACACTTCTCGGGCTCATCAACGACATCCTGGACTGCTCCAAGATCGATGCGGGAAAGTTGGAGTTGGAGATCCTGGACTTCGACCTCCGTACCTGTCTGGAGGAGGTCGGCGACATGCTGGCCCAGAAGGCGCATGAGAAAGGCCTGGAGCTTGCCATCCTGATCCACTACGACGTACCGACCCGGGTAAAGGGCGACCCGGGCCGTCTGCGACAGGTGCTCATCAACCTGGTGAACAACGCAATCAAGTTTACGGAGAAGGGCGAGGTCGTGATCCGTGCGAGTCTGGCCGCGCTCGAAGAGACCCGGCAGGCCGTGCGTTTCGAGGTGGCCGACACGGGTATCGGCATACCGGCCGACAGCAGGGACCAACTGTTCGATGCCTTTTCCCAGGTGGATGCCTCAACGACCCGAAAATACGGCGGGACGGGACTGGGGCTGACAATCTGCAGACAACTGGTCAAGGCCATGGGCGGCACGATCGATGTGAAAAGCGAGGAGGGCAGGGGGTCCACGTTTTTCTTCACCGCTGTATTTCAGAGAAAGCTTGGAGAGGAGAGTCCTCCCGAACCGGTGGCGGCCGTTGATATATGGGGGCTCCGGGTTCTGGTTGTGGACGACAATGCGACAAATCGACTTGTGTTCCGCGAGCAGCTCAAGGCCTGGGGCTGCCGCACGGAGGAGACGACCGACTGTCACGGAGCCGTTGCCATGCTTCGGGCCGCTACAGACGCTGCGACGCCTTTTCAGCTGGCGCTGATCGACTACCACATGCCCAGCATGGATGGCGAAGAGTTGGCTCGAAGGATCAAATCGGACCCGGCCATTGCCCAAACACCGCTTATCCTGGTGACTTCGATTCCCGAGAGAGGTGACGCGACCAGGATGCTTGAGGCGGGCTTCGATGCCTACCTGACCAAGCCGGTCAAGCAGTCGCATCTCTATAATGCCATCGCCACGGTCATGGGGTTGCGGCAGGCCGAAGATCCTGCCAAGAAGAAAACCCTCATCACCCGACACACCCTGAGCGAATCCATTTGCGGTCGCTATCGAATTCTCGTGGTCGAGGACGACATTATGAACCAGAAGGTCGCCGCGATGCTCTTGGAAAGGGCAGGTTTCCGCTGTGACGTGGCGGCCGATGGTCTGGAGGCGCTCGAGGCCCTCTCCCGCATCCCGTACGACCTGGTCTTCATGGACTGTCAGATGCCGCAGATGGACGGCTACGAGGCGACACAGAAAATTCGCGAACGGGAGGGAGAGGCCAGGCATACGACTATCATCGCCATGACCGCCCATGCCATGAAGGGGGACCGGGAACGTTGTCTGGGGGCAGGCATGGACGACTATGTGAGCAAGCCTGTGTCCGAGGCAACCCTGTACAAGATGCTGGAAAAATGGCTGGTGTCCGCAACCGCTCCACCCATGCCTCCCACCAATCCGGAGATTCACCCGACGGCACCCGTGCAAATCTGGCGGCTCCAGGAGATCGCCGGAGGAGATCTGGATGTTGAACGAGAATTAATTCACAGCTTCCTTGAGGACAGCAAAAGGCATCTATCCGCCCTTGAATCCGCCCGGCGCGCATCAAACGCGGAGATGATCAACCGCGAGGCACACGCCATGAAGGGATCCAGCGCCACCATCGGGGCGGAGGGGATGTCAGAGATCGCCCACCGGCTGGAAAGGATGGGCCTCGTCCGCATCCTCGGCCCGGCCGATGAGGCCCTCGCCGCCCTTCGATCCGAATTTGAGCGGGTTTCCACGTTTTTCACCGATTATCTGAACGCATAGGTCTGTCTTCCCCCGCCACGGATGGAAACCCTTCCAATAGAGGCCCGGGTCCGCCAATAAAGAAGATGCCCCGGTCCCCGTCATGCTCGAGTCGGAGATCTCCGCTGAGGCGATTACATAAGAATTGGGCCCACGGGTCTCCCGTAACCTATTGCTCCTCCGATGGGTTCCTTCTCCCTGTTGCCTGCGTCGCGTTATGGGATATTTTTTTTTGATACATGAACGATATTCCTATCAGATAATCGTCTGTTTCGGCCCCTGATAAGAAGTCGAATTTAGATGAAAAGAGACCGGGACTTGGTGTATATTCTCCTACATGGATAGGAGGCGCCTGATTCCCCCCCAACCGGAGTTTCCGAATGGATCCGAAAGAGTATGACCATCTGCGCAAATTCGTCGCGCCGGAGTTCGTTTTTGGTATAGGGGCAAGAGAACTCGCTGTTCAGTATGCGACAAACCTCGGTATGCGAAAGATCCTCGTGGTGTCCGATCCAGGCGTTGTGAAAGCCGGCTGGACCGAAGATGTCACCCGGGGTCTGGACGGGGCGGGAATCCCCTACACCCGGTTCAACGACGTCACCCCCAACCCCAAAGATTGTGAGGTGATGGCAGGGGCTGAAATCTACAGGAACGAGCAGTGCAACGGGATCATCGTCGTGGGAGGCGGAAGCCCGATGGACTGCGCCAAAGGCATCGGCATCGTGAGTTCCAACGGAGGGCACATCCTCGATTACGAAGGGGTGGACGAAGTCCCTCAGCCCTGCCCGCCCCTGATCTGCATCCCCACCACAGCCGGAACATCCGCCGACGTTTCTCAGTTCTGCATCATCAACGATACGGAGCTCATGATAAAAATCGCGATCGTGAGCAAGGCCGTGGTGCCGGATGTTTCCCTGATCGACCCCCAGACAACGAGCACCATGGACCGACACCTCACGGCGGCGACCGGACTGGATGCGCTGTCACATGCCGCGGAAGCGGTTGCATCGAATGCAAACTCGCCCATCACCGATGTCCACGCCTTGGCTGCCGCGAAGCTGATCTCCATGCATCTGCTCCGTGCCATCGAACACCCGGACCATATGGAATACCGGAATGGAATGATGCTGGCAAGCTGTCAGGCGGGCTTGGCCTTTTCCAACGCCAGCCTCGGGGCGATTCACGCTATGGCCCACGGCCTCGGGGGTTTGAAAGACCTGCCCCACGGGGAATGCAACGCTATCCTTCTCCCCCATGTAATGGAGTTTAACTTCGAGGCCGCCCGAGAACCGTACGAAAAACTCGGGGAGGCGATGGGCGTAGTCTTCGGCGGCAGCGACGCCGAGGTTCGGAAGAACGCAGTGATTCAGAAGGTGGTGGAGCTGAAACGGGCGGCGGGTGTTGAAATGACTCTGGGCCAGCTGGGTCTCACTCCGCAAGAAATTCCAAACCTTGCAAGGAACGCCTTGAAAGATTCCTGTATGGTGACCAACCCACGGATTGCCTCGCAAGGGGACATCGAGGAAATCTTCGAACATGCACTCTGACGAATCCGACAGACGGGAGCGGTTGCGGAGCAAGATCCTCGGTTTCGGCGAACGCTCCATGCGGAAAAGTTATTACCCGGAGTTGCAGGCCCGTCTTCTTGAGCTGGAGCGTTTCAAAGCGATTCTCGACCGGAGCAATGATTTCCTTATTATGCTGGAGGTTTCCTCGGGACGTCTTGTGGACGTCAACGCATCGGTATGTCGTAGCCTGGGATTGCCAAGAGAAAAACTATTGACGTGCAGGCTTCGTGAGTTTCTATCTGAATCCACCTGGAAAAAGGTGGATGACCTTTTCGGCGCGCACTCTTCGCAGACGGAGAAGCCGGAGACGCTTGAGGGCACGATCGAGAACCCAAAAGGAAACAAGATCCCCGTTGAAATGAGCGTCGGGCTCGACACCTTTGACGACTCGCTTTTTGCCATCCTGGTTGGCCGTGACATTACCGAGCGTCGGGAAGCCGAGGAGGCCCTGCGCGGATCCAACGAAAGGTTTCGCCTCCTGGCGGAAACGATCCAGGACGTTTTCTGGATGAGTTCCCCCGTACTGGGGGAAATCCTGTACTTGAGCCCGGCCTACGAGAAGATCTGGGGGCGGTCCCGGGAGAGCCGGTATTTGTCCCCTAAATCATTCCTCGAGGCCGTTCACCCGGAGGACCGGCTTCGGGTGGAAACGGCCCTGAAGGAACAAGCAACGGGTTTCTGGAACATCGAGTATCGTATCCTTCACCCTGACGGCTCCCTGCATTGGATTCAGGAACGGGGCTTTCCCATCCAAGATGAACAGGGCAACCTGTCCCTCATGACCGGCGTAACCACCGATATCACCGAGCAGAAAAGGTTGGAAGAAGACCTCATCAGGACACAGAAGATGGAATCCATCGGTGTGCTCGCGGGAGGGATTGCCCATGATTTCAACAATATTCTGACAGCCATCCTGGGGAATATCAGCCTCGCAAAACTCGAAACGAAACCACGGGATCCTGTATTGAAACGACTCGAAGAATCCGAAAGGGCGATCCAGAGGGCCAGAGAGCTCGCCCACCAGCTTCTCACATTTTCAAAAGGCGGCTTGCCCGTCAAGAAGCCTGTCGCCGTTTCCCCTCTGATTCGGGATGCCGTTGGTTTTACCCTGAGCGGTTCCCGGGTACGCTGCGAGTTTCATCTTCCTTTGGATCTCTGGTCTGTGGACGCGGACGAGAGCCAGATCAATCAAGTACTCAACAACCTGACCCTCAACGCGGCGCAGGCCATGCCTGAGGGAGGGATCATACGGATTCGGGCAGGCAACAAACGCGTCGGTTCAGACAGAAAGATTCCCCTGAAGCCGGGAAATTATGTGGAGATTTCTGTCGAGGACCGGGGGTTAGGCATCAGGAAAGAGCACCTGTCTAAGGTGTTTGACCCCTATTTTTCCACAAAACAGAAGGGAAGCGGCCTGGGCCTTGCCACGGCCTATTCGATTGTTACGAACCACGAAGGGCTCATGACCCTGGAATCGGAACTGGGAAAAGGAACGACTTTTCGAGTCTATTTACCTGCCTCCAAAATCGATGCGTCTGGGAAAAAGCAGTCTGAGGAACGAACTCACATGGGCAGGGGCAGGATCCTATTAATGGATGACGAACAGATGGTCAGAGATGTAGCAGGCCAGATACTCGTACAACTGGGATATGAAGTTCTGTTTGCACGGGAGGGTGCGGAAGCCGTTGAAATCTATATTCGTGAAATGGATTCCGGAAGGCCTTTCGACGCCGTGATCATGGACCTGACCATCCCCGGCGGCCTTGGAGGTCTGGAGGTCATGGAAACATTGCTGGGAAAAGACCCGAATGCACGGGTCATTGTTTCAAGCGGTTATTCCAACGACCCGGTCATGGCCAATTTTCAGAAATTCGGATTCGTTGGAATGATCTCAAAGCCTTACACCGCCCAGGAACTGGGCAGGATCCTCCACGAGAGCCTGCACTCGATGAAATCTCCATAATCCCGATGCCTGCCCCGACCCGGGGGGCTATTCACAGCAAGCAAGGATCAACAACGGAGCGATTCGACTCTTCAGAAAACAGCTTGCTCAGACGGGTTTCCTGATCCGGTACCCGTGGCTCTCGAACATGATCCGGGCCGTCTGCTCGGTGGTGTACTCGGGTTCGAAGCCGAGCAGGTCCCGGGCCCGGCTGATGTCCAGCACCCACGGGTAGGCCATGTAGTCCACCAGGCCGGCCGGGGCCTCCATGATCAGGTTCATCTTCCAGAGCAGGTGGACGATGGGGAAGAGCAGCCTGCGGGGGACGGGCAGCGCCTTCTTGCCCACCATGGCCCCCAGCTCCGAAACACGGAGCACCCCGGTCCCGGCCACGTTGAACGGTCCGTCCACCTTCTTTTCGATGAGCAGGGTGAACAACCGGGCCACGTCCTCCTCGTGCACCAGTTGCATCTCGGGGTCGCACCCGTCCGAAAGGGGCACGAACGGCAGACGCTGGAGGAAGCGGGAGAGGTAGTTGTCTACGTTGGGCCCGTACACGACGCTGGGCCTGACGGTGTTGAAGAGCACGTCGGGGTTTCGTCTCCTGAAGTCGTCGAAGTGCTTCTCGGTCAGCCCCTTGTGGTGCGCGTAGTTCATGGTGGGCGGGTACACCCGGATCGGATCGTCCTCCCGCAGGCGCGGTGGGTTGTCCGGCCAGGCACCGTAGGCCGTTCCGCTGGAAGCCGCGATCACATGGGGAACCTTCAGGTCCTCGCAGATCTTCAGCACGTTCAGGGTGCCGTTCACATTGATGTCGTACATCGCCTTTTCATCCCGGATCGGGTCCACGACGAAAGCCAGGTGCACCAGGACATCCACATCCCGTCCCTTCCAGAATTCGGCCAGGCTGTCGTCCCGGATGTCCCTTTTCTGGAAGATGAGCTTTTCCGAGCGCACGGTGGGTTCCCGGATATCGATGCCCAGGATGCCGGAACACCCCTCCCAACGGTCCAGGTGCTCGATCAAACGCTGCCCGATGTATCCCCCGGCGCCGGTCAAGGCGATGGTGGTTCCCATGAATCCTCCTTTTCGTACCTACCACTCGAAGGGGAGCACCTCCCCCAGCTGAAACACGCCCCCCTCCTTCAACTTCGCCAGGGCCCGGAGACCCAGGTCGAGCTGCATTTGGCAGAACCCCTCCAGCACTTCCCGGGTGGAGTCGGCCCGCTTGATGCCGGAACGGGTCAGGGGAAGGTCGGAGATGAGCATCAGCGCCCCCACCGGTTTTCCCAGGAAATAGCCCACCGAGAACAGGGCGGCGATCTCCATGTCGATGGCCACCACCTTTTGCTCCCTCAGGAGGGCCGCAAACTCTTCATCGAACTCCCACATGCGGTAGTCCGTGGTCTTGAAGATCCCGGACCGGGGGTTCATCCCCATCTCCGCGGCGGCCTGTGCGATGATCCGCTGGACCTTGAAGTTGGGAATGGCCGGCGTGTCGCTGTGGAGGTAGTGCCGGGAGGCCCCCTCGTCCCGGATCGATGCGGTGGGCAGCACAAGGTCCCCCATCTTCATCTCCTCGGCCAACCCGCCGGCCAGCCCCAGCATGATCACCGCGTCCACCTGGTCCAGGTATCCCAGGCAGTGCATGGCCATGGCGGCCGCCGGGGCGCCGATTCCGATGTTGATCAGGGTGCAGTCCAGCTCCTCGTTGTGGACGGATTCCCAGTTCCCCTTCCGCTCCGTGTGCGGGCCCAGCGCCTTGAACCGTTCCGTGTAGTCGGAAAAGTTGGTGAGGAGAACATAGCGCTTGAACTCCATGTGCTCGGAGCCGGTGTAGCGGTGCAGGGTGTTGTGAACGTAGGAATCGGGGCGAAGTTTGGTGTAAGGCATGGCGCATCCTTTTTATTACGACGTGTCCTCGGGAATCCGAAAGCTCGTCCTGTTTCTTTATACCACCTACCCATCCTGGGCCTCAAGGCGTTGCGCCCTGCTTGACGCACCCAACACCCGCCCCTATACTTTTTTGCCATGTACTCGGACCTGACCCCCATCCCCGTCATCGATGCCCACGTGCACGCCTTCCCCCAAAACCTCTCCCAGGCCGTGCGGGAGTGGTTTGAAGCCCATGCCTGGTCTTTTCACGACCGGGGCGGCGTGGAGGAACTGTTGCGCATGCAGTTCGAGAACGGAGCTGCCGGGCTCGTGCTCATGGGATACGCGCACCGGCCGGGGGTGGCCGGGCTGATCAACCGGACCACGGGCCGTCTGCTCCGCACGTTCCCGCACACCTCGGGTCTGGCGGCTGTCCACCCGGAGGATGACAACCCCGCCGATGTCCTGAAGCAGGCCCGGGAGGAATTCGGGCTGTGCGGCGTCAAGATGCACTGCCACGTGATGAAGATGGCCCCGGACGACCCCCGGCTCTTTCCCATCTTCGAAGACCTGTGTGCCTGGCAGGGGGTCCTGAACATCCACGCGGGCAAGGAGCCTTCCATCGACGCCTATGGAACGGATGTGCGGGCGTTCTGCGGCGCAGCCCGCGTTGAGAACATGCTCACACGCTTCCCGGAAATGAAGGTGATCATTCCCCACCTGGGTTTCGACGAGACGGACGAGTTCACCCGGCTTCTGGACGTGTTCCCCAACCTGTATCTGGACACGACCATGATGCTGGGCGGGTACTTCCCGGTGGAGATCGACCGGTCGAAACTGATCCGGTACGCGGACCGCATCCTGTATGGATCGGATTATCCGCATATCCCCTACCCCATGGAGACCGAGGTTCGCGCCCTGATGGACATGGACATGGGGGAGAGCACCCTTCGGAAAATCCTCCATGACACCGCCGCCGCACTCTTCCCCATCTCCCCCGGTTGACCCTGCATCTGCGCGGGGCCTGTTCCATCGATCCCGGCCCGGTTTTCCGGTTGACAAACCGCAGGCAACAAACGTAAAAAAGGCCGGGTTCTGAGGACCGCTGCAGATGAGGCCTTTTGGATTCGGGCCGACCACGGCCCTCACCCTGCAGGCGCGTCAGTCCTTCGGATGACGCGTCCAATTCCGCAGCACGGAAGAGCAAACGCGGAATTGTCAACAGCCTGCTAAAGGAAGCGGGAAGAGAGTCCGAAAGGTGGTCTACGGTCCGATGACCCCCTTTTTCATGGAGACCGGTCAACGAACCGGCACCCTCCCCTCTGAAACCTATCAGGAGACAGGCCGTCATGAATGTAAACCGGATCTGCCGCACCCTGGAAATTATGCGATGGATCGGTGTCGTGGCGGGCTTCCAGTTCGCGTATTTCCTGGCGGAAGACCCGCAGGGGAGGCTGCACATCCTCATGCCCTGGCTGGTCGGCTCGCTGGCCGGTCTTACCGCGCTGGACTCGCTTTTCCTTGGAAAGGCTGCCTCGCAGATATCGGGATACGCCCCGAGTGCGTACCAGCGGCAATCCGGATTGAACAACCTGGCCCTGGCCCTGACGGCCCTGATGGTCTGGATCCTTGACTGGGGAACCCGGGCAGAGGCTTCCATGCTGAGTGTTTTACTGATTTTTCTGTTCCTTTCCGCCTGCAACCACGCCTGGTCGGCCTGGAAGGAACAGAACCGGAACCTGAGAAACCTGCTCCGGCCGGTCATGACCGTACTCCTGGTCGCCTTCACCCTTCCCGCGCTCGTCAGTGCGTTGCGGACGGTGGGGTGATCGTCGGAATCCGGCATGAGAACCCTCAGGCACCCGATCGACCCTTGTGCTATGATGGGGAGCCAATCAACAGGGTTTTACTCGAATCGAATCGAAGAGGGTGCATGGAAAGGATCAGCCTGCACGCTCCCTGGCGCGGGGGGTCAGACCGAGTCCAACCCGACAGGCCGATGATTGCCGTTGGCCGGATGAGGCGGGGGATGAACATATTTCGATCCCTGCTGATCTGCTTGTTTCTCCTTTTTCTTCCGGTGCGTGCACACCCGGGGGACCCGCCGTCCCCCAAAAAGATCATCAAGCGGTACAACAAGATTCTGCACAACTGCTTTCCCGATGCGGGGGACGGGGACGGTTCCCTGGATGCCGCTCGCGCAAACGAACTGATCGCTCAACTCTCCCGGCTCGCCTCCCTGCCCATATCGGACCGAGAGATCCTGCCTAAGCTGGATTTTCTTGGTTCCTACGAAGTGATCGCCTGCCTGGAAAAGAAAACGGATCCCCGGACGAAGGACCTGGTGGCCGAATGGAAGGAAGGCCTCGTCCGGCTGGATATCCGGGCGCACAACAACAACCGTTACTTCATCCGCCCCTCGGCCCTGTGGACCATCCGGATGGGCCGGCGTATTCCCGCACAACCCACCCGGAAGATGCTGAAAGGGTACATCGAGCGGGAGGATAACACCGTCTACATATCCGAAAGCGGCAAGGAGTGCCACGGATCGAAAAAGGGTTGCGAACGGCTCCGTTACGTGCTGCTCAGATGTCTCGTGCCCGGGATCCACGACCCGGAAAAGGCCCGTGCCCTCCTCCATGAATACCCGCCGGTATGGGCCAACAACCGCATGGTCAACTACCTGGAGGTGCCCCTGTCCAAGAAAACCCGGCTCTGCAGGCGCAACTACTACCTGACGCCTTTTCCCGGGTACAAGGGGGTCATGGAGAACTACTATGAGATCGCCTTCGCGGACAGCCAGCGCGTGATCATCCTGGAACAGAACACCCGGAGAGGGAGGTTCATCATCCGCACCGACAACGGGGGCGTTTTCATCCAATCCCCACCCCACGGCGTGACCGTGGCGCTCCTGTTCTCCGGGAAGTACATCATGGAGAAGTTTTTCCGCATCCTGGTGGGGGACAAGCTGCTGGTGGAACCGGCACAGGTTCTGTCGGTCCTGCGCCAGCACATCATGCACCCGGACCGGGACCCGGAGGAAACCGCCGAGGCGGGTCGCCGGGATTTCGAGGAAAAAGAGCACCTCAAATAAGCCCGGGGAGAGGCATCAGCTGCCTTTGTGCTTCATGAGAGAACAGCGACCGGCGTTCAGCTTTCGGCTGTCAGCTCCACCCCCGGCACCGCGAAACTCCCAGAGAGGCGCCGTCATCCCGGACTCGATCCTTTGACCCCCCTGATCCGGGATCCAGGCGAGGGGTTGTGGGGAGCTGATCGCAAATCGCTGATAGCAGAAAGCCAGCTCACTCGATCTCTTCGATCCCCAGGGGAAACAGGGAGAGGGCCTCGCACCCGTCCTTTCCGATTACGATGGGGTTCTCGTACCGGAAGCCGATCTCTTCCTCCGGGCAGGCGTATTGCATGGCGCAGATCAGTACTTCGTTCTCCTGGTACACGTGATCCGGGTTGGTCCAGTAGGGGAACGGGCCGTCGTTGAGCCCGATGCGCCACTCGTCGCCCATCATGCCGATGCCGTGCTCGAAGCCCGGCACCATGAAGTCTGCAAACTCCCGGTCCTCGGCGAATTGCATCATCTGCTCCGCGATCCCGGACGGGGTCACCCCGGCCCTGTAGGTCTCGAGGGTGAGCTTCACGATATCCAGGAAGTTCTCGGCATGCCACCGCTGTCGGTCCGTGGCAGGGTGGATCAGGTAGTTGTGCGCGTGGTCCCCCAGCCCCAGCCGGAACATGGAGTGCAGATCCACCATGAGAGGCTCCCCGGCCTGCAGCTTCCGGCGGGAAGCCGGCGTGCAGGCCCCCCCGGCCAGGCCGGTGCGGTATCCGCTGGCGATCTCGTTACCGCCGGTGAACGACCACTCCCACTCGCTCCCGGCCTTCCGCATGGCGTTGGCGGCGATCCCCGCGATGGCGGTCTCCGTGAGTTCCGTGTATCCGCCGTTCACCAGGGCGTCGTGCACGGCCTGGTGCCCCACATCCACGATGCGTGAGGCCTCCCGAAAGCGGTTGATGGTCCCCGCATCCTTGATCAGGGCCAGCCGGTCCACCAGGGTATGGGCGTTGACCAGCTCGGCGGGGTCCAGGGCCGCCCGGAACTGCTCGTACTCGTAGTGGGTGAGGTTCCCTTCCGGAAGGTAGTTGGACATGCCGCTCTCGATCCCCACACGGCCCCTGCCCCCCGGGAGGAGATCCCGGATAAAATCGGAGATCTGCTCGATCTGGTCCTGGCCGCCCATGGGCGCGAACCCCAGGACATGATCCTCGTCCAGCCAGGAGTCGTCCTGGACCCGGGCCGCGTCGATCACGAAGGTGAAGGCGGTGGGCAGCCCCTGGGTCGGGATCACCACGAAGCTCCGCCACGGACAGAAAGCGTCCAGGGTCCAGGAAAGGGTCCGCAGGCGGGAGCCCAGGTACGCGTCCAGCCCCTGGTCCGCCATGGCATGTTGAATGCTCTCGATGCGCCCTGGAAAATCGATGAAATAAGGATCGTTGCGGTCCAGCCGGTGGGTCATGGCCTCGGTCCCCTTCATATACGCTGTGATAAGTACGGTCACGAATTCGAAGCGGTTCCATTGGGGATATTGCGAGCGAAGCGAAGTCGAAGATCGCGAACGGCATGACGTGTTCTCCCGCCTCCACAGGTCATCCGGCATCGGGGAAGATCATTAAAGAGTGAAGCGACCCCCCGGCCCAGCGGGGAATACCCATTCGGAGCCGGGGGCTTGCCGCGTCGCCTTCGGCTCCTCGCAATTTCCGGGTCTTCCAAGGGCTTCTTCGCGGCCTTCGGTGGCTCCTCGCAATATCCGTACGAACCGTTATCGTAATTCAACCGGCGAATACTTAGTATTCGGCCTCGATGGTGGCGATGATTTTGTTCACCCGGTCGGCGATGGACGCCAGCTTGAGCGCCTTGACCATATTCCCCTTCAGCTTGAGCTTTCCGGACATGAGTGCCCGCTGGGACCCGAGCTCGGCGCGGGAGATCATGGCAAACGTCTCGTAATCCCCCGAAATCCGGAATTCGGCATCCGGGGGGTCCCCCTCCCCCAGGGAAAACTCGGCCAGCTTTCCATCCTCGAACCGGAACAGGAGGTACTTGGTCTTTCCGTCCGGGCATTGGAGGTAGATATTGGACATGGAGGAGGTCAGGCGCTTCATCTTTTCCGGGCTCACCTCCGCCTGGAGGCGTTTTTCCACCTTCCGGGCCCACTCCGGAGTCATGTACCGAACCGTTTCGCTCATCGTTCCCGCTCCTTTTCGGATCCCGCTGCCGTGGTCTTCCTCGTTTCCCCTACCCGTCTCCCGGTTCCAGAACCCGGATGAAATTCGTGTTTCCGGCCACCCCCAGGGGGACCCCGGCCGTGAGCACGATACGGTCCCCCTTCCGGGCGATCCCCTTCTCCAGCACCCACTCGGTCACCAGGGAATCCATCTGTTTCGTGGTCTTGAACGATCGCACCTTTTCGGCCCGGACACCCCAGGTCAGGGAGAGCTGCCTCTGCGTGTGCAGATGGGGGGTCAGGGCGATCACGGGCCGGGAGGGCCGGAAACGGGCCAGCAGGCGGGCCGTCTGGCCCGACTCGGTGCAGGCCACGATCGCCGCCGCCTGGAGGTCGTGCGCGAGCAGCACTGCGGCCTCGCTGATCCCGGAGACGGTCATACTCAGCGAGTCGGCCGCCTGCTCCTCCAGAAAGGCCAGCTCGTTCATCTGCGGCTCCGAGACCCGGGCCACCCGGTCCATCACCTTCACCGCCTCCACGGGGTACCGGCCCACGGCGCTCTCCTCGGACAACATCACCGCATCGGTCCCGTCCAGGATCGCGTTGGCCACGTCCGCCACCTCCGCCCGCGTGGCACGCGGGCTCTCCACCATGGACCGAAGCATCTGGGTGGCCGTGATCACCGGCTTGGCGCTTTGCCGGGTCAGTTGAATGATCTTCTTCTGGATCACCGGCACGTCCTCCGGGGGCATCTCCACCCCCAGGTCGCCTCGGGCCACCATCATGCCGTCCACGTGTTCAAGGATCTTTTCCAGGCGTTCCACGGCCTGCACCTTTTCGATCTTGGCGATCAACAGGGGGCTCTTCTCCATCCGAGCCATCATCTTCTTCACCGGCTGGAGGTCCCGCTCGTGCCGCACAAAGGAGACCCCCACGAAATCCACATCCTCCTCCAGGGCCATCTTCAGGTCGCGCCGGTCCTTGGCCGTGAACGCCGGGACCCGAAGCTTGCTCAGGGGCAGGTTCACCCCCTTGTGGGAAGAGATCACACCGCCCACGATCACCAGGCAGACCAGACGGTCCTTCTGTTTATCCTTGACCTCCAGCTCCACGAGCCCGTCGGCCAGAAGCATGCGGTTGCCGGGTTCCACGTCCTTGAGCAGGTACGGGTAGTTGACCGGTATGATGAACGGATCGGACGATGCCCCGGGACAGAAGGAGACCTCCTCGCCCACCCGCAGCTCGCGTTCCGGGGACGAGAGTTCACCGAGACGGATCTTGGGGCCGCCCAGGTCCACCAGGATCCCTGTGTACCTGCCCAGGTCCCGCGATATCTTCCGGATGCTGTGGATGGTCTTCCGGTGGCTGTCGTGGTCTCCGTGAGAAAAGTTGAGCCGGGCCACATCCATTCCCGCCTGCAGCATTTTGCGGATCATTTCCGGTGAAGAGGAGGCCGGCCCCAGCGTGCAGACGATCTTGGTCTTGCGTGTCTTGGCTTTCATGGGTAGCGCCGTCATCTTTCTTTTCCTCCTGTTTCGAAAACAAGGCAGCAGTGAACCGTGCAGCACTCCTTCCGTGGGGACTCACAAAAAAACAACCTTGCGCTCATGGTCCTCGCCGCACCAATCCTATACAATCTCGTACACGGCTTCAATGGTTCAGGAGGCTGCCCCTTTCGCGGGGACCGGCTCCGGCGACGGGTGCGCCCGGCTCACCGGAACAGGTTGACTCCGGGGTCCATCTTCACTATGAAGAGGTTCCAGCAGACACCCCGGATCGAACGGACCCGGGCCCCCGGCAACAGGTGAGGAGAGATGGGTATGGAAACATCAAAAAATTTCATTATGGACATGGACGGCGTTCTCATCAGCGGGAACACCATGATTCCCGGTGCCGATCTTTTTCTGGAAAAGCTGAAATCACGGAAGGCGGAGTACCTGGTCCTCACCAACACGCCCACCTGCACACCCGGGGATCTCGCACACCGGTTCAAGACCATCGGGTTGAACATCCCGCCGGAACGGATCTTCACCTCCGCCATGGCCACATCCCTGTTCCTGCAGTCCCAGCAGGAGAACGCCAGGGCTTATGTCATCGGCGAGAGCGGGCTCACGGAGGCCGTGCACAATATCGGGTATATCATCACCGACGTGGACCCGCACTTCGTGGTGCTGGGGGAAACCTACGCCTACGCGCTGGAGAGCGTCACCAAGGCGATCCGTCTGATCATGCAGGGCTCGAAATTCATAGCAACGAACCCGGACCCCTCCGGCCCGTCCGAATCGGGCCTGGTGCCGGCGTGCGGGGCCATGGCCGCCCTGATCGAAAAGGTGACCGGCGTGACCCCCTACTTCATCGGCAAACCCAACCCGCTGATGATGCGAACCGCGCTCAACTACCTGGGGGTTCATTCCGAGAACACGGTCATGGTAGGCGATCGGATGGACACCGACATCGTGGCCGGCGTGGAGAGCGGTATGGAAACCATCCTGGTCCTGTCCGGCGTCACGCGCAGCGAAGACGTTACCCGATACCCTTACCGCCCCACCCACATCCTGGAGTCCGTGGCGGATATCGAACCGTGATGGAAAGCGTCATGCCCGGCGCACCAAAAAAAACGCCCCGCGCGAGGCGGGGCGTTCATGAATAAACAAATGGTGTAGCCGGATGTCAGATTTTCTTCACTTCGCCTGCAGCCGGCCCTTTCTGTCCCTGTGTCACTGCGAATTCGACACGGTCACCTTCCTCGAGAGTACGGAATCCCGATCCGTCGATAGCGGAATAATGTACGAAGATATCACCCCCTGAATCCCTTGAGATAAAGCCATACCCCTTGTTCTCGTTGAACCATTTGACCACGCCGGTTTCTCGATCTGCCATTGTTGGTAAATCCTCCTTCTTGTGAAAATGTTTTCCCGGACCGTTCTGTTTCTTCAAATAAAAAAAAGCCTCCCCGTTTCAGTAAGCCTGGGAGACCGTTTTCATTATCCGGAACAGAACTTACATAAACTTTGTCTCAGTTTATTCAAGATTATCTATTCTGTCAATACATTTTATTTTGCCTATTTTATTTTGATTGCATGTTATTTTACTTTATTTCTGGACGGAAAAATCACCGTATTCTTTCTGCCATGCCTTCCAGAACGGGCACCACTTTCCGTGCCAGTGCATGACCTTGCCAAAGGCCGTTTCCGGGTTCTTTCTCGCATAGTTGCAGAGGGGACAGTTGTCACAACGCTTGGCAAACAGCTTTTCCAGTTTTTCCACAAAAAACTCCTTTCTCATTCCAGATGCGGGAGGGAAAACCAGGGCTCGAGAACCCTGCGAACCTTGCGAAGGGCTTCGCCGGCCAGTTCCTCCGGATCACGTTCCCAGTAGGCGGGCCGGAACAGCTCCAGGGAACAGAGGCCGTCGAACCCGGTCCCTGCCAGGCGGCGCAGAATATCGTCCAGAGGGATCACACCCTCACCCGGAAGCAAACGGTGCGCATCCTCCACGGTCCCCCGGGGCCGGTCCTCAACGTCGTTGATGTGAAAGATGAAGAGCGAAGCCGGATCCAGGGATCCGATCGAGTCCGGATCGGATCCCCCCGCGAAAAAATGGCAGGTATCCAAGACCAGGCCCACGTTTTCACGGTCGGTCTCCCGAACGATCTCACGGCTCGATTCCAGTGTGCGAACCGAACACCAGGGAAACCCGAGGAACTCGAAAGCCAGGTTCACGCCGAAAGCGGTGGCGATTCCGGAAAGATCCCTCAGGACCCTTACCGACTCCTCCAGGACCTCTTCCGGCCCCGCCCCCCCTTCTGGAAGGGGCCCGGGAACGACCACGATCCTGTCGCACCCCAGGTCCCGGCAGACCTCGCTCAACCAGGCGCACCGGCGCCGGATCTCCTCGTACTCTTCCGGATTCCGGAACGTGATGAACTCGATGGAATTGACGCTGGCCGGCTGGATCCCGTGAGCGCTGAAGAGCGCTTTCAGGTCGGAAACCGTGTGGCTCTCCAGGTAACGGTCCATCTTGGACGCCCAGATCTCCAGGGCCTGAAAGCCGGCTCCGGCGGCGACTGCAACGTCCGTCTGCAGGTCCGCCTTCATGGTGGTCGCCCCGTTGAAACCAAGGATCATCAGATCGGGCCTTTCTTCTCTCTGCATGAATCCCGGGATCCGGCTCACCCGTTCTCGTGTCCCGCTCCGGGAAAGGATTTTATCAGGATACAGAATGTCCCCTTTTTTCTGCAAGGGGTTTGCTCAGACAGGGAAAACACGCTAATTCGCCCCATTTGATGGCTGAAAATGAGGCCATAAGACAAGAATGATTCAATACACACTTCGATTTCCTCATTTGTAAGCTTCATTTTTCATACCAGAATTGGCATCATAAGGCCGAAAAGAATGTTTTCCCAACCTCTTTTTATTGCATTTTCAGCCAGTTTTCACGGTCCGACCCCTGACATTTATCAAAGGGAGGAAAACGATGAAATACCGGAAATTCGGAAACCGCTGGATCGTACGCATAGACAAGGGCGAGGAGGTCGTGGATTCTCTGAAAACCTTCTGCAGGGAAAACAGCATCAAGCTGGGTGCCGTCAGCGGGATCGGGGCCACGAACCGGGTGGTGATCGGCCTTTTCAAGACCGCCACCAAAGAGTATTTCACCCACGAACTCACCGGAGACCTGGAGATCACGAACCTGACCGGAAACATCTCCACCCTGGAAGGCGAGGTCTACATCCACCTGCACATCACTCTTTCCGACTCCGAACACAAGGCCTGGGGGGGACACCTCTCTTCCGCGATGATCAGCGGTACGCTGGAGGCCGTGGTCCATGAGATGGATGGTTCCGTGGAAAGAGCCTTCGACGAGGGCGTGGGCCTGAACCTGTACAAACTGTAGGGAACCTCTTCCACTCCCGCAGGTTTAACTAGCTTGTAAATAACAAGGGTTCCGTGTTCTTCCGTCATTCCGGGCTTGACCCTTACCCCCCCCCTGACCCGGAATCCATGGGAGGTGAGGCGGGCTTGAGCGCCATCCCCCTGGCCGCCCCTGGATCCCCGCGTCCGCGGGGATGACAAGAGAAAATAGATCTCGGAAAAGATCTGCCCCAGACTCAGATCCGGGGCCGGGATGACAGTAATTAGGGCTTTGTCAAAAGCCTGCTAATACTTTCCCACCCGGTTGGAATGGAGTGTGCGGATCCGCTGCTTCGCTTCGGAAAACTGCGGGTCGAGACGGAGGGCGCTGTGGTAGGAGGCAGAAGCCTTCCTCTTGTTTCCCTGGATTTCCTGGATCCGGCCCAGCTCCAGGTATGCGGTCTTTTTCTCCTCCAGGGTCAGACGGTCCGGCATTTCCTGGAGGACCTCCCGGCAAAGTTCCTCGGTCATTCCGTAATCGTTCATGGCTGCAAAGGCCCTCCCCAGATCCAGCATCCCGCGGGCCCTCCCGGCGCTGTGGTACGGAGCCTGCTGCGCAGAAGACAGGGCGTCCCGTATCCGCCGGAACTGTGGCTGGCCGGGAAAGGACCGTACAAGGGGTTCGAAAACCCTGGAAGCCTGCTGATACTCTCCGTTGCGGATGAACAGACAGGCGAGAAGGTAGCATGACAGGGCGGAGACCGGCGGCTCCTCGATCAGACCGTGCAGGATTTCTTCAGCCGTTTCCCTGTCCTGCAATACCCTTTGATAGTAGAGGGCTTCGGCGATCCTGACCCAGGGGTCCAGGGGTGCCTGATGGATCGCATCCTGGAGAAACGAGAGGGAGCGGTCCGCGATCTTCTTGTGAGCATAATAGGCGGCCAGATAGGCGTTCCCCCAGGCACAGAGGGCTCCTTCACGGATCCCGCGAACGGCCGTGTTGTAGGGCGCCTCTGCGTTGCAGGCGGAAGAGGGACGGGTCGAGTTCTCCACGGCCAGGTAGGCAATCCATGGTGGGTACACCGAGCAGGAATCCGGGTCTTTCTTTTCCAGCCTCTGCTGGAGGTCGAGAAGGGCCTTGCAGGTCTCACCGGCGTCCGCACCGGAAAAGGGGTGTATTAAACGGACCAGGGCCCCCCATTCCTTGTCGTCCGGGTCCGACAGCCGGATCTCCGGGGAGCCCCCGGCCGCCTTCCGGTCCTGTGTCTCATAAAGAGCTTCATGGAGCGTTTCCGGATCCGGCATCACAGAAACCTCACGGTTTCTGTCCTCGGTACCGGTCCCGTTCCAGGCAACGGTCAGCAGCAGGCCCGCGGCCGCCAAAAGAACAGCGGAGAGCACCCAGAGGGCCGGCAAACGGGGGATCTTCCAGCCGGGTTTTGGGGTTGGCTCGGGCCCGTAGTCCGCTTCCTCCGGAAAAGGGTACTCCGGGATCTCGGGGGGGGCAGCTTCCTGCTCGTCCCGGGAAACCGGTTCCTTCGCGTCCACTTCCCGAGATGCGGGAGGAAGGGGGACGGCGGTCGCCTCCGGAACCGTTGCCGGATCTTCCCGCCGGGGCCGGACAACGAACGTACCGCTGCAGGCAGGGCACTTCAGTTTGACCGGGCCCTGACTCAACAATGACGCTTCCAGCTTGAACTGGTTCCGGCAATGGGGACAGGGGAGAATCATGGGTCCCGAACCCTTGTGTTTTTTCGTGCCCGGCTCCGGTCCGCTGCCCGGGGTTCCGGGCTAGTTGATATTTGAGTATTCCACCTGAAACTTGATCTCACCCAACCGGATGATGTCCCCGTCCTTCAACTCCATGAGGCCTCCCTGCAGCCCGTTCACAAAGCTGCAGCCCATGTCGTCCAGGTTCTCCAGGTAATGTTTCCGGCCCTTGAAATGGATCTGAGCATGAAAATTCCTGATCCCGGGGTCGCTCAACCGGATGTCGCTCCCCGGGGAGGTGCCCAGCGTGATGTTGGAGCAGAGCAGTGGAAACCGCTCCCCCCGGCGGCTCCCCTCCATGGCAACGAGATAACCGCTTACACTCCCCGGGGAAACGTTCACCGCGGGTGCGCCGCAGGCATCCCCTCCGGCCAGGACGTGCTCGCCGAAACCGCTTTGCCGGGGCGCGTCCAGACATTGAACCACAGGGCAGCTTTCATCGGTCAATTCCGAACCCTTTCCCAGCACCTGGAATTCCCCCACCGCTTCCTGTTCTGTTTCCACCGCGGGTTCCGTCGCAGGGGGAGAAGCCTGGCAGGCTTCCTCTGCTTCCGGGTCCTGAGCTTTCATTTCTGTTTCCCCGGACGGCAGGGTTTCCTCGTCCTCGGATGAGGACGACGCATCGTCCGGTCCCTCCGGATCGCCTTCCGGCGGGTCGGAAGACGGTGCGGGGGAAGAGGACAGCCCCGCACGCACATACGCCTTCAGGATCTCTTCCGTCCGCTCCAGTTCCTCGGTGTGCTGCTGGAGCTTCCGGCTCAGGGCGTCCCGTTCCTCTGCCATCCCTTCTTCCTTGTACTCCCCGACCAAAACCCTGAAATCGATCTCCTCCAGCCGGTCTTCCTGCTCACGGCTCGCGCAGCCGAGCTTCTCCCGCTCCTGGAGAAAGGTCTCCAGATTGTCACGGAGAAGGGCTTCCAGTTCGTTCCTGTCCTTTTCCAGGCTGGTTTTCTTTTCCTCGTATTCCTCTTTGACCTTTGCGAAGATGTGTTCGCTGACGCTTTGGCGGTGCGTGACGGCTTTCTCCAGGAGCGATGCATAGTGGCCGTACTGTTCTTTCAGGCCCTCGTAGGCCTCAAGTCGCTGCAGGACATCCGCTGTTTCCTCTGCTTCAGAGCCCGAGTGGGACAGATCCTGGTCTTGCATTTTCATCCTCCTGTTTCTGGGTGTGTCATCCAGAATGACCATGCGGATCCCCGGCATCGTAACGGAACAGCACGGTCCCCCATGCGCCTGCCAAACAAGATCGCCGGCCGTCGCAAGAGAGCCTGTACATCACGGTCCGTACCGAAGAACCCTGCGAACCCCTGCCTTCTACACCCGAACAGAGGCAAGAAAGATGCCAGGGCCTCCCAGGGAATGTTTGCCGGACAGACCGCAAGGACCCTGCCGCTCTCCGAGAAAAAAAACACTTATCTTTCAATGTGTTACGGAGGATCCCCCCTGAAAGACCCGGCGGCGGCGGCGTGGAGGGAACCCGGCATGCACCCCGGGTCCCGGACAATCGCCAATATGTTGACACCCCATCTTCATTCCGGTGACAAAAACGTGACGGACCGTTCGATAACGGTGGGGGCCTGATAAAGAGTACTGCAGGGCAGATCAGGGTGAAGAGGGAGGTGTGAGTGCCACGATGCGGATCGGCCGGCTCTGTTCCGGGAGGTGGACCACCCTTTGTTGCGATTCGCTTCGAAATCCGGCCCTTGCGCACATTTCCAGAAAGACCGCCATCTGCGGACGCCCCTGGTCGGAAAGCAGGATCCGTCCGCCGGGGGCGGTGGCCCGGACGAGGACGGACAAAAGCGGTGCAAAACTTTTTTCGAAATACACGATCTCCGACCCCACCACGAGATCGAACCTTCCCTCCAGATCCGGTCGGTACCAATCCAACCGGCCCGTTTCCATGGAGGTGCATCCGTTCAGGCGGGCGTTGTGCTCAGCCATGCGCAGGGCCAGGGGGTCGTAGTCGGTGGAGAGCACCTGGGCGCCGGTGCGTTCCGCGGCGATCCCCGGCGCCGCGGTACCGCAGCCCAGTTCCAGGACACGCTTCCCGCCCACGTCCATGCTCACCGCGATCTGCTCGGCCAGGGCCAGCGCCGCGGGCCATGTGATCATCCATACCGGCGCATCCCCGTGCTCGGTCACGGCGTCCGGGTAGACCTCCCGCACCATGTCGTCGGGCCGTTCCACCTCGGCCAGCCGCAGGTCCATCTCCCCGATCCGGTGCGAGCGTACCCGCAGGCCGAACCGGTCGCGTACGTCGTCCACATCCATGGTTTCCCGCAGGGTTTTCAGATCCACGAAAATTTCCCTGTCCGGCGAACAAGAAACCGCCCTTTTGCAGAGTCCGTCCTCGAAAAAGCGGGGATCCGTTCGGCCCTCCCGCCTTTGCGTACCACAATACAACCTGCGGTGACGCTTTTTCCAATCCGCCGCCCGGATTCACGACTCCAGACCCTGTCATACAGGTCATTACTCCGCTTTCATCGTTGCATTTTCCCTAATACGCATGGCCTGTCAATTCTGACAAATCAGAATCAGCGGGGGGGGGGGTCGACGATCCGGGCGTTGCCGGTTTACGGCGCGGAACCATAATCAGGGGGGGGCGAGGAGCCGGGCGGGGCGGGTTACCAGGGCGGCGGGATAGTAGGACAGGATCTGCCGCAGGGCCGCGGGGTCCATCAGAAGAAGCCCGTGCGCCAGCAGGGGAATCTCGCTGACGGAAAACTGGAACAGGCCGTTGGAAGCGGCCGGTGCGGGCACGACGGCTACATCGGAGATCTCCCGGAGAACCGGTTCCACAAGGGGGATGCCCAGGCCGCGGGCAAGGGAAGCCGTTCCTTCGTGGGGCACGAGACCGTCGTTCATGGATTGCTGAAGAAGCACCTGTTTGGGCGTACATCCCGGCAGGGGTTCTCGAACGACGTGGTGTGCATAGTTCAGCGGATCGATCAGGTCGAAAGGCATCTGCTCCATGGCCATGAGCGAGACAAGCTCCAGGGGAGCAGCCTCGGACGGAAGAAACCCTGCGGCAAAGAGCCCGACCAGCGGGCTCGCCGCGTTCCGGAAGATGTTTAACAGCCCGCCTCCGGGAACGTTCAGCACCGCCGCCTTCACGGAAGGTTCGTAGGCCAGGAACAGGGTGCCCAGCATGCTGCCCAGGGATTGGCTGATGTAGAAGATCCGATCCGGGTCCAGGTCGGGAACGCCGTCGCCGAAGTCCCCCTGCCCCGACACGGGCACCACATCCAGTTCCGCCAGGTCCCCCTGGATCAGACGCGTGAGATGGATCTCATCCGCCAGCGTCTGAAGGATCGCATCCCGCATCTGAAAGAGGCTCTCCACGTTCAGGTATTCCCCGATGAACCCGTCAGAACCGCTTCGCGACCCATGGGCGGCGATGTCGATGCCCACCACCGCCATGCCCGCCTCTGTTAGAACGGCGGAACACTGGATCATGCTTTCCTTGAGAAAGAAGAACCCATGCCCGAATACAACAACGGGCACGGGCCCATGGGAAGCGGTTCGTGGCAGGAGTAAGAGAACATCGATCTCATCGTCTCCCTGAAAAACAGGAAGGCCGTTCGTGTCCAGAACCAGGGCGTGATCCTCGCCACGAAAGCCCGGGGATGCGTAGCGTCCCAGGACCTCCACGGCTTCCGGTCCGTACTCTGTTTCCGTTCGTATCTTCTCCACGTGGAACACCGGCGGGTTGGCGGCGGCCCGTTCCAGGACCTGCCTGCGCATCTCCAGCGGGATCGCGGTGAGGGACGGTTCGGAGCGGGTGGTGAAATCAAAGGAGAGCAGAACCTCCCGGAGATCGATGTGGAGGCGTTCTTCCATGTGCCGGAATACAGGTCGGTACAGCTCCTGAACCTCTCGAAGCCCGGGGTCAGAAGGGGGGGTGTTTCGCTTCAACTCCTCGAACGGCGCAATGGGGTCCAGCGGGGATCCGTCCGGCTTGCGAAGTCCCCGGGTCAGGACCATCAACAGGGTCGATCCGAAATCCACACGGTCTCTGCTGGTTACGACAAGGATGTTCCGGGGCGGATCCTGCCGAAGCGCCTCTTGATCCAGTTGCACGTGAATGGGCACCCTCTCACCCGTGGCCATGTCCAGGAGAAAGATGGGACTGGAAGGGAAAACAGAGGCGTCCGGGTCCGGAAGGCACCCCGGATCCACCGGCCCGTTGAGGGGAATGATGATCAGGCCCAGCGGGCTGAAACCGTCCGCCCGGTTGAACACCTCCGGCTGAAGAAGCCGCGAGGCCTTGTCCAGGATCCCTGTGGAAAACGGTTTTTTCAGGGTTTCCGGGGAAAGGTCCACGCGGATTCCCGTTTCGGTTCCCTCGTCTTTTTGTGTAAATAGGTTCGAGGGAAACGGTGTGAGGCAGTCCGGTAGGATCGGATTGCAGACAAAGCCCCTGTCGGGTGTGGTGGTGGGTACGGCATCGAACCGCGTTGCCCCGCCACCGGAAGGTTCAAGCCCTCCATCTTCTCCGCACGCAGGCAGCAACAGGGCGATCGAAAGCATCAGGAGGGTGCCGAGCGATGCTCGCCGCTCCTCCGGGCGTGCCCTTCCGCGGGGCCGCAACCCGTATGCGGCGGCGGCAGGGCAGTCGGGAAAAAACCGATCCGTCTTCAAACCGGCAGGGCCCTCCCCTTTTCGAGACAGACACAGGCAACGGGACGTCCGGTCACGATGCCCACACACCGGTTACAATGATCGCAGTCCGAGGCGGTGACATCTCCCCGCTCCATCTTCTTCACGATGTTCGGATCCCGGATCGTGGCACGACCGATCTGCACGAAATCGAACCCTTCCTTCATGGCCGTTTCCATGTTCTCCAGGGAACAGATGCCCCCGATCAGGACCAGGGGCATGTTCACCGCGTTGCGCACCTTCCTCGCCTTTTCCAGCAGAAACAGCTCCTGGAAAGGGTATCGCCCGATAAAAAACCTGCCGAACAGGAACAGACCCATCTTCAACGACGGGTTTTTCTCCGCTTTCACAAACTCCATCAGGGGGACCTTCCCGCGTAACAGGTAGAAGGGCGTCCGGGTGGTGAAGCCGCAGCTCAGGATGAGGGCGCTTGCCCCTTCTGCTTCATACCGCCTGGCTACCACGGCTGCTTCGTCCGCCTCCACACCCCCCCGGAAACCATCCGAGAGGTTCATCTTCACCAGAACCGGGAAATCAGGCCCCACGGTTTTGCGAACATGCCTGATCACGGATGCGGGGAACCGCAACCGGTTTGCAAGAGACCCTCCATAGGCGTCTTTTCGAAAATTGGTCCATGCGGAGAGGTACTGGCTGAGCAGATACCCGTGGCCGGAATGCACTTCCACGGCATCGAACCCCGCATCTCTTGCCAGGACAGCAGCCCTGCCGAAATCTTCCCTCACCTGCGCCATGTCTTTCTCGGTCATCTCCCGGCTCATGTTGAGCCGGAAGGTGCAGAACTTGGCGGAGGGCCCCATGGGTTTCTGATGAATCACCCGGCTGTTCGCGAAAAACCCGCAATGCCCCAGCTGAATCGAGGCAGCGGCCCCTTCCTGATGGACGGCATCCGTGATCCGTCTCAACATGGGCAGGATCTCTTCACGCATCCACATCTCATGCCCAAAGGCAAGACCGCTCCGGGACACGGCACAATAGGCCACGGTGGTCATGGCAACACCGCCGGCGGCAACCGCTCTGTGATGCTCGAGCAACAACTCCGAGGGGCGTTCGTCCTGACACATCCCCTCGAAACAGCCGGCCCGGATGATCCGGTTGCGCAATGTCAGCCCGGCGATCCTGCCTTCCGAAAAAACCTTCTTTGCTTCGCCGTCCGACATCGTGCCCTCACACACGCAAGGAACATGCCCGTCCGTTCACCCCTTCTCTATTTCTCTATTTCTCTATTGAAGATCTCTCCTATGTGCAAAGTAAAGCAGCCTCCCTGGGGAGGGGCCTGCGATT
>CAYTRL010000008.1:0-33810 GCA_964439795.1 uncultured Thermodesulfobacteriota bacterium
CAGGAGTCCACCATGGCACAGCTGCCCACCCGCACCAATTCCCCGGTGGGCAGAACCGCCTCCAGTCCGCTGACCCACTCCGCCATGGCACCGTGCTTCATGCTCATGTTGTTCAGGCCGTCCATCAGGGCGTTGCTCAGGGCGGAGGTCTGGGGCGGTGCCAGCGGGTACGAGTATCGGAACCCGGGATGATGCTTATCCAGGTACGCACGGATCATGCCGAACGTCACTCCCGGCTCCACCAGCATGTAAAGATCTTCTTCCCGGACATCCAGGATCTGTTTCATCCGCTTGAGGTCCACCACCACGGCATCCCGGCCGGGGATCGCCAGCCCCCCCATATTGAGCCCGTAGGCGAACGGCACCAGGGCCACCTTGGACCGGTTCGCCTCCTGAACGACCTTCTGCACCTCATCCACGTTTCCCGGCATGACCACGCCCAGGGGAAAGTAAGGATCGTTCTCGGTGAGGTCACGGGAGTAGATGTATCTCATGGAGGGGTCGGAAGCCACGTGCTCGGCTCCCAGGATGTTCCGCAACTTCCCCAGAAACGCCTCGTGCTTTTTTCCCAGGGCCGGGGGAGGGGAAGGAAGGGCGGCCTGCTCCATAGAATTTCTCCTCATCTGGCGGCTGTGGAACCATCCGTTTTTCGTTGTCGTTCCATGAGCCATCTCAGGTAGATGGGCGGTCTTCCCAGTTGCATCAGGAGCAGCAGGCGCAAGCCGTACAGCCACCCCCGGAACCGCTTGAGCCGCAGCCGGATCTTCCTCTGGATCAAGGCCCGGACGGGACTGCCCCCCAGGGCAATGGCAAGAAGGGCCTGCATGTCCCCCTCCAGTTCGATGTCCGGACGTCCATGGGCCCCTTCTTCGGCCCGGACCCGGTCCGCCTCGAAACACAGGGTGGTCAGCATCTTCCGGACACGAACGTGAATGGTGAGCATCCTGTTTTTCATCACATTCCGCTTCCGGGGGTCCTGGAGATTGCGGTCCAGCACCTGTTTCAGCATGAGCGTAACGATGCTGACCTTCCCGCAATCGCTGACCTGGACAGAATCCATGACCGCACCCCCGTCATGAGCGAAAAAGAAACGTTTTCCCGCATCGATTTTGAAAGCTTTTCGAGATTTTTTCAAGGACAAAGATCTCGTACCGCCCGCCCCCCCCCGGTACCGGTTGGCGTCCCTGGCCAGAAACAGGTTGCCAACCCTCTTCCTTCACTGATATTTTCCTTCCTGGACCCTATCGGAACAGGGAGGGAACATGCTCTTTCCCGGAGACCGTATGACGCCGGAGGAGAGAATCCGCGTCACCCTGGAGGGGGGCACCCCGGATCGCGTGCCCGTGGCCCCCTTTATCCATTATTTCGCCGCAACGTACGCCGGCTACAGCCAGGCCCACCTGTGGGAGGATCACCGGGTGTACCGGGAAGCCATGCGCAAAACGTTCCGGGACCTGGGCCCCTGGGACGCCTCGTTTCTGCTGGACGCCCACGGTCCCGTGGCCATGAGCTTCATGATCCCCATGAAGGCGCGGATCCCGGGCAGGGATCTCCCCCGAAACAGCCCCATGCAGCTGATCGAGGAAGAGATCATGCTCGAGGAAGACTACGACTGGCTGACCCGCCAGCCCTCCCGGAGAGACTGGACCCTGTTCGGGCTGTTCCTGAGACGGCTGGCCCTGAGGATCCATGACCCCCTGGGTCGCACCCTCTCCGGCCGGCTGCAGATGGCCCTGGAACTGGCCCGGAACGGGGCATACAACCTGATGGATATCCGCATGTGGCGCCGCTGGGGAATCAGCCTGTTGTATGGCATGGGCCTGGAAGCGCCTTTCGACACGTTTTCCCTGGCCAGGAGCCTCCGGCATATTTCGGTGGACATCCTCCGGAATCCGGACTGGATCCACGAAGCCGCCCGGAAACTTGTGCCCGGATTTCTCCTGGTGGCCCGGGCGGGTTGCAGGGCAACGGGGGTTCCCCGGTTCATCATCATGTGCCACCGATCTTCCAACGATTTCCTCTCCCCCCGCCAGTTTGCATCACTGGCGTTCCCCAGTCTGAAAGAAATCTGTCTGTCCCTGATCCAGGAAAAGATCGTACCGATCCTTCACTGCGACGGGAACTGGGATAAAAACCTCGACTGCTTTCTTGAGCTGCCCGCGGGGAGGTTCTGCCTGCAGTTCGACGGAAGGACCGACATGTTCCGGGCAGCCAGGATCCTGGAAGGGCACTGCACCCTTTTCGGGGATGTTCCGGCGAGTATGCTCGTGCTCGCGAACCCCGGGGAGGTGGACCGGTACTGCAAGCGGCTGATTACCCGGGTGGGAGGAAACGGTGCCTTTATTCTGGGGGCCGGGTGCGAGATTCCCTCGGACGCCCGGCCGGAAAACGTCTGGACCCTGATCCGGGCGGCGGAAAAGTACGGATATTACAATGCAGGGGCATGATCACTCTTCCGGGTCACCCTCCTCCCCGTTCGAGGATTCGGGAAACATCCGGGAAACTTCCATGACGATCCGCTCGGCCCGGGTCTTCTCGGATTCCGGGACCTCTACGTATCCCCAACCCTTCTGGGAAACGTAGATTCCGTCATAGGCCGTGTCCTGGAAAGTCCTCACCAGCACCGGAATCCCTTCCTGTTCCAGCGCTTCCCGGACCCGGTCCGCTTCGAAGGCGTTTTCCGCTACTTTCACCGGTACAAACTCTTCCCGGCTCAGGGATTCCCGCTCCTGATCCTCCCGGGCTTTCCGTTGCCGGAACTCGTCCTCGGAAATCAGGGGCACCTCACAGTCCGCGCACTCCTGAACCTCAGCCCTGTACTCGGATTCACATTCCGGGCAGTACTTCATGTCAGATCTCCTTCGGAAGAGAAACGCTCCGGAACTTCTCAGCGGATGGACACACTCATGCTTACCCAGAAAAGGAGAAAAAAGCAAAAACATTCTGTCGGGTACACCGGAAAACATCGCCGAAATGTCCCTGACCCCGGGAATCTTCCGCTCGCAGAGCGACGAGATTACCCGATCCATAAAAAAAGATGGACCTTTTCATGAAATCCGGAGAGAATGTGGCGAGCAACGTCATTATTTCGGGTTCGTGCGTCAAGAACCGAACCGCCCCTGTCAATGGAGTGTCGGCAGCCAGCAACATCGTTGTCGTTGTTCAACAGCACCGGCCGCAGACATTTTCGGGAACAGGATGCGGCAGGGGAACGTCTAAGCATACAATATCCGTTGAGAAATCAACTCGAGGGCGCAGGTTCGACCCATCTGCGGGTTCATGGCACATGCCTTGCTTGCTTCTATGACTTATCGGTCAATCCATTGAGGGGAACCCGCCAGGACCGGGTGATGCCCGCGTGAAACCAATCCATAACGGTTCCGGTTGCAGGACGACATGACGGCAAAAATTATTGAATTTCCCGGCAATACAAACCAATCCCTCACGGATGACGGGGAGGAGAATTCCGACCCCTCCCCGCTGAAACCGAGCATGGAAATAGACCGGCAACTGGACCGGGACATCCGCACGTTGGACAAGGACGATCCGATCCGGAAGGATCTCCTCAACGGGACCAATTCCATCGCCTTTTCCAATGTGTTCCAGATGTTGAAAAAGAAGCCCGAAGAACTACGCGTCTTCTGCAACACCCTGGCGGAAACGGATGGCCCTGGCGTTCCCTGGGGGGATGTTTACTGCCTGACCGACAGGGAAACCTATCGTTATATCTTCACGCTCTTCACCGTCTCGTACGTGAGAGAATGTCAGATGCGCCGGGGGGAGGTCATCGAAGCCTCGGCGGAAAACATCATCCTGCCGGTTCCCGGATTAACCTTCGAGCACCTGACACAGGGTGTGGAGAAATGGGTGAACGAGTACTACCCGGGTCTGACAGGGGTTCCCGTTCAACAGGAAGATCCCAAGGTCGTCCGGGAAATGATCCTGGAATCCATGGAAGAAGATCCGCCGTGAACGGATAGGACTCCACCGCCCCGCCTGCCGTCCCTCCGGGACCCTCTCAAGCACAGCCCTGCGCCTTCTTCCCCGATTTGTGAATCTTATCTTTATCAATTATAATAAAGTTTAAATTATTCGAAATATTGGGGGCGAGGCCTCCCAAGGAAATACGACACATCCGAAGGGTTCGCTGGTCATGTCCGTGCTCGTTACCGGGGCGACAGGGGTCGCCGGGTACAATCTGGTTCTGGAGCTATTGAAAAACGGGGAGTCGGTTCGGGTCTTTCTCCGAAACAACGATTCGATGAACCGCCTGCTGGACGACCTGTCCGTGGAGCAGGTGTACGGGAACTTGAACGATCCCAACTCCGTCCGGCAGGCTGTCAAGGGGTGTCACGCCGCCTATCACACCGAGGAGAAGAACCCTTTCGGATACTGCAGCCCCGACGAGTTTCATGAAACCCACGTCCAGGGAACCCGCAACCTCTTTCAGGCCGCGCTGGAACGGAACGTTCCGCGGATTGTTTTCATGAGTTCCGCCTTCACCATCGCTTCCGGATCATCCCAGGCTCCTGCGGACGAAAAGACCCCCTTCAACCTGGCCGGCTTGAAGGACCCCTATATCGAGTCCAAAAGAGAGGCGGAGGCACTGGCCGGGGATTACGGCCGGAAAGGGCTCGAGATCGTGGTGCTCAACCCGGGCCTGCTGATGGGACCGGGCAACCAGAAAACGACCGTCGGGAGCACGCTGCTCCGGTTCACCACCCTCATGGCGCATGCCATCCCCGGAGGCGCCACCCTGGTCTCCGACGCCAGGGACGTGGCCCGGGTGAGCATGATGGCCATGCGGGATGGGGTGCCGGGAGAAAGATATATTGTGGGAACCCGCAACATGAGATACCATGAAATCATGGACCAGGTGGATATGGTCATGGGGTTGAAGTCCCCGGAGTTCTACATACCCCGGATGCTGGCTCTTCTCATCGGAAGGATCACGGACGCCTACGCGAGAATCAGCGGCAAACCCCTGCCGATGGTCCCCTCGGTTTCAACGATCAAGCGTATGTACGTGGATCTTTTCGTTTCCCCGGAAAAGGCCACCCTTCTCTGGGGCATCAATTGGACACCGATCGGAGAGATCCTCGAATCGAGCGTTCAGTGGCAACGGGAACACAGGTTGATGTAACCCCCAGGGAACAACCCGCGGACCGATTCTCGATGACAGAACCCCTTCCAACCTTCACTGCCGGGGTCCCGCAAACGACCCCCGCCGATGGTCGCCCGTATGAAACGAAGAACATCTTTGGCAAAAACCCTGCCGTCTCCCTCCGCCCTGAAACGCCTTTCTCCGGATCAACTCCGATGGCGAACGGATCCCGGCGAGTTTTCTTTTGAAACCACGGAGGAACTGCCCGCTCCCCTCTTCACCTTTGGGCAACCCCGGGCGGAAGAGGCTCTGAAGCTGTGCCTGCAGATGAAGAACGCCGGCCACATTTTCGTGTGCGGGCCGCCGGGAACGGCGAGAAAGAAACTGATCCAAGCCGTCCTGGCAGGGAGGGAAAAGCCGAACACCTCCCTGCGTGACATCCTCTCCGCGTACCTCCCGGTGGATCCGCCTCGCTCGTACCTTCTCTGTCTGCCTGCCGGTTCAGGCCGTCCTTTTCAGGAAGAAGTGGACCGGTGTATCGAGCGCTGCCAGGAAACCGTATGCAACCTGCTCCTTCAGCCGGTCTTCCAGTCGGAAACGCCCCCGGACATGGATGCGGTCAGCCGGTGCATCCGGGAGGCCGAAGCCCGGGTGGACGAGATCCTGGGGGATCTACGGGGAGGCGGGGAAGCCCCGGATGCCGTCACCTACCGGCAAGACCTGAAAACATGCATACACCGGACCATGAAATCGTTCCACGGCGCACTTGCGCTGTTCGGTCCCCGATCCATGGAGCGCCCGGATATGGGGAGTCTGCCGGGGGCGATCGATCGTCTGTCCGCTTTCCGGCTGCACCTGATCCGGGAGGCTGCGGACGGCCGGATCCCTCTGCTGTTCGAATCCCACCCCACCCTTTCCAACTTGTTCGGGACCTTCATCCACCGGGACGACCGCTCGGAACGGATCCCCTGGGAAACCGTCTTCTTCCGGCCGGGATCTCTCCTGCAGGCCCAGGGAGGCTTCCTGGCCTTCGATTTCGAAGAGGCGGTCCGGGAACCGGGTGTATGGACGCACTTGAAACGGTGCCTGAAGGACCGACGGCTGGATCTTCCCGGTGAGGATGCGGGAGGTTCGGGCAAGGTATCCTTCCTCCCCCCGGACCCCGTTCCCTTCGAGACGCGGCTTATTGCATGGGGGGATGAAACCATTTACCAGGAGTTCTATGAAAAAGATCCCGACTTCAACAGGCTCTTCAAGCTCCGCGCGGACCTCTCGGGTCAGATGGACCGCAACGAGGAAACCGTGGGCCGGTACCTCGCCTTCCTGAAGCAGTGCTGTGAAGAGGACGGCCTGCCCCCCTTCCACCGAACGGGGGCCGCCGCGTTCCTCGATGCGGGCGCCGAACTGGCGGGCAGGCAGAAAAAGCTCACCATGCACTGGGAAGAGCTCTGCGATATCCTCCGCGAGTCGGCCCATCGGGCCGCTCGAGAAAACAGCCCGATGGTCCTCGGTTCCCACGTGGAGCGCACAATGGAAGAACGCAGGTTCCGGCGGAACCTTCCCGAGGAGCAGACCCGGGAAATGTTTCAGGACGGCTCCCTGCTGATCCAGTCGGACGGGACCGCCGTGGGGCAGGTCAACGGCATCGCGCTCTGCGAAACCGAAGACCATGTGTTCGGAAAACCGTTCCGCATTACGGCCCAGACCGGTGTGGGACGCTCCGGCATCATCAACATCGAGCGGGAAGCCAATCTGAGCGGGAAACTGCACGACAAGGGGATGCTGATCCTCCACGGGTTCCTGCGCGAGCGGTATGCCAGAAACCGCCCCTTGAACCTGAGTGCCAGCCTGTGCATCGAACAGCTGTACTCGCCCATCGACGGGGACAGCGCTTCCCTCGGCGAGATCTGCGCCCTGCTGTCCAACCTCGCCAGCGTACCCCTCCATCAGGGTCTGGCCGTCACGGGATCGATCAGCCAGAGGGGGGACGTGCAGCCGGTGGGAAACGTGAACGAGAAGATCCTCGGATTCTTCCTTCTTTGTCGGCACAGAGGGTTCACCGGGGATCAGGGCGTGCTCATGCCACTGGCAAACGTTCAGGACCTCATGCTCCCCGAGGCGCTGCTCAAAACGGTGCGGGAAGGGGTGTTCCACCTGTTTGCCGTGCAGACCGTGGACGAGGCCATGGAGATCCTCTCCGGTCTCGAGATGGGACGGATCACCCCGCAAGGGGACTACCCGGAAGGAACGGTGCACCATCGGGTGAGCGAACGCCTGCAGGAGATGTCCCGGGGGCTCCGCGACGGGTTCGTGGAAGAAGAGATCCCGGAAGAAGACGTGTAACGTGAGTCCTGTGGGTAATGTTGATCGGAAGCCGAATCCGGAAGGAGAGCCGTTCATGAGCCAGCAAGCATCACAACCACACTCCGGCCCCGCTTCCGGGCTTTCCACGGGCATGACGCTTGCCATCGGAAGCATGCCGCATCGAAGCCCGGACCGTGCCGTGGATCTCATCCTGGATGCCTGCCCGGAGGCTCCCTGCTGGCCACAGCTGCCCGCACTGGGGTTTCAGGAGAACATGTGGACCCAGTTCTCCGAGGGGGTCCCCTGCATCCGGCCCGTGCCGGATAAACAGAAGATCTTCTTTGCCAGGCCGGATGCCGCACTGGATGAGCTCACCACGTTCTACCAACGGTGCATGGAATACGAGGAGACCGGGAACCTTCCGGAAGACTTTGCCCTGTCCCCCGCCTTTGCCAGGGGGCTGTACCGTTTCCGGGAACGGATTTCCGGGCGCCATCCCCCGCCCCCCTTCGTCAAGGGGCAGATCACGGGCCCGCTGACGTTCGGCCTCTCGATCCTGGACGAAAACGGCCTGCCCGCCCTGTTCGACGACACCCTCTCGGATGCCATCCGGAAGGCGATCCAGATGAAAGCCCTGTGGCAGATCGGGTTCCTGAAACCGATGGCCGCGCAGGGAATCCTCTTCGTGGACGAACCGATCCTGGCCGGCTTCGGGTCCGCCGCCTACATCAACCTTTCCCGGGATCAGGCGATTTCCACGATGCGGGAAATCTTCTCCACCGTGAAGGCCGCCGGATTTCTCGTGGGAAGCCACTGCTGCGCCAACACGGACTGGAGTCTCATGGTGGAGGCCGGGGTGGACATCATCAACTTCGACGCGTACGCATACACGGAGTCGATCGGCCTGTACGCCGACTCCGTGTCCGCGTTCCTGAAGAAAGGCGGGACCCTGGCCTGGGGCCTGGTTCCCAGCATGCACCAGGAGCAACGGCCCGACACCGAGGAACTCTACCGCATGCTCATGGACGGCATCGAGAAGCTCAAGGAAAAGGGGCTGCCGGAGAAGGAACTTACGGAAAATATGGTCCTGACCACCAGCTGCGGGTTGGGCACCCTGGCGGAGGAGGAAGCGGAAGCTGCGTTGACGGAACTGAAACAACTCGGAGAAGCGGTCCGGGCAAGGCGCCCGGGTTGAAAGATAACGGGAGCGGACAGCAGGCCGCGCAACGCATTCGTCGGAGGGAAGGACGCCGCAGACCGGCGTAAATCGGAAGCCGGATCAGGGTTGAAGCGGTCCCAGCAGGTGCTCGAACAGCATCCTGTCCACGAGCTTGTCGCCCCGGGGAGGCCACTCCTCGGAAGCCATCAGCCTCTGCATGCGGGTAACCTTTTCCCAGCGGATACACGGGACCCCGTCCAGAACTTCCTGGACCCGGTGGGAAACCGGCTGACCATCACCCATGGACACTTTCGCACCAAAACGGTTCACTGTTTTTTGTCGATTCTTCATACCCTTCTTTCGTACGCGCTCGGAAGAAAAATGTTGGGGGAAGAAGAGTTTTTGTTTTATCTATAAGATCGGATAGACAGGCACAGGACTTTAGTGTCTTTCCGAGGGAACGCAGCGGGCGGGCGTCGATCAAGGAACGCGTCAGGTGAAGAAGTTGAGGAGCTTGCCTCTCAGCCGCAGGATGGCCTTGGTGTGAATCTGGGAGATACGTGATTCGGTGATCGTCAGAACCTCCCCGATCTCCTTCATGTTCAGGTCGGCATAATAGTACAGAGAGACAACGATCCGTTCTTTTTCCGGCAGCCCCTCGATGGCGTTCTGCATCACCTGCCGGACCCTGCGGAGGTTCAGGTCGCGAAAGATGTCCGAACTCTTGCTGTAATCGGCCGGTGTTTCTCCCCCCCCGCCGTCCACCTTTTCCCGGCCGGTGATCTCCTCCCAGTTGATCAGCGAGATGGAGCGGACCCGGTCCAGCAGCTTGAAGTAGGCCTCCTGGTCCAGTCCGAGGTGGTCCATGACCTCTTCATCGGTGGCCGCCCTTCCCAGCCGCTGCTCCAGTTCCGCAAAGGTACGACTCAGCTGATTGGCCTTCTGCCGTACAGACCGGGACACCCAGTCCTGGGCACGCAGTTCGTCCAGGATGGCTCCCCGGATCCGGAACTCGGCATAGGTCTCGAAACGAACGCCTTTTTCCGGATCGAACTTCTCGATGGCATCGATGAGGCCGATTACGCCGGAATTGATCAGGTCGTCCAGTTCGATGTGGCTGGGCAGCCGCATGGAGATCCGGAGGGCGAGATGCTTGATCATGGGTGCGTACTGCAGGATGAGACGATCTCGCTCTTGCTGGTCGATCTTGCGGGATCGAGCCTTTTTCTTCGTGGGTGTCACCGCTTTCTGGGTCAAAGGAATCCCTTTTTTCTCCGGGATGAAAGGGCTGCAGGAAGGAAACGGCTGCTCCGGCAGTGCATTTTACAAATGCTCTTGACTGCTTTACCTTACCGGTTATCTCAAGAAAAACGGGAACCGTTCAGGGACCGGCGAGACGTTTCCCCTAGAAAATAAAAGATTCTCCGGTTCCTGTCAAATACGAAGAGAGGCGTACATGAACAATGAATCACCGAAATCGGACGGGGCGCTTCAAGAAGGGATCCAAGAGGGAAAGGCCATGTCGTGGGGGCAGCGGCTGGCTTACTCCGCCGGCAACTGCGGGGTGGGCATGCTGCCTGCCGTGGTGGGCTCGTGGGCCATGTACTATTTCGCCCCCCCGCCCGACGATGGAACCTTGAAGCCGTACATCCCGCTGTCCATCGTGGGGATCGTTCTTTTTCTGGGCCGTCTGGCCGAGGCGCTGATCAACCCCTTCATCGGGTACTGGTCCGACAGGACCCGCACCCGCCTGGGCCGCCGTATCCCCTACATCCTCGTGGGAACGCCGATCATGGTCACGGCCTTTGTGTTCATGTGGTTCCCGCTGGTGCTGCACGAGTCCATGATCAACGCCGTGTACGTGGCCTTTCTGGCGGTGGTGGCCCATTCCATGTTCGCCCTGGTGGTGGCGCCCTACCTGTCCCTCCTGCCGGAACTGACCCCGCATAACAATGAGCGGATCGTGGTGTCCTCGGTCATGGGGGTGTTCGAAATCCTCGGCACCCTGGCCGCCATTGCCGGCGCGGGGGTCCTGATCAGCATGTACAAGGGGGGGATCGGTGACGGCGGGCCCACCGGCTTCAACGGATTCAAGCTCTCGGGGATTATCGTGGGCGTGCTCACGTTCCTGGCGTTCTACATCACCGGCCTCCTGGTCCGGGAAAAGCCGTACAGCGAGGCCAAGGCGGTGAAGTTGAAATTCGCGGAATCCGCTGCGTCCTCCTTCCGGAACCCCTCCTTCCCGCCTTACCTTGCCGTGGTAGTGGCCATCCGGCTGGCCCTGGACACGGTCATCGTGGTGATCCCCTACATCGTCACCACCGTGATGATGGGCACGGAAATGGACGCCGCGTATATGCAGATGGGGATCATGGTCCTGGCCATCCTGCTCTTTCCCCTGGTGAACATCTGGAGCGAACGGGTGGGCAAGAAGAAGGTCATGATCCAGGGGACCCTGGGATTTGTCATCCTGCTCCCCCTCACGAGTACCGTGGGGAAATGGCCTTTCTTCTCCCCCCTGGTGCAGGGATCGATCGTCTTCCTGCTCGCCGCCCTGCCGGTGGCGGTCATTAGCGTCCTGCAGCGCCCCATGATCGCCGACGTGATCGACCACGATGAAACACTCAGCGGGTATCGCCGCGAGGCGCTGTACAACGGCATGGAGGGCCTGTTCACCCGGTCGGCGTCGGGGCTGGCCTGGGTGGTGGCGAGCCTGCTGTTCGCCTTCTTCGGCAACACCATGGCGAACCCTTTGGGGATTCTTCTGTGCGGACCCGTGGCGGGCGTGATCCTGGCGATCGGCATTCTTTTATTCCGGAAATACCCGTTTGCAAGGTAGGGAGTTTGAAGTCATACTTGTATCCATCCCGAACCTTGCACCCAGGGGGGTATTTCCGTGTTTGAAACCAAGAGACCGACTCGATTTCCAGGGTGCCCGGGAAATCGGGCTCTCCTCCTGCCGGTTCTCCTGCTGTTCCTCGTTCCCGTATCTTGCGTCAATATGGATCCCGTGGATGAAACCGGGTGTGAGAACGCTGCCTCCAGCCCGTTCGCGCTCTGGAGCGAGTTCCTCTCCCCGGCGGAGGTGCGAGAGCAGGTACCCCGGTTGAAACAGCACGGGATCTCCCTGTACCAGAACATCCGGAGCCGGGAGATCGGCGACCCGGACGTGGGGGAACTCTTTTCCGAGGCCTCCTGCCGGGGTCTGGAGGTGCGTGCCTGGCTCACCCTTCCCGAGGATCAGGGGTACTGGCCCAACAGAAAAACGTGGACCTGTTCACCGAGAAGGCCCTGGCCCTGGCGGAGTGGATCCGCTCATCCGACTGGTCCGTGGAGTGGATCGTGGTGGACATGGAGCCGGACCTGCAGACGATGGAAGCGTTGATGGCCATGCTGGAAGCCGGGGATGTGATCGGCGCCATCGCCCTCCTTGTGGACAACCATGACCCCGAGGTCTACGCCCGGGCGGCGGAGAAATACACGGCCATGGTGGAATCCCTCCACGCCATGGGGTTCCAGGTCATGGTGGTCACCTTCCCCCTGGTGCTGGACGACCTGGACGACGGTGACAGCACCATACAGGACGTGATGAACACCCCGGTGGAAGGCATCCCCTGGGACGAACTCTCCTTCATGGCCTACACCACGGTGTTCTCACGGTTCCTGTCCAGTGAGATCGGCCCCTACCTCGTGTACTCCTACGGCCTGGATACGGTAAGAGCCTACCCGGACCGGGGAGCCCTTGACCTGGGGGTTTTCGGCCACGCAGGCATGACCGGCGGCGAAGGAATCACCGACATCCAGGAGTTCCGCACCCAGGTGGGTGCGGCCAAGCAGGCGGGCCTGGAAAGGGTTCATGCCTATTCCCTGGACGGCATCGTCCAGGATGTGCCTGACCCGGACCGCTGGATGGAGGCGTTCCGGACCACACCCGCCGCGCCCGTACCGGAACAGGAGGCCGTGGACACGTTCCGTTCCCTGATCCAGCTTCTGGACCGGTTCGTGAAGGAAGAGACAGGATGAACAGCCTTATCCTATAACCGTGCAGGGACGCCTCCCCCGACTTTCCCCGGAGAGGAGAGGACGGCAGCCCTTGTGTAAAGAAAAAAAGCCTCGCTCCCCCCAAGAAAGAAGGAGGTCGTCGCCATGAAAAAACATGCCCTGCCGCTTCGAATGTTCCTGGTTTTTTGCAGCTGTCTCTTTCTCGCCTGCTCGCTCTTCTCGTGCGCGTCGGACAATAACGGCGTCGGCGGGGGTGGCGACAACCCGCCCGCCCCGGCGGAGAACCGCCTCACCATCATGCACACCAACGACATGCACTCCCACATGCTGGGTTTTCCCAACGCGGACTACACGCCGGCCACCACCGGGGACGGCACCCAGGGGGGCATTGCACGGATCGCCGCCAAGGTAAAGGAGGTCCGGTCCTCCAACCAGGCGGTGGGAATCCCCACCCTTCTGCTGGACGCCGGCGACTTCATGATGGGCACCCTGTTCCACCTCCTGGAGGGGGAAGCCGAGATGGGGCTCATGAACCTCATGGGCTACGACTCCTTCTGTCTGGGGAACCATGAGTTCGACTGGCTGCCCGTCGGCGCGGCCCGCATTGTGGGTCACGCCGCCCCCCTGCAGGCGGAGGCCAAAAACATGAGCGTCACCGACACGAGCGACCCGGGCGCGCAGGCCCTCCAGGACCTGATCGACCAGGGGAAGATCCTTCCCTTCTCGGTCAGGGACCTCCCCAACGGAATCCGGGCGGGCCTGTTCGGCATCATGGGGGAGAACGCGGACGACGTGATCTTCAAGCCCGACCCGGAACACTACCCGGTTGCGTTCACCGATCGGTTCGAGGCCGCCAGCGACACCGTGGCGCTTCTCCGGAATACCGAAGGCGCGGACATTGTAATCTGCCTTTCCCACTCCGGGGTGGATAGCGAAGACCACGCCCTGGGGGAAGACCCGGAGCTGGCCGAGGCCGTACCGGGGATCGACGTGATCGTGAGCGGCCACACCCACACCAACATGCCCGACCCCGTGGTCATGCCCAACGGGACGATCATCGTCCAGGCCCGGGCCTACACCATGAAGCTGGGCGTGTTGGACCTGGAACGAACAGAGGACGGGTGGGTGAAGAGCTCGTACGAGTACGTGAACATAGACGATACCATCACGGGCGACGCGGAGATACAGGCCTTGGTGGAGCAGTACATCCAGCAGATCGATACGGAGTTCCTCGGCGAATTGGGGTATTCGTTCAAGCAGCAGCTCGCCAGCACCGACTTCGACATGATCAAGGTGGCCGGTGAGGAGTTCTCCCTGGGGGACATGGTCACGGACTCGATCCGGTGGGCCGTGGACCGGGTGGAGAACGTGCCGGGGAACCCCAAGGAGGGGCCCACCTCCTTTGCCGTGGAGTCCAACGGTGTGATCCGGGATTCCATCCTCCAGGGCCGCCAGGGACGGGTGAACGTGTCGGACGCCTTCCGGGTGGTGCCCCTGGGATTCGACCCCACGGCGGCCACGGCGGCGAAACAGGCGGGATACCCCCTGCTCTCCTTCTACCTCACCGGCGACGAAATCCGCCAGGCGGCCGAGGTGGACGCCACGGCATACCCCCTCCTGGGAGACTCCGACTACTGGCTCAGCTACTCCGGCCTGGCCTTTACCTACTTCTCCAAAGGCTTCCCGTTCCTGCGCGTCCAGGAGGTCCAGCGGTGCACGGAACCGGTGGCCGAAGACCCCGAGTGCGTTTCCAGGGAGGTGCTGGACACAAGCAGGGGCAACCCCACGCTCTACAAGGTGGTCTGCAACTACTACATGGGCCTGAACATCGAAACGCTCAAGGAGAGGAGCTACGGCATCCTGGACGTGGTTCCCAAGGACGTGAACGGCGTACCGATCGACGACCTGACCGAGGCCATCGTCCGGAGACCGGACGGGAGCGCCGTGAAGGAGTACGAGGCGTTCTTCGACTATCTGGCTTCGTTTCCCCGGAACGCCCAGGACGTCCCCGTGATCCCGGAGCGGTACCGAAACCCCCAGGGCCGGATCGTGGACGTGTCCACCGTGGCCACAGCGGATTTCGGTTCGGCGTTCACCCGGCAGGTGAAATCCCTGCTGCGGTTCCGGGATCAAATCCTGGCGAAAAGCTCAGGCGCCCCGGCCCGGATCGACCGGTACGCCCGCCACGGAACCGATCCGGCCGGGATGGAGGCCGCTCACGGCTGGCTCAGGCCGCTGGCCCGGGTCCTGATCCTCCCGGCAGCGGGGGCTGCCCAGGTGCTGCTCTGGCTGTTGTAGCAAAGACGTGGGAAACCTTGATCAGCACCGGCAGCAGGGTGATGATGGAGGCGGTCACTAAAAGGATGGCCAGCACGCTCACTCCTGCAAAATTCCTGACGGCCCGCGTGATGGAGAAGAGCAGCACGCCGAACCCGGCGGCGGTGGTGATGTTCGCCGTGAGCACCGCCCTTCCCACGTGACGCAGGGTAATCACCATCGCCTGCTGCTCCGACAGTCCCCGGCCGTTCAGACCGGCCTCGTAGTGCAGGACGTGGATGCACCCGTCGATCCCCAGGCCGATGATCAGGGCGCCGAACAACGCCGTGCCGAAGTCCAGGGGGATGCCCATCCAGCCCATCAGTCCGATCACCATCTCCAGAGGGACCAGTACGGCCACGATGGAGACGATTCCCCTCCGGATCGATCTCTGCGTGATGGACACGAGGATCAGCACCACCAGCGTGGCCAGGAGCAGGCTCTGGAACTGGCTCCGGAACAGCAACTGATCGAACTTGCGGAAAATGCTCGGCGCACCGGAGTGATCGATCCGAACGGGCACCCGATGGACCACGGCACCGTCGATGCCCGCAACGGCCGTGCAGGATGAGGCGAGCATCACGGGCCGTTCGCTCAGCAGATCCCAGACCACCCCCTTTGCCCTGCGCTGGAAATCCTCGTTCTTCACCAGGGCCGGCGGAAGCCCGGGAGAAAAAGTGTCCAGGATGCGCTGCACCTGCTCCGCGCGCAGGACCTCCCGACACCGCCATAAGGCGCCCTCTTCCAACACCTCCGCGTCCTGCGGGTCCATGCTCCCCCGGGTGAGAAGCACCCGGCGGACCGCCGGCATCCACATCTCCGGGTCGTCCCGTGGGAAATGCTCCCGGAAGATCACGATGACCTGTTGCTGCACAGGCTCGTCCAGGAGCTGAATCGCCTCCTTCCGCAGGTACTCCCGAAGCGAGCTTTCCAGCCGGTGGCCCCAGCCCATGTCCAGGGCGGCTTTCCAGGAATCGCGGATCCTGTCCTCAAAGAAAGAGACCGGGAACCGGGAGTCCCGGTCATAGCCCGCTGCCAAAGCCGCAAGTTGCCGGGCGGCCAACCGCCACTGAAGCCGGAGCAGCGTGGCCCGGTCCTTCCCGGAAAGCCGGGAGGGTTCCAGGGTCAGGATCTCATCCTTCGCGCCCAGGGAAAGGGAAAGCTCATCCTCCACGAAATAGGCCGTCTCTTTCATCACTTCCGTGGCGGAGTCGCGGATCAGGGCGCTGACCAGCGCCTTGTCCCGCTCATCGTTCACCAGGGGCTTCAAATACGGTTCGCTCTCCATCAGAAGCCAGAGGCTTGCCACGCCGGCCCGGTCCACGGGGATGGCGTAGGTTCCCGTGAGCATTCGGTTCATCTCGGCAATCGTGGAGCCCAGGGACGAAAACCCGGAAAGCTGAGGGTGGCTGCGCAGGAGGTTCTCCATGCGCAGCTGCATGGTCAGCACGGAGGGTTCCTCGATGTCCCCACGGAAATAGAGCGTCACCGGATAGATGCCGCCGAAATGGTTGCGTAAAATCTCGTGCCCTTCCCGGGGGGGGCTGTCCTCCGGCAGGAAGGTGACGAAATCCACGTTCGAGCTGAGGCGCGGTATCCCCAGCCCCATGATCACCACCACCACCGCGACCCCGGCCAGGAAGAGCCGGGGACGGCGAAAGAGGCGCACGGTGAGCCCCTCGAGAAACCGGCCGAACAGGTGAACCGGTTCCTCCTGTTGTTCCGCCGCTGCACCTTCCCGGGCCGAACCCGGCCCCTCTCCGGTGCCCTCCGCCTCGGGCCGCACGCGGACGATACGGATCATGACAATCAGGAAGGTCACCGTGAGAAAACATGCGACGCCCAGCCCGATGGCCAGCTCGTATCCAAAGTCGTTCAGGACGCGTATCTGGGTGGTGCCGAAGGTCAGGAGCCCGGCGATGGTGGTGACCGCGCTCATAAGGATAGGAACGGATATCTCGCTGCCCGCCCGCCGGACATCCCCGCCGCGCAGGTAGTGGTTGATCGAGTGTACGGCATAGTCGCTCCCCATGGCGATCAGCATCACCAGCACCGCCGGGGTGAGCAGGTTGAGCGGCATCCCCAGAAGCTGCTGGAATCCGAGGGTCCACAGGATCGACAGGAACACCAGGAGCAGGGGGAGCACCACCCCCCAGAACCGCCGCAACCCGAAACCCAGGACTAAGGCCATGACGAGAAACATGAACGGCACCAGGACTTCGATGTCCCGTTCCATGTACAGGTTCATGTAGTGGGCAAGGGCGGGGTCTCCTCCGAAGTAGTAGGTGCCCCCCCACGCGTTATTTTACACATGCTCCACCACCCCGGCGGCCACCTCCACCTCGTCGTAGTCCCCGTCGATATTGATCAGGATCCCCGTGAAGCGACCGTCCTCGGAGACCACGGAGTTCACGTACATCTCCCGGGAGAGCACGTAATCCCTGAGATCCTGCAACGCCTCCGGATCTTCGGGGATCTCCTTGACGAGATCCCCCACCCAGACGCCGTCCGGCGTGGCCCGGATATCCATGATGTTGGTCAGGCTCATCACAAAAAAGAGCTCGGGAATGTCTTCCAGCAACTCGGTGAACCGTTCCACCTGGGCCAGGGAATCCGGGTGGAACACCCCTTTTTCCGGAAAGGCCAGGACCACGAAAACCAGGGCGTTTGAGGAAAACTCCCGGTCCGTCTCCTTGTACAGGACCGACTCGTAATCCTTCTCGGGAAGCCAGGTGTCGTAACTGTTATTGGTGGGCAGGTGTGAACCGATAAACCCCAGCCAGCCGCTCATCGCCAGAACCAGGACAAACACCCCCCACCGGAAGCGGATCACGAAATCGGTTATAGCCTGCATGGGATTTCCAGCTTTCATTGGCACCTCGTCTGGATTCGCTCAGAGGTCTGTCTTCGGCTGTCGGCGTGTCGGCGTTGGATGGCTTTATTGTTCGATCACAACCGGAGCTTCCGTAGGGTGGGGCCCTGCCCCACCAGGGGAGTGGGTTGGGCTGAGCCTCTGCACTTTTTCTCCACCGTAGATCCTGCGGTAAAGGTCCCGGTTGAAGAACACCTTCTTCACGTACAGCCGGGTTTCACGGTAGAGGATGTTCTCCACGAACTCATCCGGTTCCGCATCCGGCATGGCCTCGGTCCACTTTGCCACGGGCCGGGGCCCGGCGTTGTAGTTGGCCAGGATTTTATGCCAGTCCGGCCCGTAGCGGTCAAGAAGTTCAGCCAGATAGGCGGTCCCGATGCGGATGTTGACCTCCGGATCCAACAGGTTGGAGGCCTGAAAACCCTTCATGCCCATCTTTCCGGCCATGCGGCGTCCTGTGGAGGGCATGATCTGCATCAGTCCCATGGCCCCTGCACGGGAGAGGGCATCGGACTGGAAGAGGCTTTCCTGACGGATCAGGCCGGCCACGAGATAGGGGTCGAGGCCGTGCTCTTCCGCCCGGGCCTGGATCAGGTCCCAGAAATACAGGGGATAGAGGCTGCGAATCAGGAAGACGCTTTGGTCGTCCTCTCCGGAAACACCCTCCACCAGGATTTGGTCATGCATGCCGCCCCTGTACGCGGCCCGGAGCGCCCGTGCCAGGTCTCCTGCCCGGGAGTACGCTTCGATCCAGTCCCCGGTTTCCAGGACCTCCTTGCCATCGGGCCTCCGCCGCAGCCAGTCCAGCCGTTCCACCGCATCGCGCCGGAGCCCGGCTTCCAGCAGGAGCGGCAGCACCGGGTCCTGCAGCATCAGGGAGATCCCGTACAGGCCGGGGGCCCCGGCCTCCGACCCGGAGACTTCCGGCCCATGGGCCGAACTTTCCCTGGAAGGGAGGGCCTGTTCCTTTTCCCCCAACCGGCTCCGGGCCATCAGGCCGTAATAGCTCGTGGGATACGATTGGAGAAGCTCGCCGTAGAGGCGCCGGCTCATCTCCTGGTTTCCCGCCTTGTCCAGGCTCCGGGACTGCCAGTACCGGGACCTGGGAACAAGTTCGGAAACCCACACCCGGCCGGAATCCAGGGCCTCCAGGAGTTCGGCGCACTCGCTGTAGTCCCCTGCCCGGTAAAGGGTCCAGGCCTCCCACCAGGCTGCTTCCCGCTCCCACTCCGTCCACGGAAAGAGAAACCGCGTGTACCGGAACCTGCGGACGGCCTGATCCAGCCCCCCCTCCTCCAGGTGGATGCGCCCCAGGATGTAGGAAGCCGGGGCCGCCTCTTCGGAATCGGTGTAATCGTTCACCAGACGCTCCAGCAGGGGACGCGCCTCACGGTTCCAGTCCTTCCTCCAGAGCCCCCTGCCCACAGCATAAAGCGCCCGGGCCGCTTCCCGGGAACGGGGATACTGTCGCAGCAGGGGGTCCAGCTCTTCACGGGCCGCGTCCAGCTTCCCGGCGCCCATCAGGGCCCGGACCCGGTCCCAGAGGACCTGCCGGTGAAGGGAGGAAGAGAGCGGCCTGTCCAGCAACCGCTCTTGAAGGGAGAGCGCTTCCGGCCAGTTCCTTTCCTGCATGGCCAACGTCTCCTCCTCCCGGAGGCCCCGGGTCTCCTCCCACCGTTTCCTTAACCGGGGGAGCCGATCTTCAAGCTTCCGGACGCGTTTTTTCGCCTGGCGTGCCTCGGCGGAGCGGGGCCACTTCTTTCGAAGGGTCTGATAGTTCCCGTGCGCCTCGGTCATCCGGTCCAGCGACTCCAGCACCTCCCCATAGGAAAGCCTCAGCTCCGGGCTGTCCCGCTCGGCGATCAGCTTCTCATAGGTCCGCCCCGCCAGCCAGGGGGTCGAAGCCCGATGGTACCCCTCCGCCTCCAGCTTCTCCACCCGCGCCGTCAGGGGACCGGCTGGAAAGCGGTCCTGAAACTGTCTGCAGAACCCCATGGTTTCCGAAACATGACCCGCCTTCCAGTGTGAGAGAAGCAGGTAATAGTATGCATACTCCTGACCGCCCAGGGGGTCCTGTAACGACCCCTCCAAGGCGTCGATGGCCTCTTCGTACCGGGCGTCCCGATAAGCGGCGATCCCTTGCAGAAAACAGGCACCGGGATCCGTGCAACCCGGGGCTGCCGGTTGCTTCGCATCGACCCCCGGGCCGGGGGAGAACGTGAGAACCCCCACCGCGGCAAGCAGCAAAGCGGCAGGCTCCCACCGGCGCTTCTCCGTGCCGAAAGAGGGAAAACCAGGTGCCGGCCGTTTATCCATGGGAGCGGCCCGTCTTGAGTTTCTCGTGCCCATCTGTTATAAAAATAGATTCCACACGGAGGCTCCTTGAATGAAACTTGCGGATCATCTCACCCCGAATCTTATCAATCTCGACCTCAAATCGTCCACCAAGGAAGACATCCTCCAGGAAATGGTCTGGATGCTCGAAGTCAGCGAAGAGCACAAACCTATCCTGCTGGACATGGTCATGCAACGGGAGCGGCTTGGATCCACCGGCCTGGGGGGGAGCGTGGCCATCCCGCACGGCAGGTCCGTGATCGTCGAACGTCTTCACCTGGTCTTCGGTTTATCTCAAAAGGGGATCTATTTCAAAGCACTGGACAAGAAAAAAGTTTTTCTTTTCTTTCTGGTGATCGCTCCGCACCGGGAGGTGGCCAACCAGTACCTCCCTCTCCTGGGAAGCATCGCGAAGCTTGCCAGCAAGCCGGAAAACGTGGAAGCGATTCGGCAGGCCAAGACGCATCAGGAATTTTTTAAACTCCTGGCCGACATGGATGTCTGATCCCTCGAGACGACAGCTTGTTTCACCCGATCCGGGCGAAAGGAGTTGGATACGCTCGAGATTCTCAGGGTACCGTCATTCCCATGAAAGAGGGTTTCGATCCATGTCATGTTATGTCATGCCGGCGAACCCCGGATCAAGTCCGGAGCAGGCGCCGGCATCGTTTCGGTGCCTGCACAGACTGGATTCCGGCTTGTGAGGGTGTCGTTAAATTGAGCCAGCCGGACTTATATTGGCGAATGTTGCGAGGAGCCGCAGGCGACGCGGCAATCCCCCGGGAACAAAAGCTTCACGGAGCCGGGGGGTTGCTTCGCTCCGCTCGCAATCTCCAGCGTTGGACTGATTGTCCAAACCCATGAACTGTGCCGCATAGGGGCGAAAATCGACACCCCCGTGAACGGACGGATACGATCACCACCCGGAGAATAAAAAGGGAAAAGGACGCCGACGAATGAACAGGGAACTCGAACTGTTGATCAAGCTTCACGACATTGACATGATGATCCGGGACGCGTCCGAGGAACGTTACGCTAACGAGGAAACAGACCTGGGGTTCGTCCTGGCCAATCTCGCCTCCCTAAAAAAAGCGCGGGAGGAGATCCGGGAGGAGATCTCCGAGGACCATATCCATCATTATGACCGGCTGTTCATGAAGTTCGGCCGGGCCATCGCCCCGGTGAACCACGGGATCTGTTACGGGTGTTTCATCCAACTGCCCACCCAGTTCGTGCAGGAGTCCCGCCAGAACGATGGCGTGGGCGTCTGCCCCAAGTGCCGACGGTTTCTCTACTGGCACTGACCTTTCAACCGCTAAGGACGGTGAGAAAATCATGGACGAAAAACGAGGAACGTGGGAAACCAAAAAAGGCCTTGCACAGATGCTCAAGGGCGGGGTCATCATGGACGTGACCGTTCCCGAGCAGGCCAAGATCGCCGAAGACGCGGGCGCCTGTGCGGTCATGGCCCTGGAACGGGTCCCGTCGGACATCCGCAAGGACGGCGGGGTGGCCCGGATGTCCAACCCCGAGGTCATCGTGAAAATCCAGGAGGCGGTGACGATCCCGGTCATGGCCAAGGCCCGCATCGGACACTTTGCCGAGGCGCAGATCCTGGAGGCCCTGGAGGTGGACTACATCGACGAATCCGAGGTTCTCACGCCGGCGGACGAAAAGAACCACATCGACAAGCACGCCTTCAAGGTCCCGTTCGTCTGCGGCTGCCGCGACCTGGGGGAGGCCCTGCGACGGATCTCGGAGGGCGCCGCCATGATCCGCACCAAGGGAGAGGCCGGCTCCGGGGACATCGTGGAGGCGGTCCGCCACATGCGGAAGGTCCAGGCCCAGATCCGCTGGCTCAAGTCCCTCCGCCCGGATGAACTCTATGTGGCGGCCAAGGAGCTCCAGGCCCCCCTGTCGCTGGTCGCGGACCTGGCCCGGGACGGAAGCCTGCCCGTGGTGAACTTCGCAGCCGGGGGGATCGCCACCCCGGCGGACGCGTCCCTGATGATGCAGCTGGGGGCGGAAGGGGTCTTCGTGGGCTCCGGGATCTTCAAGTCCGAAAATCCCGCCGTGAGGGCCAAGGCCATCGTGGAAGCCACCACGCACTTCAACGACCCGAAGCTTCTGGCCGAGGTTTCCAAGGGGCTGGGGGACGCCATGCGGGGCCTCCAGGTCTCCGAACTCCAGGAAGGCGAACGCCTGGCGGAACGGGGCTGGTGAGGGAATAGAACCTTGACCAGAATCGGTGTGCTGGCCCTGCAGGGGGCCTTTCGGGAACACATTCAGACGCTGGACCGCATGGGGGTGGAGACGGTAGAGGTTCGCATGCCCGGGGACATGGACGGGTGCCACGGCCTGGTTCTACCCGGGGGGGAGACCACGACCCAGCGGAAACTCGCTTCAGCATACGGACTCTGGGAGCCGCTGCGCGCCATGGGAAGGCAGGGCCTTCCCATGCTCGCCACCTGCGCGGGCCTTATCCTGCTTTCCCGGGAGGTGGAGGACGGGGAGGGGTACGCACCCCCGACGGCGCCGGAAGAGGAGGCCTCCCTTGGCCTGATGGACATCGAGGTGGTTCGGAACGCCTACGGCCGGCAGGTATTCAGTTTCGAGGCCGAGTTGAAAGCCCCCTGCCTGGAATCCGTCTCCCTGGACCGCACCCCGTTTCACGCCATCTTCATCCGGGCGCCGATCATCCGGCAAACCGGCCCCGACGTTTCGGTCCTGTGTACCCGGGAGGGTTCCCCGGTGGCCGTGGAGCAGGGGAACCTGCTCGGCCTTACCTTCCACCCGGAGCTCACTCGGGACGACCGCTTCCACCTTTACTTCCTGGACCGGGTCCAGAAATACCGCCAACAACCCGAACCCAGGACCCGCGCCGCGGTTTGATCCTATCGATAATCAGGGAGGGGAGCCCAGAAAGCCGGGGTCCTCGTAGGCGGTGCGCAGCACGTCGTAGCCCAGCTTGAGGGCGCGGTCATAGCCGCATAGCCCCTTCAGGTTCATGGTGGTTACAGGGTGGGGCTTCCCGGTGGTGGGGTCCCATTCCATGTGGAAGTCGGCCAGGATCCAGGGCATGGTGCCGTCCAGGCCTGCCTGATCCGCCGCGTCGAGATGGATGTCCAACAGCCAGGCCTGAAACTCCTCGGTGTAGGAGTGGTCGTCCACCGGCTCCGGGCCCACGTCGGCAGGGTTCATATGCCGGCCCGCAACCGCGCCCGCCCCGAACTCGGACAGGACCACCGGCTTGTCGGGAAAGATGGATTTCAGGTGCTGGAAACAGGCCAGGCAATCGCCGGGCTCTGCGATGTACCAGCCGAAGTATTCGTTGATGCTGACCACATCCACCACGGAGGCCACCTGGTCCGGCAGGATGCAAGCCGCCATGAGCAGGGCCGCTGTGATCGGACGGGACGGGTCCCATTGCCGGGCCAGCTCCGCCTGCATCGCGGTGTAGTCCAGGGCGGCAGGAAGGAAGGACCACACCTCGTTGCTGAGCGACCACAGGACCACGGCCGGATTGTTCCGGTCCCGCTCGATCATCTCCAGGAGCTGCTGCCGGGTGGTTGCGATCAGCTCCGGGTCGCCGAACTGTTCAAAGGCGATCTGATACACGGGGATCTCCTCGGTCACCGTGATCCCCCGGTCCCGGCACCCGGCCAGGATACCCGGGTGCACAGGGTAGTGCCCCGGGCGGGTGTGGTCCGCACTCAACCCCTGGATCCGGTCCAGATCCCGCTCCACATCTCCGTCCGTGAGCGCCGATCCCCGCCCCGGCACGTCATCGTGCCGGTTGATCCCGCGCAGGACGTGTCGACGGCCGTTGAGGAAAAAATCCCCGTCCCGGATCTCAAACGAGCGGAAACCGGTCTTGTGCCTGGCCGTGTGCAGCACCCGCCCGTCGCCCCCCCGCAGCGTGAGCACCACCTCGTAGACCTGCGGATCCCCCACGTCCCAGAGCCGCACCGGATTCAATTCGCCCCGGGCCTGCAGGTGCAGGACGCCCCCGGACGGGACGCTTGCCGTCCCGATCCCACCCTGCATCCTCCTCACACCCTCCGGGTCGAACAGCTCCAGGTCCAGGCCCACCACGGCCTCCTCAGGGGCGAACCCGCGGATCCCCACCCGGAAGTCCAGCGAAGCGCTCTTCCGGTCCGGGCCCAGTTCGTAGGCTGCGTCCAGCCGAAAAGCCAGGGCGCCGGGCCAGTCATGCAGGGATACCTTTCGCAGGATGCCCCCGTAGGGCCACCACCCGTGGGATCCCCGGTTCATGAGGGTATCCGCGGGGATCGTGTGATCGGTAATCCGGTTGTCCACTCGCAGGACCACTCGGTTGCGCCCGGGCTGCCAGGCCCCTGCGGCATCCACCCAGAACGGGGTGTAGCCCCCTTCATGCCCACCCGCCAACACGCCGTTCACGTACACACGGCAGCGGAGAAACACGGCCCCGAAGTAGAGAACCGGCCGCGCCGGCGGAACGGCCGTTTCCACGTCCACCGCGTACCACCCGATCCCTTTATAAAGGAAGAGGTCATCGAAGACCGCGTTCCACACCCCCGGAACCTCCAGGGTTCGCCACCCGGAAAGCTCCCGGTCCCCGGCCTGCCACAGCTCCTCCAGCCCCCGGTCTGCCGGGTCTTCCTGAAAACGCCACGTTCCGTCCAGGGACAGGACTTCCGTGCCCGGTTCCCCGTTGCAGTAGGGCAGACCGTTGTGCTCCAGCCAGAGCCCGTCCCCGACAGCCGAAACGGTCAATGTGCTGTCCTCATCGTTCGCCGCCGGGTCCGGTCCGTCCCCACCACCGCACCCCGCCAACAAGGCCAGAACCATCAGGAACCCCATGCTCCAGGCCGATCCCCTCCCACCGGTCAGGGTTGTGCCTGCAGCCACCGAACCCGGTTTCTTCTCCCCCCGTGGACGGTTCATTCATTCCTCCCGGGATCATTCATTCCCGCCGAAGCGGGTGGTATTTATTTCAGGAATTCCGGGTTATCAATCATCCCCGGGCAATGAAATACAGATAGATATTTTACCAGCCATGTCCACACCTGGCCAGCGTGATGAAAAGCGTCCCACGGTCCCGTCAAAGAAGACACACGCAACCCGTCACCCCCACATAAAACCCCCTGGACATGTCTCCAGGCCGTGTTATAATCCGGCCCGCGGACAAATCGATCAACGGACTCACCGGCAGTGATCCGGAAACGGAACCACAGAAAGACTACATCCCTATAGAAGAAACAGTTCGCAGGAACCAGAGCCCCGAGTACAAACCTCCTGCGCTTCAACGGCTCTGAGGACCGACGCGTCCAAGAGATGCAGGATGCACGGCAACCGAACACGAAACACATCCTTGGCAGCCTGTTGAAAAAGTCCATTTAGGCAGGCTGTTCAAAAAGGTTTAGATGCAAGGCGCACGAGATCATGAGGAAGGAGGCGTACCTTGGAAGTACGTTGACTGACGAAGGATGAGTGGAACGCAGCAGATGAGCCTTTTTCAACACCTATGAAAAAGCGATTGGTATTACAATAGGTAGCTTTTTCATATGATCAGCCTGTTCGGGAAAGGGAGAGAACACGGATGAATGTGGACGAGGACCTTCTGACACGGTTTGAATCCGGCCTGGACCCTGCTCGGATCGAGGCATCCCAGGTGCCTGCACGACTCCTGGGCTACGGGGAGATTTCGGCCATCTTCCAGATCTCCGGGGATCACCAGACGGCGTACAAGAGGATGCCCCTGTTCTCTCAGCGGGGGGGCGCGGAGGCGTACGCAGCACGGTACCACGAGTACTGCGCCCTGCTGACCCGGTCAGGACTCACCCTGCCCGAGAGCAGCACGCACATTGTAGCGGTTCCCGGACACCCCGTGGTCCTCTATATCGCACAGCGCCGCCTGCCCCCTGAGCGGGTGGCGCACAAACTGCTCCATACGCTTGAGAAGGAGGGGGTCCTGGAACTCGTGGATCGGATCGTAACGGAGATCGAGAAGGTCTGGGCCTTCAACCGGGACCGCGGCCCGGCCCGGGAGCTGGCCCTGGACGGTCAGATCTCCAACTGGGTCCTCATGGAGGAGGACGGCGCCTCCCGCCTCTACTACCTGGACACCAGCACCCCCCTGTACCGGATCGACGGGGAGGAACAGCTGGACCCGAAGCTCCTTTTGCAGGCCGCCCCGAGCTACCTCCGGTGGATCTTCGAACAACTGTTCCTCGACGATGTGATGACCCGATATTATGATCCCAGAAAGGTCTACACCGATCTGGCCGCCAACCTGTACAAGGAACAGAGGCCGGACCTGATCGCCGACACTCTGGAGATCATCAACCAACAACAGGGTCGACAGAGTCGACAGGACTGGCCTCAGCCCCTTACGGAAAAAGAGATCAAACGGTATTACACCGAAGACAAGATCATCTGGAGCGCCTTCCTCAACCTGAGAAGGTTCGACCGTTGGGTATCCACCCGGTTGCTCCGGAAGCGGTACGAATTTATCCTTCCCGGAAAAATCCAGCGCTGAGAGGATGGAGATGATCCGGCACCCCCTTGCATCGCCCCGTCCAACCGAAGGCAAAAAAAATAAACGCCGGGATATCTGGCAATACACGCTCGGCCCGGCTGCCTCTAAGGAAACAAAGGACAGGGCCGAACCGGCCGGTTTCCGTCTTGAGCCCAAGAGTGGTCATGACGCCCTGAAGGGACGGCATCGGACCGAACCAGCCTGCAAGCTGCGAGAGGATGTGTATCACCTGGAAACGATCGATCTTCAAACCATCCAAACAGAAAAATATAAATTTATTTATTTCAAAATAACGACTAAGGAACCTCATTTCTCCCGGAAAGCGCAGTGCGGGCATTCCTCGGGGATCGGCCCGCTGAACGCCCCACCCAGCCGCGACCACCACCGGCCCCGGGCGCCGGGTTCAGGGGAAACCCCGCGCGCACTGAATATTTTTTTATTTTATCGCCTTGAAATAATACCCCTTAAAAAAGGTTGCAAACCGAACAGAGAAATACTATGATTCACAGTCTTTGTTTCCGGGCCCCTTTTTGACATGGATTTGTCAAGTCAGTACCTTTTTGTATTCTTTTCATAAATACAGTTTGCAAGTCAGACCCTGTGGCGTGGCAGACAGCCGCCAGAAGGATCAACAAAAACTTTAAAGATATGAAATAAAGACTTGACACGACTTGGTTTTTGGTGTAAATCTTGCAAAAATTGGCTCCGAAGGCCAAAAAAATATAAAGAATATTTAAGTTAACGGTCGCTCCCGCCGACAGGGAGATATTGACAAAACAAGCAAATCTGGTTTATCGTCGCGCTCAAATTGAATGACGGAAACGCTTGACAGAGGAAAAGACAGCCTGTAAAACCTACGAAGTCTTTATGACGGGGAACCTGTTGCAAGCACTAGCAGAGTGTTCCGACGCATACACGCTTCGCAGCGGCAAGGGCGCTCCCGAAAGATGGCTTACATCTGACCGGGAGAGGAACCGCCTGAAGAAGATGCTGTCTGTGGTCGTTCTGCTTATCTAGAGGGTACACCCCAAAGGAGCGGCGTACGGGCCGCCCGGTGTTCTTTCCACCCCGGGGCTCGGGCGCGGTGTCCGGCGGGAAACTACGTGCGAACCCCCGGCTGTATCCAGCGGGGGAAACGGGGGCACGAAGCTATATACAACATAAGAAAAGGCAAATTTGGAAAAAGGTTAAAAGAATCCAACAAATCGTCGTGAAAGGAGGTGAGACGACACAGAACAACTACTGGATTTAGCGATAAGTGTTCTGGACTCATGTGAAAACGAAACTAGAGAATAATAATCGGCTGTATGTGAGTGAGTTCTTTTCCTTCCCACGGGAAGATGGAAGCAGAGTGAGGGGGGGGGAACCGAAAGGAAAAAGGATTTCACAATCTGCACGGAGGTCAAAACGATGAAGAAGACATTATTCACTATGGCGGCGGTCGCCATGATGTGTGCAATGGTGATTTCCGGTTGTAATTCGCCGGAAACACAGCCCTCCAACTCCATCACCAACCCGTCCAACCCGTCGCTCACGCTCAAGGGTTCGGTACAGGGTGTGGTGGTGGACGTACGGAACAACCCGATTGAAGGAGCTGTTGTCAGGCTCAATTACCCCGGCGAACCGAGTGAAGGCAGAACAACGAACGCCGCCGGACAGTACGGCTTTAAGAACGTACCCGTGGCCGGTGAGTTGGTCATGGCTGCCGGCGCGGACGCCCAGTGGGGTAACGGCAGCCCGTACCTGATCACGGTGCAGGCCACAGGCTACTCCACGACCTACACCGCAGTACTCCTGGACTACGCATCCCTGGCGGCCCAGGGTGCCATCGTTGCCATCGGCGGCGAGCTCCAGGCAGTCGGGAATCTGCAGTCCACGGCCATCACGGCCCGGATGCCCACCACCACGGCCATCGTGCAGGGCCGGATGAAGAACAACGAGACCGCCGAGCTGCTGGACGGCGTGCTCTGCACCCTCTCCCTGCCCGCGAACTTCGTTCCCAATGCTGAACTGATCTGGGCCAACGGTCAGGGCGCCAGCGTCCATGCCTTCAGCAACAACTCCACGCTTTCCGTGCTCGGTATGTGCGAGTGGCTCCTCGTACCGGAAGCCACCGATACCGCCCCGATCACCTACGAGCTCACGCGCTCCCTGGCCGGGTTCGTGGCCGGCGGCAACTGTCCCCAGGGCGCCGCATGCAACGACGTGATGGTGGGCTACGGCGGAGGCCACATTTATGCGCTGGACGCCGGCGCTGCGGACTACGACCCCATGACCCCGTACGACATGGTCCCGCACCAGGGCGTGGTGGATGAGGATGCTCCTTTCGCAACGGCCACCAACATCCCGGTGGGCGGCGAGATCGCCTTCACCAACCTGCTCACAAACCTCACCGTGACCTTCAACGAGGTGATGGACTCGATTACCGGAATCGCCAGCATCGAGGCCGTAAGCTTCAAGAACCCCGGCCCGCTCCCTCTGAACCAGAGCTGGGACGCGACCGTGACGACCGTGACCATGGATCCCGTGGACGCCCTTCCGGAAGGGATGAACCTGGAAGTCTCGCTCGCGAACTTCTCGGATCCCTGGCAGAACCTGTATGCCGGCGTGAACCCGGCGGGCGGCGCGGACATCCTCACGGTGAACTCGGGTGCTTGTACCGGTGCTCTCCAGGCCGGCGTGTGCGTCACCCTGGCCACCAGCGGCGACCCCACGCTCACCCAGGCCCAGAACCTGGCACAGCTCGACAACGGTCCTGACGCGGCGGTGGGCCCCTTCGGCGGCTCGGCCAATAACATCCCGCAGGCCAACAACCAGAACGTGCTGGACCCCAACGGTACCCTGGGCATTTGCGCCGGTGCGGCGTGCGGTGGCGTCATCAACGAGACCGACACGATCTTCGTGTCCTGGGATGCAGCAACCCCTGCCACCACCATCACCCGGCAGTACGAGCTCTATGCTGAGCTGGCCACTGGCGGTATCATCGCCGGACTCCCGGTGCTGGTTGGGCAGACCCCGAAATCCAACGTCCCGGCCACCACGATGAACGTCAATCTCACCACGATTAACACCGCACTGGCGGCGGTCGTTCCTCCCATCCCGACCATCGCCCAACTCAACCTCGGCGGCCTGCTGTTCATTGACGAGGGCTTCAGCCTTCAGGCGGCGGTCATCGCACTGAACTCCAACGCCATGAGAGGCCCCTACTCCAACGCAATCGCGGTACAGGACAACATCGATCCTACCGTGGCCGACCTGGGCTGCGGGTGGGACTCCGAGTCCGTTCCGGCGGTTGACACCTGCGGTCTCGCTCCTGTGAACGGCACGGCTGAAACCAACCTGCCGATCTACCTGCTGACGTCCGGTTGGGGCACCACGGTCGACGTGAACCTGCAGACCCTCGGGGAGTGGACAGGCGGAGCGGGAAGCAGCACCTACGACGCTGCCGACTACACCGCGTGGTCCGCTACCGGCACCACGATCACCGTGGGCATGAGCGAGGACCTGGATACTGCACAGGATCCGACCCCGGCCCTGAGCCTCACCACCGCCTCCAGCGCGGCCATCACAGCCGCCAGCATCCCGGGCACCACGAACTCCCGCAGGAACATCGCCATCGGACTCAGCGGCGCCATGCTCCTGTCCCCGGGTGACACCATTGCATTCGCCAACGCCACGGCCGCGATCCTGGACGAGACGCTGAACGCCGCGATCGCTGCCAACGCCACCCTGGTCTTCGGTGACGCCGTGGTTCCGCTGTTCGTCACTGCCGTGGCGTCCGGCACCTCCGGAGAGATGCAGCAGCTCCTGGCTACCTACAGCGAGCCGATGGCGTCCTCCGGTGCCGGGGACGCTGAGGATCTGACCCTCTACACCTTCGTGGGTGTCAGCGTTGCGAACGATACCGCCGTGCTGAGCGGGGGCGACCAGACCGTGACCATCACCACCGGCGCGGCCAACCCCTGGGGTTATGCAAACATCTACGAAGGGTACGACAGCGGCGTTCCTGCCACCACCATTGCAGCCACGAACGTCCTTATTACCAATGCCGAGGACCTGCAGGGTAACATCACCGGCCGCACCGCCCCCGGCGGGCCCGGCGTGCTGATCTTCCAGATCCAGGACAGCATCAACCCGCGCATCACGCTCGGTGTTGACATTGCTGGAGTTGCCATCAATGGCGGCGCCTCCGCATGGGAAGTCGGCGATGTGTGTGCCGTCCCTGCCGGTTGCCCCATCGGCGTGCAGGTCGTGTGCAGCGAGCCTGTGGTCCGGGACGTGGACGGCGACGGTGTCTGGGATGCTGCTGACCAGTCAGCTTCCGGCGCCTCCGCTGTGATGGGTAGCACCATCCCCGGTACTTATTTCGCCGTTGGCAACGCCAACCAGGTCATCGTTGGCGCGACCGTCCTGGCATACTCCATCACCCAGGTGAACGGAAGCACCGTTGCCAATGATGACTTCATCCGTGTCATCGCCGAGGACAACTCCGGGAACTCCATGAACAGTGGAGAGGACACCATCACCCTGACGGGTGGTGCCGGCGGCGGCTACACCATCGACTAACCCCTTTCGGGAGAGCGCAGGGCTCAGGGGAGCAATCCCCTGCCCCGCCCTCCCCGGTTTTAATGAATACGGAAAGCCCCTGGTCCCGGGAACAAAGGGACCAGGGGCTTTTTCTTTTCCACAAACTCCGCTATTATCTTTTGGGTCCGCTTTCCCGCGGAAGAGGGTCGATAAATGTCCAGTAGTTATTGTCATCCCGGCGAAAGAGGGTGTCTATAAATGTCTTTTTCCGTAATGCCCTCGAATGAGGGCATTCAGAAGTGCTTCTGAACTGTGGATCCCGGATCAAGTCCGGGATGACAGAAAAACAAAATACCTCATATATCGACATCCTCGAAAGCCGGAATCCAGTCATTACATGCACGCCGGGGCCTGCCTTGGACCCGGGGCGAGGGTTCTCGGGCAGGACGGAAACACCAGCTCGCGAGGGCAACACCGTTGAGGCCTTCCCTCGAAAGATAAAATTATCGCACTTGAAAGGTCCGTCAAAAGATGAAACACGCTATCTCGATTACGGTCGTCCTCCTTGTCATGGGACTGTCCCTCCCCGCCTGCCTGGGGAGTCGTGACCGGGAGGTGCAGGAAAAACTGTCCAGGGCGAAGCAGCTCGAACAGGACGATGCCCCGGAAAAGGCCTACCCGATCTACGAGGAGGTCCTCACCCTTCAGCCCTGCAGCGACGAGGCGTACCTGCGGCTCGGCATCCGGGACTACGTCCGCCGGGATTATCCAAAGGCCCGGGAGCGGCTCGAGAACTGCGTCCGATGCAACAAGGATCACCTCCTGTGCTGGGAGCGGCTGGCGTGGACCATGGAGAAGCTCTCCCTGCACGCCGAAGCGGCGCAGGCCTATCACGAGGCCAACCGGGTCAAGCCGAACCGGGAGTTCCTGGACGGGCAGGGCCAGGCTTTCATCAAGGCGGGAAAGCTGGAGGAGGCAGCCTCGATCTTCCGGAAGATCCGGAAAGAGTACCCCGATGACCACCGTTCCGTGTACTTCCTGGCCAACATCCACCTCCAAAAGGGGGAAAAAGAAAAGGCTCGCGAACTCTACAAAAAGGCGATCGAGATGCGCCCGGTCCTGGTGGAAGCCTACGAGAACCTGGCCTCGATCCTCTTCGGGGAGGGAAGGTACCGGGAGGCGGCCGTCCTCATGGAGAAGACCTTCGAAGCCGTACCCATGGACGCGCCCTCAGATCCCGGCCTCCGGTACAACATCGCTATCTGCTACTTCAAGGCCGGGGATCAGGAACAGGCGAAAAAACACCTCGAGAAATACCTGAAGCTGGCCCCCTCGGGAACCCATGCGGACACCGTGAAACAGCTCCTCACGAGCCTGGGCACGGATGGGAGCGGCCAGAACAAAGAAGGAACCCCGCTCCAGGAAAAAACCGGGATTTGATGTTGGTTCCCCGGCCGGATGGCCGCAGGGAGAACTCATGACCCAAAAAGGCAGTCAAACCAGGAAAACCATGGAAACCGGGAAAGGGAGCACCATGAAGCACAGGATCCGGATCGGAGGCACACTTATTTTCTTGATCATTCCCCTGATGCTGGCCTCTTGCAAGGGGTTCGATAAAGGGCCGCGTCAGGCCATGTTCCGGGGAGACGCGGCCCACACGGCCCGGGCCGAGGGGCCGCCCATCCAAGGCGAACTGCTCTGGAAGCAGCAGCTGAACGGCTGGATCATCTCCACCCCGGCCGTCCTGGGGGACCGGCTCTACGTAGGGGACACCGTGGGAAAAACCTTCTTCTGCCTGGACGCCAACACCGGGGAGCGGGTGTGGGAGTTTCCCACCGGAGAAGCCGTGCTGGACTCGCCCATGGTTTCCGGGAAGCTGGTCTTCTTCGGGGCCGCGGACAACAACTTCTATGCGCTGGACCGCAAGAGCGGAGAGCTGGCCTGGAAGTACGAAACCGGGGACAAGATCAACTCCTCTCCGGTGGGGGACGGGAGAACCGTGTATGTGGGCTCCTGGGACGCGAACCTCTATGCCTTTACCCAGGAAACCGGTAAACTGGTATGGAAGTTTCCGGTGGGAGAGATGATCACCTCCTCACCGGCACTGTACCGGGGCCGGGTCTACTTCGGAAGCTGGGATGCCAACTTCTACGCCGTGGACGCGAAAACAGGGAAAGAAGCCTGGCGGTTTCCCGTGATTGGAAAGGGAGTGACCGGATCATCCCCGGCCGTGGAAGATGGCAAGGTCTACTTTGGGGACACCAAGGGCCACTTCTACTGCCTCAAGGCCGACACCGGCGAACAGGTCTGGATGTACAAGGCGGCAAGCTGGTTCGATTCCTCCCCGGCCCTTTCCCGGAACGCCGTGGTGGTGGGCAACGTGGACCAGTGGCTTTACTGCCTCGACCGGGACACCGGGGAGCTCAAGTGGCGGTACCGGGGGCTGGGGCCCACGATCTCCTCCCCGTTCATCTACAACGACCTGGTGTACGCCGGGGGGGAACGGGGCATCCTGGCGGCCGTCAAACTCGCCGACGGGACCGAGGTCTGGAACCACCGGTTCTCCAACCCGATCAAGTCCTCCCCGGTGGCGGTGGCGGGCAGGCTGTACGTTGCGGTCTACGACCACTTCGTGTACGGGTTCAAGAAAAAACTTTGAAGAAATCAGG